>CAZJKK010000065.1:0-11105 GCA_964546605.1 uncultured Clostridia bacterium
AAAATGAAAGTATTTTTATCAATTATTATGATAAAAATTGGAACTTATGTAATGAAAAAGACAAGGAATACATTATAACAGTGAAGGTTAACAATGTATTGTACCCATATGGAGAACTAAAGAGTATTAGTATTACCTCTGAAAAGGTATATCCATATCCATTCATTGGAACAAATAAAGATACAAATGATAATGTAATATATGAAATACACACTCAAAAATTTTTCCCAGATATTGAAAGCAGGTGGTAATATGGATAACAAAAGCAATAAAATGTCCAATACTTCAATGAATTTGGGAGGCACAATCATAATTATAATATTTGTTGTATTGTGCTTAACTGTCTTTTCTTTTCTATCATTTAACACAGCATATTCAGATTTAAAACTGGCAAAAAAGTCTGAGGTTTTTTACCATGATTATTACCGTATACAGGGTATAGCTGAGGAAAGATTAGCTGAAATATATGTGACATTAATGTCTATAAACGAAAATTTAAGCATAGAATCCACAAAAGAAACATTTATGAACAACGCCGCTGAGTCTGTGGTTAAAATATATGGCATTTCTATAATTAACTTAAATGATGAGTCACTGGTTTTGTATTATGAAACTTTAGGCGATAAAAATCAAAAGTTATGCGTAACACTAAAAGTTATGTATGATGAAGAGAAAAATCTTCCTTATTATGATATTGAAACTTGGAATTTGGCGCCAATTGAAGAACCTGTATATGAAGAAGAAACTTTAGACCTATGGGAAGGATTTTAATCATGAAAATTATTGATATTTTTAAAACTGCAATAGAAAAAAAAGCATCTGATATTTTTATTATAGCCGGCAGACCCCTATCATACAAATTGATGGGGGAAATAGTCTCAGAAAATGATTCTCCACTAACTGCCGAAGAAACATACGTTATAATTTATGACATTTTTAAAATTGCTAAAAATGACAACATTAACTCGTTATACCAAGATGGAGATATGGATTTTTCCTTTTCAATTCCCAAGCTTGGAAGATTCAGAGTAAGTGCTTATATGCAGAGAAATTCTTATGCTGCAGTAATAAGAGTTGTTTTCTTCGAGCTTCCAGACCCTGAAAAGCTTGGAATACCCGATGTTGTTATGAATTTATACAAAAAAAATAAGGGACTTGTTTTACTGACAGGGCCAGCAGGAAGTGGAAAATCCACTACACTTGCATGCATTATTGATAAAATAAACAGCCAGCGCAACTGTCACATCATGACTTTTGAGGACCCCATAGAGTACATACATAAGCATAAAAAATCTATTGTAAGCCAAAGGGAAATTTTCACTGATACGAAAAGCTACGTTGCTTCACTTCGTTCTGCTCTTAGACAAGCACCTGATGTAATGCTCATAGGCGAAATGAGGGACCTTGAAACCATAGAAATTGCACTTACTGCAGCTGAGACCGGTCATCTGGTTCTTTCAACACTGCACACAACAGGTGCAGCAAACACCATAGATAGAATTATTGACGTATTTCCTTCTAATCAACAGCAGCAGGTAAGAGTTCAGCTTTCTATGCAGCTTCAGGCAGTTATATCTCAGCATCTCATTCCTTCTCCTGTAGTAGGCAGGGCTGCAGCTTTTGAGGTTATGCTTACAAACAATGCCGTTTCTAACTTAATAAGAGACTCTAAGGTTCATCAGCTAAACAGCGTAATATATTCTAACGACGGCAAGGGAATGAAATCCATGGATTCAAGTATCATGGAACTGTATGAAAAAGGATTAATAACAAAAGAAAATGCACTTGTATATGCCATGGATGCAGATTCAATGGCGAAAAAAATGAAATAAAAAATGCCATAAAGGCATTTTTTATTTTAAAAGAAAGGAATTTATCAATATTCAAATTTTTTCGTATAATTTTTACTATCTAATAATTTATTAGTATATTCAGTAACTCTTGGGCTATTTGATTGCTTTGCTGAAGATGCTATGGTAGAATCCATCATTCTCCATTGTAATCCATCAAAGTACATTTCATTTAGCTTAATCCATCCTGTTTCTTCTGTGTACACTTCATTCCAAGCATGATATACGCTTAAATGTGATGCATAACCTGTAACAAGCTTTGTTGGTATGTTTTGAGAGCGAAGCATTGAAGCCAACACGGATGAATAGTCATAGCATATTCCCTTATTGCTTTTTAATATATCATCCACCACCGGAAGATATCCGCTTTTAACTGTTCTTGCTTTTTCATTATCATATGTAATGTTAGATATTACATAATCATATATAGCATCAATTTTTTCTATATCTGTTGTTTTGTCCTTTGTCAACTCCTGAGCCTTTTTTACTACTTCTGATTCATCATTAAAATTAATCATTTGGCTGGATATTAAGTAAGGAGCATTTTGATTTACTAATTTAACATTTACAGTAACTGTTTGCTTCGAAGCATATTTGTTACCATCTATATTTTCAAACACCTTTATTTTATAGCTTCCATCTCCCATTTGAAGCGGATATGTATCAAACTCACCTTTATTTTTTAAGTCATATGTATATTGAACTGAGCTATTTTCAATGATAACTTTTAGTTTTTTTGTCGTTTCCTTTAAATATCTTACCTTAACATATCCATCATTAACATTGGATGCATCAATTTCTGATTTAGAACCTTTATATATGTCTGCTCCATATGCAGCTGTAGTCAAGGCAAGTATCATTATAAAGGAAAATATCATTATTTTTATTTTCTTCATATGAAACCTCTTTTTTATTAAATTAGTAAGCGACATAACATTAGTAAACAAAACTTTAGCAGTGAATTCAAAAAATAATAGCTTTGCCGAATTACAGCAAAGCTATTAAAACTACCAATATAACTGCAACTGGCTGTCATACCATAATATGGCTTAGACCCTATAGCTTTGCGCCATTTTCTTTAGAAAATTTTGCCTTTTTTAATTAAGCTCATAATATCATTGTACAAGCTTTTTGTCAACTATTTTTTAAGGCTGTAAAATGCAGCTTCTGAGCCATAATAATACCCGTATTTTTTTAATGTCATTCCCATGTTTATAAGAGATTTTATGGCACCTGCATTGTTTATATCTGTGACTGCAGTTATTTCATCTAAGTCTAACTCGTATAAACCGTAATGAACAACCGCTCGGCTTAATTCGGATGCATAGCCTTTGCTCCAATATTCAGGAAGAATTTTGGTTCCTATCTCAACGCCTTTAATTTTATTTGAATATACTAATTGAGTAATACCTATAACTTCATTTGTTTCTTTTTCAACTATTGCCCAGCTATTTAGCTTGTTTGTTTTATAGCTGCTTATATAATTTTTTATTTGTCTCCTACATTCGCTTAATGTTTTTAGCTTGCTCCAGGTCATATATTTTACAATCCTTGAATCGCTTTCTATTTTATACAAACTTAACACATCGTCATTTTCAAATTCTCTTATAATGAGTCTTTCTGTTTCAACTATAATATTCATAATGACCTCACATATAATTGCTTTATTATTATGTTATGTGAAATGAACATGATGGTGAAAAAAAAAGACCTATCATTATGATAGATCTCTTGTTTTGGTGCGCGATGAGGGACTTGAACCCCCACGGTAACCCGCTAGATCCTAAGTCTAGTGCGTCTGCCAATTCCGCCACATCCGCGTATTTTGTTGTTATTTGTTCAACAACAGAATTTATTATATTACAGTATAAACTGTTTGTCAAGCACTTTTTACAGATTTATTTTTAAATGTTACAAGCTTATCAAAACTATCGATAATTTCAATGTTATTATTAAAAATAGTAGTTTGTCCTATACAAGAAAAGCTTTTGGTGTATGCCACAGGCTTATTGTAGGCATTGGCAAATTTAACGGTATGCGATGTACCACCGTTTTGTCCGCCATCTATTACTATAATTCCTTCTGACAATGCTGCTATAATTCTATTTCTGTCTATAAATGAATTTCTTTCTGCCTTAGCAATAGGCGGAAGCTCTGAAATAATAGTGCCTCCGTTTATTAAAATCATGTTGTATAAAACCTTGTTGCTTTTTATGGTTTGCAAATGACCTGCCGGAACAACGGCTATAGTCCTTCCTTTTGCCTGCAAACAGCCGCTGTGTGCTGCTTCATCACAACCGGATGCAAAGCCTGATACTATGCAACAACGCTCTTCAGTAAGCTTTTCAGCCAGTATTGAACTTACCTCATAGCTTTCTTGAGAAGGACGTCTTGTGCCAACAATTGCAATATTATAATCATTATTTAAAAGGCTAGCATCCCCGTCAACATACAATATTAATGGCTTATCCTCTATTTCCCTAAGCTTTTCCGGATATTCGCTGTCATATAAACCGATAATTTTAATTTTAGATTTCTTGCAGCTTTCTAAAATTTCCAATGCGTCTTTTTCTATTTTTTCCCTATCAATTTTCAATCTTTTAACGTTCATATCTTTTAACAGCTTTACAATATCAGAAAAGTTATTAAATTTTAAGTTTTTATTATCAATATAACTTAAAATTTTGCTGATTGTTTTTCTCCCTAAACCATTAACCAGCTGCAGCCTAATAATATCTTCGTTGCTAACCATTTCAATCCCCTTGTAAAATTATTATAAACTCAAACTCAATATATATTTCTACATTTTATCACAAATATCTACAAAAAAAAACTCTTCTTTTTAAAAGAAGAGTTAAGAAAATTTAATTATTATATTATCCTATTGTTATTAATGGATCTCCAGAACTTACTGTTGATGACTTAGAAGTATGAATTCCGTTTATAACTCCATCTTTAGGTGATACTATTTCATTTTCCATTTTCATAGCTTCAAGTATTACCAATATATCTCCTGCTTTAACGCTTTGTCCTTCCTTAACCTTTATGTCAAGTATTGTTCCAGGCATTGGAGCTGATATAGTTTCGCCTTCTACTGATGATGGAGCCTTTGGTGCAGGCGCTGGTGCCGGAGCTGCCGGTTGTGGAGCTGGTGCCACTGGTGCTGCTGGAGCTGATGTTGGCTGAACTGGAGCAGCTTGTTGTACAGGTTGATATGTAAATCCTCCTTGAACTCCTCCTACTTCTTCTACTTCTACTGCGTAAGTTTTTCCATTTACTGTTACATTAAATTTTTTCATATTTTCCTCCGATTTTTATCTCATTAGTTTCATTCTTCCCTTAAGCGCCCATAAGGAGTCTACTTCAGAAGTTCTTCTTATATTTTTTACTACAAACTGACTTGTGCTCTTTCCTAACATTAAAGCTATAGCAGCTGTTATTGCTGCAACAGTTTCTTCCTCTTCATCCATACATGCCAAGACTGCAGCTATAACTGCTCCTACTTCATCTTCATCATCTAGAATAATTAATTGTTCTTGTGGTTCTTTTTCTTTTATGTTCTCTTCTTGATCATTTCCTTTTTTCTTAAACAAATTGCTAAATATGCTCATATCTGCCCCCTTACAGAGGAATATTGCCATGTTTCTTTTCCGGTCTTTGTACTCTTTTTCCGGTTAACATGTCAAAGGAACTTATTATTCTTTTTCTGGTTTCTGCAGGCTCTATTACTGCATCCACATAGCCTCTTGCTGCTGCAGTATATGGGTTTGCTACTGCATTTCTGTATTCCTCAATTTTTTCACTGCGTTTTGCATTTTTGTCTTCTGCTGCATCAATATCTTTTTTAAATATTATATTTGCAGCTCCATCAGGTCCCATTACTGCAATTTCAGCAGTTGGCCATGCAAGTACCACATCTGCTCCTAATTCCTTGTTGCACATTGCAATATACGATCCGCCATATGCTTTTCTTGTAATAACTGTTACCTTTGGCACTGTTGCTTCTGAATAAGCATAAAGCATTTTTGCTCCATGTCTTATTATTCCGCCATATTCCTGATTTGTTCCAGGCAAGAATCCCGGAACGTCCATTAATGTTAAAAGAGGAATGTTAAATGCATCGCATGTTCTAATAAATCTTGCTGCCTTATCTGATGCATTTATATCCAGACATCCTGCCAATACTTTTGGTTGGCTTGCCACTACTCCTATGCTTTTACCGTTTAATCTCATGAAGCCTGTTACGATATTTTGTGCATAAAGTGGTTGGTATTCTAAGAATTCCTTATTGTCAGAAAGTGAATAAATAACTTCCTTCATATCATAAGCCTTATTTGGATTATCAGGAATTATATCATTTAATACTTCATCTATTCTGTTTAAATCATCTGTAACTTCTGTTGCAGGAGCTGTTTCCATGTTATTTTGCGGTAGGAAGCTTAATAATTTTTTTATGTTCTCAATACATTCTTCTTCAGAATTATCCCTGAAATGTGCAACTCCGCTTATGGAGTTATGAGTCATGGCTCCTCCTAATTTTTCTCCTGAAACTATTTCCCCTGTTACAGTCTTAATTACTTCCGGTCCTGTTATAAACATTTTGCTTATATTATCAACCATAAATATGAAATCAGTCAAAGCAGGTGAATACACCGCTCCTCCTGCACATGGTCCAAGGATTACAGAAATTTGCGGAATTACTCCAGATGCAATGGTGTTATTGTAAAATATTTTACCATAGCCTGATAATGCATCCACACCTTCTTGAATTCTTGCTCCACCTGAATCATTAATACCAATTAATGGTGCTCCTACTCTAAGGGCCATTTCTTGTGCTTTTACTATTTTTGAAGCATGCATTTCTCCTAAGGAGCCGCCTATTACTGTAAAATCTTGTGCAAATATGTAAACTAATCTACCATCAATTGTACCATATCCGGCAACTACACCTTCACCTGGTGCAGATTTTTTTTCCATTCCAAAATTCACGCATCTGTGCTCAACAAAAGCATCTATTTCAACAAAACTATTTGCATCTAGAAGCTTCAGAATTCTTTCTCTGGCAGTTAATTTTCCGCTTTCGTGCTGCTTGTCTATTGCCTTTTGTCCCCCACCCTGCATGACTTTTTCAGTTTTTTCGCGGAGTTCTCTTAATTTTTCGTTTGGCAATTTTATTCCTCCTATTTTTTCTATAAAAAAAACCTCTATATATAAAATAATAAATTTATATTTAATTGTCAACCTTTATAAGCCTAATACTACGTTTTATTTTGAAAAATTACTTTAAATAATTAAGCAATTAAGACAGAACGTTTAATTTTACAAAGTGATATTAATATAGTATCTTATTTATTTATTCGAATATCAAAGTATTTTCATTTATTCTTCACTTCGTTATATAATTCAAATTATATATAGTATTAACACTAAAACATATTTAATTATTCAGCATATAATATTAGAAGGATGTGAGTTCCCCCATCACAGCTACTTAAATGCAATTAGAAAGGCGGAGTTTAATGGCTAATAATAAAAATAATTTTAATTTGAAACCATATAAAGCACAAAACATGATAAATAGAAATCGGTCTAAAAGTCAACATTTATGCGAAGATCCTGTGGGTTATATGAATATTGGTGTTTATACCGCTTCTGGTGCACTTCCTGTACCGGGTGCTTTAGTAACAGTATATCATGTCTATGAAAGCGGAGAAGAACATGTATTATACCAACTTATTACAGATGAGAATGGTATTGTTCCAATCCTAGAAGTGCCCGTTGTATATGAAGGACCTGGACAGCAGACTATTTATGATTATTCCGCCTATAACATAAGAGTTGAAGCTTTAGGGTATTATATTGTAAATCTGATTAATACACAGATCTTTCCTGGTATTACAACAAATTACAGAATTAACTTGATTCCGACTATGAGCAAAAATTTACCTGATGGAGCTGAAATTGATTATGTTATTCCTGATAGACCACCGCATTAAATGAGAGCAATGCTCTCTTTTTTATTGATTCTATATATTTTTTTGTATGAATATATTGACATTTTTTTTGTATTTGTTAAAATAATAGTGGTTAGCACTCGTTAATTAAGAGTGCTAACAATTAACTGATGATAAGCAAAGGTAACTTTGCTCAAAACTATATAAAGAGAGGTAAAAGTATGTCTAAAAAACAATTTAAGTCTGAATCTAAAAGACTTCTTGATTTAATGATTAACTCTATTTACACACACAAAGAAATTTTCCTAAGAGAGCTTATTTCAAATGCCAGTGATGCCATTGATAAGAGCTATTATAAGTCATTAACAGACTCAAACGTTGAATTTAACAAGGATGATTTCTACATAAGACTTGCTGTTAATGAAGATGAAAGAACTCTTACTATAACTGATACAGGTATCGGTATGACAAAGGAAGAGCTTGACTCTAACCTTGGTACTATCGCCAAAAGCGGTTCTTTTGATTTCAAGTCAAACAACGAAGCCATGGATGGGGTAGACATTATTGGGCAATTTGGAGTTGGTTTTTATTCAGCATTCATGGTTGCTGAAAAGGTAACAGTTATAAGTAAAGCATTAGGTTCTGATGAAGCTTATAAATGGGAATCAAGCGGAGCTGATGGCTACACTCTAACATCTTGTGAAAAAGACGCTATTGGAACAGAAATAATACTTAATATTAAGAAAAGCACTGATGATGAGGATTATGACGAATACCTGGATGAGTACAACCTTAAAAATTTAGTTAAGAAATATTCTAACTTCATTAAATATCCTATAAAAATGATGATGAAGAAACGAAGACATGTTGAAGGAACAGAAGATAAATATGAGGATTATTTTGAAGACGAAACATTAAACAGCATGGTTCCTATTTGGAGAAAAAACAAAAGTGAGCTTAAGGAAGAGGATTATGAAAACTTCTACATGGAAAAACACTTTGGTTTTGAAAAGCCTTTAAGATATACTCATGTAAGCGTGGAAGGCATCACAAGCTACAATGCAATACTTTATATTCCTGCAAGAACACCTTTTGATTTCTATACAAAGGAATTTGAAAAGGGATTAGAGCTTTATTCAAACGGTGTATTAATAATGAATAAATGCGGCGATTTATTGCCTGATTATTTCGGCTTTGTACAAGGTCTTGTTGACTCTGCAGATTTATCACTTAATATTTCAAGAGAAACTTTGCAACATGACAGACAGCTTCAATTCATAGCTAAAAAAATAAAGGAAAAAATAAAAAGTGAGCTTTTAGCTATGCTTAAAAATGAAAGAGAAACTTACGAAAAATTCTTTAATAATTTTGGAAGGACATTAAAATTCGGCTTATACAGCGAATGGGGCGCTAACAAGGAAACTCTTCAGGATTTAGTAATGTTTTATTCTTCTACTGAAAATAAGCTCGTTACATTAGATGAATATGTATCAAGAATGAAGGAAGACCAAAAATATATTTATTATGCAACAGGTGAAAATGTTCAAAAAATGGCTAAGCTTCCTCAAACAGAGCTTGTATCAGATAAAGGCTATGAAATTCTTTACTTTACTGATGAAATAGATGAATTTGCCATTAAGGTTTTAATGAATTATAAGGAAAAAGAATTTAAAAATGTTTCTTCTGCTGATTTAGACGTAAAACAAGATTCAGAGGAAGATAAAAAAGAAAGCGAAACGTACAAGGATGTATTTGAATTTATGAAGGAATCCCTAAACGGTAAAGTTAAGGATGTAAAATCTTCTAAGCGTTTAAAAACTCATCCTGTATGTCTTGCCACAGAAGGCGAATTGTCCATTGAAATGGAAAAGGTATTAAAATCAATGCCTGATGCTTCCCTGGCAGGTGATGTTCATGCAGAAAAAATCCTTGAAATAAACACACAGCACGCAATGTTTAATAAAATTAAAAACTTCTATGAAAGCGACAAGGAAAAATTAAAAAAATTATCATCTGTTTTATACAATCAAGCACTGCTTATTGAAGGACTTCAAATTGAAGACCCTGTACAATATGCCAATGATGTGTATGAGTTGTTAGAACAATAAAAAAAGCGCCTAGCGCTTTTTTATTGTTCAAAATATTCTTCCAATGTGAGTCCGGATTCATAAACTTCTGTTGCCAGCTCTGTTCCCAAATATCTTATGTGCCACGGCTCATACATGTAGCCTGTGATATTTTCCTTACCCTTAGGATACCTTACTATAAATCCATATTTATGAGCATTTTCTGATACCCATTTACCTTCGTCTGTATCTCCAAATGTCTCAGATAACTGATAGTTCATATATTCGGAGGTAATATCCATGGAAAGACCTGTTTGATGCTCGCTTTGTCCAGGCTTTGCACTGAATGTGTCTGCTGCCTCCTGCCCATGGTTATTCACATAGGACGAATAAAGAGATACCTGTGTATTGTATGACCTGTAGCCTGAACGAGCAAACAATTCAAACCCGGCTTCCTTTGCTCCTGCAAACAAAAGCTTTAATGCATCATAGGCAGGAAGTCTCAGTTGATTAACCTCCGGATTGGATAAAATTGTTGGCACCTCAGTTAAAGGGACTAAATCCTCCGGAACATAAGTATCCGGTAAGTTGTTAATTCTGTTAACAAGTACATCAATTGCTCCCGGGTTTTCTACTATGATTTTTTCTGTGTCCTCATTGTCAGAACTTGGTTGTTCCGGCTCTACTGATGTTGGTTCTTCAGGTTCCTTTGCCGGCTCTTCTTTTGGTTCTTCATTAGGCTTTGGCTCACTCGCCGGTTCTTCTACAGGTGTTTCAACCGGCTGTTTGTCTATATTTTCTGATTCCTTATCTTTTTGAACCCCTTCTATTATGAGCATTGCTCCATATAACAAAAGGAGTAGCACTGTTATTATTAAAAAAAGCCTTCTTATCTTATATTTATTTTTTCTTTTCATATCTACCTCTGTTTATCTGCTTTTGTCTATATGTTTTTCCACATTATTATGGCGTCCTCTAAAGGCATGGTATAATATTTTGGTCTCTTCCCTGCAGCAACAAAACCATATTTTTCATATAAATTTATTGCAGGCATGTTGGATTCCCTCACTTCAAGAGTCATGGTTAAAATTTCAGAACATTTACATATTTCAATCATTTTTTCTATGAGCATGGAGGCAATTCTTTTGTTTCTAAATTGGGGCAACACTGCTACATTAGTTATATGGCATTCATCTAAAATTCTCCACATACCCATATAACCCATGATAGTCCCA
>CAZJKK010000066.1:0-10480 GCA_964546605.1 uncultured Clostridia bacterium
CAAAATGAATTTAGGCAATAGTAAAATTAAAAAAACATGATATTTTTTTCTCGGTAATCATTATTATTTTGTTATATTTTTATCATGCATGTCGCATTTTATTACAAAATGCGACATGCAAACGATATTATTAAAATATCTTTTTTTAGCTTTTTGTTAATTGTTTTGTGAACTTTATTTCATAGAAAAAATTTACATTTACATTTTTATCCTAAAAAAAGAAACGACCGTGCGTTGTCGTTTCTTAAGGAGGAGTCATTTATTATCTATTTTTCATGCTGATGGTCTATTCTGTCTTGGTAATTGTCTTCTTTTAATCCAAATACTGCTCTTGCACTTTCAGCTTGTGGATCATGGTTTATATGCTTTGAGCGAAATTTTCCGTCATGCTTTTTATTGTTTTTTGTGCTTTTCATTTTATTATCTGTCATATTATCTCCTAAACTGATAAAAGTGTTCTATGTGTTATTGCTGTATTTTAATGTTCTATGTGATGTAAATTCAACACTCTTATTTCTTTTTGTACTCTTATTTTAACCTTAATTTTTTTTATAATACATATATGATTTTTCCAATGATTTTAATTTTTTACTTCCAAATAAACACCAAACATGTTTGATTGCTCGTTAAAAATTTAATTTAAACATTTGAAAATCAAAATATAAATTGTTTTATGTATCTTATTAAATTAAGCAGTAACCCCTGGTATCTTAGGATTCTACTTCTATTAGAGATACTTTCACCCACAGCTTCAATATATCTGTGAGCATTAGCTTGCTAACAGATATTTGATATTCCCCATTGTTTAATTTAAGTATCCTTTTATCAATAACCTGTTCTAGAATTTCCGCATCAAGACTCTTTATTTCTTTACCTAAAGATGATCTGTATTTTTCTTTTATTGCTTTTTCAATTTGGATATTATCTATTTCATTTGTTTGTTCTTGCGTAAAATCAGGAAATTCCAGCAGAACTACAACATCCTTTAAAACAATATCCGCTTTGTTAATGGACTTTTCCAATTTAGAAAGCTTTTCTTCCTTGTCCTCAATGGTATTTTCAAGTAAAGCAATTTTTTCATAAAACGAGTCTAACCTAAAGGAAACTAAAATACTTATGGAAAGTGCACCTATAATTACACCCCAAAGCATTCCGGTTATAAAGCATATAAGAAAAGCATATGATCTTTTTTTTATCTTCCCCATATAATACCACACCTTTGAAGAAGTTTTATTAATTCATATCCTGTATTTGCTCCAGTAAGTGATATTAAAATATAAAAAACTTGTTTTAATTAATGTCTTTATTTCTCCTTCAAAAATTCCTTTTTCAATTACGGCAAATGATGAAAATGTTCCTCCTAAAGATGCTGCAATAGCCCATATCTTTATTGAATTTGCGACATCCAGCATAATTCTTCCAGGAGGCTGATTTACAATAACAGCTCCTAACCCTGCAAACAGGCTTGCTCCAATGACTACGCCAACAGCAATTAAAAAATTTTGTACTATACTAGTATAAAAAGAAGACAATTTAAATCACCATCCTTATCTTTCTTATAAGGTATGAAGATTAATTGTCTTTATGATTAATTTGATCTAAATTTGTTCCTTTATTAATCCTATTCTATAGGCATCTAAAAGCATTTGCAAATCTCTTATTTGTCCTTTTAGCTCTTCACCGTTATCTGTATCCCCAACTCTTTTTCTTTCAACCTCTTTTTCCAGCACTATGGTTGTTGAATGAATATCTTTTTCTTCTTCAATAGCCTTCTGAGTGGATTCGAAAGGGTCATGGGATACCAATATAAGACCGTATGAATTATATATTAGAGTATATCCTGCAATGCCTGTAGTTCCTTGGTAGGCTCTTGAAAATCCTCCATCAATTACTAAAAGCTTTCCATTAGCCTTTATAGGGCTTTCCCCGTTTTTAAATTTAACAGGCACGTGACCGTTAATAATGTGAGAACATTCAGGGTTAAGGCCAAATTCTTCGAATATTATGTTGCACATTTTTTCGCTATCTTCCAATTTAAAATACGGGCTTTTCTTTTCTTTGTGTGTCTCCTTGTCATCAACGAAATATCTTTCAAAGGTGGTCATCCTGTCCTTTCCAAACAAAGGAGAATCAGCTCCTGTCCAAAGATACCATGTAATGTCCATACCGTACAGCTTTCCTTCAGGATTATTTTTGTGGAAATAACCTTCCCTAACTAATATTTCAAGCCTGTCAAAATATGCTTTCCCACTGTACTCCTTTCCTGATGAACCTATTTTAACCTTTTTAAATGTACCGTCCTCATTTACAGGTATGCAACCATGATATAACAAATTTGAATTAACCTTTAAATACATGCTTCCGTTAGACAATAAAAAACGAATGTGGCATTGAAGCTTTTCACTGTTTAAAAAAGACGATTTTAATCTTTCAATGACTTCTCTTTCTTCTTTTGTTAATGCATATGGGTTTTGAGGGTCTATTGTAGGAAAATTTGTGTCATTTAGCTTGTATGTCTTACCATACAATTCAATAGTGCCATCCTGATAATTTATTTTTTCTAATAAAAGTCTGTCTTCCATCTTGAAATGAGGACACCTTCTTATTACTTCCCCTTCAAGTTTAAATTGAATTATGGAAATAGCCTTGTGCATCTTAGCAATTAAGCTTAAATCATTGTCATCATAAGCCATGTCGCTTTCAACTATTGGTTTAAACTGAATACATTCATCATTTCCGTAAAAATTTAGTGCAAAAGTAGCTAAAGGAAGCATATTAATACCATATCCATCTTCAATAGTGTCTAAATTTGCGTATCTCGTACATATTCTAATTACAGTTGCAATACATGCCTCATGTCCTGCAGCAGCGCCCATCCACAATACATCATGATTTCCCCATTGAATATCCACAGCATGATAATCAACTAAAGTTTCCATAACTTTTTCTGCACCTGGTCCCCTATCAAATATGTCCCCTACAATGTGAAGTTTGTCTATAACCAATCTTTGTATAAGCTTTGACATAGCAATAATAAATTCATCGGCTCTTCCCACCTTTATGATTGAATTTATTATTTCATTGTAATATTCCTCTTTGTCGTATTCCTCCGGTCCCTTGTGCATAAGCTCTTCAATGATGTATGCAAATTCCTTAGGTAATGCCTTTCTAACCTTCATTCGTGTATATTTAAAGGCTGCCTTTCTGCTGGTTTCTATAAGTCTGTGAATGGTAATCTTGTACCATTCCTCCATATTTTCTTCCTGCTTGTGAATTATTTCAAGCTTTTGTTCAGGATAATAAATAAGTGTAGCAAGACTTTTAATATCCCTTTCGCTCATTATGTGTCCATAAACTTCAGTAATTTTTCTTTTAATGTTTCCGGAGCCATTTTTCAGCACATGATTAAAGGATTCATATTCACCGTGTATGTCTGATAAGAAATGCTCAGTTCCTTTAGGAAGATTTAAAATAGCCTGTAAATTTATTATTTCCGTGCAACATGAAGCAATTGTTGGAAATTGTTTTGATAAAAGCTTTAAGTAGCGCAATTCTTGATTTAAATCTTGAACTGCATCTTCAACAGAATAATGCATCGCACCGTCCCCTTAAATTAATTGTTGTATAATAGTATTTCTATTATACCATAATTATAATAAATGTCATACTATATTAAGCGAAATCAGCCCAAAAAGGCCTTATCCTTGTATAAACAATTTAATCTAAATTTTCCGCCTTTATTTTCATTTTAAATTTCAAATTCATAATTATTATGGATGACAGCAAAATTAGTATTCCCATAACATTAATGAACCCAATTTTCTCTTTAAAAACTGCAACTCCTATTATGGTAGCAATAACTGTTTCAACAGAAGCAATTATAGGTACCTTTGATATTTCAAGCTTCTTTTTTAATCCTCCCATATATAACAGGTAGGAAGCAACTGTTGGAATCAAACCATATCCAAACGAATAAAACCAAAACTTAAATCCTGATACACGGGAAACTAATTTCCAAGGTGAAGTAATGATACCCAACGCTAGCCATCCAAATAGAAAGCTGTAAAATACAACTGTAAATGGATGAACATTGCCAGAAGCAATCTTTCCTATTATTGTTACCAAGCTATACATAAAAGCTGATGTCAAACCAAATATTATACCTACTATTGACAGCTTTAAAAGTGACATATCTCCTCCTGTGACCATTAAAAAACAACCTACAAGATTTAAGACAAGTGCTAAAATCTTTATTTTTCCAATATCCTCTTTAAAAATTAATTTAGACATGACACAAACAAATACAGGCGCTGTATATAAAAGTATAGATGCAGTAGCAACACCGACTTTTCCTATGGTTACATTGTAGCAATAATTAAAAAAAGCTTGTGACAAAATTCCTAAAAGCAGGCAGTAAAAAAGAGACTTTTTGTCAATTTTAAACATTTTTAGTCCGCCGCCCATAAACATCATGACAGGCACTAAAATCCAAAAACCCATAAACAACCTCATGAATGCTGTTAATGATGAATCTGCTCCAACACCGGTCAACAATTTTACAAAAAGTCCGATTGTTCCCCACAGCGTACCAGCTCCAAAAACCATGAGATACCCAATAACATGGCTTGAATAAATGTTTTTAACATACCCAATTAATTTAGTCATTTCATTATAAGGAAAAATATTATTTCCTGCCCCTTCCGTCAATTTTTTTAGTCATGTAACAAAATCATTTTAATATTTAGTAAAATTATCATTTATCTCATTGTATTATTACGTTAGATAAAAATCAACTTTAATAAACGAAAAAATTCCTATGGGCAACTTACCCATAGGAATTTTTTTATCTTTTTATATTTATTTAATGTTACCGCCTTGACCAGCCATTTGTCTTTGTGCCAATTCAACTAAATTCTTAGTCATGTATCCGCCAACATAACCATTTTGTCTTGAAGTTAAGTTACCTTTATCAATTTGATTGTAATTTTGTAAACCTAATTCATTAGCTATTTCTAATTTCATTTGATTTAAAGCCTGTTTTGCTTCTGGTACTACTATTCTGTTACTTCCGTTATTATTATTTGCCATAATATTTTCTCCTTTTCTATAGTTTTGTTAAGTTGATGTCGTTAAGAGAAAAATTCTTATTAAATAACCGAATTTCTATTTCTTTTTTAAATTTTTCAATTATTTATAAGATAAAATTATTATGTCCTCTTTTTTTAAATTTATTTATAAAATTTTTATTTTTTTATTTGAAAAAGAAGCTATTCATTTTCTATGCTGATTTTTTTCAATACTCGGTCTAAAATCGTTATGGCTTCAGCTCTTTTAATGTTATTTTGTGGTTTAAAAGAATTATCTTCATAACCGTTAATTAATTGATTTTCTGATGCAGCACCCACATATTCCTTAGCCCATAAGTTAATTTGGCTAAAGTCAACAAATTTATTTGCATCTGATTCATCGCCTTCCAGCTTAAGTATTTTAGAAATTACTATGGCTGCTTGCTCTCTTGTTATAAAATCATTTGGAGCAAATTGCGTTTCAGAAATTCCTAATATGTATTCATTTTTAAATGCTGTTTTTACTTCCTCATAATACCAATCATTTATATTTACATCAACGAAATCAATTTCAGTTGTTTCACTAAATCTAAACACATTATTAACTATTTTTAGAAATTCTGCTCTTGTCATGTATTCCTCAGGTCTAAAAGAACCATCAGGATATCCGCTAATATGGCCTTCATTAAACCATTTATCTATTGTGGCTTCAGCCCAATGACCTTTGTAATCTTTATATTGAATTCCTTGCATACCATTAAAAAGCGCATTTAATAGAACTCCTTCAGAGTCCTGACTAAGCTCCCAAATCATTGCACCTCCCAAATTATTATCTAATATATACTTGGCCTTAAGACCTATGGACTGAGCATCATCATAACTTATAAATATAGACTCACTAGAAAGATAAGGAACTAAAGATTCTTCATGAAAATAGTTAACAAATTCAGGCTTATTCAAATAATTTTTAGCTATAGAATCATAGCTTAATGATTTGCCACCTGAAAACTCTTGATAAAGCCCATTGTTAATATTTTCTGATACATTATATTCATATCCGTAAAAAGGTACTCCAACAACCAGTTTGTCCTTAGGCAAACCAGCTTTTAACCATACATTTACACTTGAATCTATGCTTATTTTATATTGATTTGAATTATCCTTATTGTCATATAAAGGTGCGTTAAAATCTGCTAATGCATCCCATGTTCCATGCAAATCATATGTCATTATGTTTACATAATCCAAATAATCACTAAATTTATTGACTTCAGTGTTACCTATGTAATAATTGCTAGCACCGGCAGCAATAGTAAGCAAATAATGCTTATTATCTTTTAAACCTTCATCATCTAATTGCTCTCGAATTTCTTTTAACAACATAGTAAAATTTTGCTTATCTTCAGGCCTGTTTTTATTTGTTTCAAGTCCCCCGCCTACTGGATATTCCCAATCCAAATCTACTCCGTCAAATCCATGTTCAGTAATAAATTCAACACAGCTCCTGGCAAATTTTGTTCTGGAAGCTTCGCTAAGAGCTACATCTGAAAATTTTCCTGACCAATTCCATCCACCTACGGAAATTAAGGTTTTTAAATTTGGATTATCTTTCTTTAAATCCTGTAAAATTTTAAAATTTTGCGGATCCTTATCAGGATAGCCCATTGAAACTTTCAAATCATCATCAATATTTGCGAAAGCATAATTTATATGTGTCAATTTGCTCGTATCAACTTTATCAGGAGTATAACCGCTATATGCTTTCCATGACGGATAGTATCCTATGATTTTTTTTGATTTATTGATACCTTTGTCCTTAAGAGTCTCAGCCATATCAACTGCTTTTGCATCGTTTGCATCTGCACTTTGTCCAGTATTAAAAGTTATTAATGAAATTAAAGTTAAAACCAATATTATTTTTATCGCTTTTTTCATGTTCGCCTCCCCTATGTTCAACAAAATTATAGCATATTTAACATTTTATTAAAAAAGCAATATTAGGCAAGTTTAACAGAATTGGACAGCATGTCCCTTTGGAGTGACCCAAATATTTTTTATTGTAAATATGAATTGAATTTAGTATAATTAAAAAATAAATCGTTTAAAATCGTGAGGAGATTTAAAATGGAAGTTATAATTAAAGCAGATTATTTGGAAATGAGCAAATTAGCAGCTCAAAAGATTGGGGAGTTAGTTAAGAACAAGCCTAACTGTGTTCTAGGATTAGCTACCGGTGGGACTCCAATCGGAACTTATCAAGAATTAATTAAATTACACAACCAAGGACTTGATTTTTCAAATGTAAAAACATTTAATCTTGATGAGTATTTGGGAATTGGGAAGGATTTATCCAAACCTTATGAAATGGACCAAAGCTATGGAAGATTTATGTATGAAGAACTTTTTAAACATATTAATATAAAAGAAGAAAATATTTATGTTCCAGATGGAATTACAAAGAACCCAGAGGAATTTTGCAAATGGTATGAAGATGAAATAAAAAAATCAGGTGGAATAGACATGCAGTTACTTGGTATTGGGGGAGACGGTCATTGGGCTTTTAATGAGCCAGGTTCATCACTGTCCTCTAGAACTAGAGTAGAAAAATTAACTGAACAGACTTTGAATGATAATTATGAAGCATTTTATAAAGCTGCCGGTTTTTCAAGAAGCGATATGCCTCATTATGCAATTACTATGGGTATTGGCACTATTCTTGAAGCAAAAAGCTTAATAATGCTGGCAAATGGAAAGAAAAAAGCCGAAATAATTGCAAAAGCATTAGAAAGCAATGTAACTACAGATGTTACAGCATCTGCAATTCAGTTATATAAAGGCACTAGTTATGTAATACTAGACAAAGATGCTGCTTCAAAATTAAGTAAATTTTAATTCTACAACTTGCAGCTTTCATATTTAGAACAATCATAAGCATAACCAGGAAATGTATTTGGGACATTGGGAATTTCACCCAATGTCCCGCCGCCATTGCCCATTTTCTATCTTAGTTTCATTTCTTTACCTACTACTTCTTCCCAAGCATTGAAAATAGGTTTTATAATTTGAGGTCCGATTTTAGATATTATAACTAATTCACATACATTTTCATTTTTATCAGTTGGTTTGTAATCTATTATTTTGTTGACAACATCTACTTGATTCCACCCATCTTCAAGTTTGAAAAAACCTTTTATTCTATAGCTAGATTCTTTAATAATATCTAAAAACTGAGAAAGTTTTTCTTTCGTTAACTCTCCATCATAAGTTAAAGTTAAAGTCTTTGGTTTGTTTTCAGGGGTGTTGGTGGTATCTTCTGATTCCAACCATTGATTTTTTAAAAGGTCTTTTTCTAGAAAGTTATAATCTACTTTTCCGTCTATAGACTCAACAACATCTGCTTTATCATTTATTTCTCTTATTTTTGACTTTATTTCATTTAATTTGTTGTCATCTATCAAATCTACTTTAGAAATAATCACTAAATGACAAAATTTAAGTTGTCTTTCAACTGTTTCAATATCTTTTAACTGTTCTAAAAAATTAACTCCATCTATTATGCAAATTGCACCGCTATAATCGTACACATCGCCTTTAACCACTTCAACAGCCTCTAAAAATTCTCCTAAATTAGAAGGATCAGCAAGCCCTGAACTTTCCACAAAGACATATTCCATGTTTTTATCCGCAATTTCAATTAAGGCAGATACAAAGCTAAGCTTCAAACATGAGCAGAATATAGAACCTCTGTTTATCTCTACAAGTTCCATACCTTCCTTCTTTATTAGAGTCCCGTCTATGCCTACCTTACCAAACTCATTCATTATTACTGCTACTTTGTTTCCTATTAAATCGTTCAGGACGTTGGTCAGAAAAGTTGTTTTTCCGGCGCCCAAAAATCCAGTAAGCAAATACAATTTCGTTTTATTTTCCATTATTAACCCCCAAACTTAGAATTTTTTCACATATTTAACTTCTTGTATTATATAACTAAAAATTGTAAAATTCAATATTACTTCTACTATTCTATTTTGCTTTTGAAGTTGGGAACCAATGTGTTGTTTTATTAGCAATATACACTAAAAGCAACATTGTTGGAACTTCTGTTAATACGCCGACTGTAGTAGCAAGAGCTGCAGGAGATTTCATTCCAAACAGAGCTATTGCAACTGCAACTGCAAGTTCAAAGAAATTTGATGCCCCAATCATCCCAGCCGGTGCTGATATGTTATATGGCAGTTTAAGCCATTTGCAAGCAAAATATGCAATAAAGAATATTAATATTGTCTGTATTGTAAGGGGTATTGCTATTAATAAAATGTGCAACGGATTATTTAAAATGGTTTCTCCTTGGAATGAGAATAGCAATACAAGCATTAACAATAATCCGGCAGTAGTAGCTCCGTCAAACTTAGGCAGAAACTCTTTTTCAAAATATTCCAAACCCTTTTTCTTAATTACATTCATTCTTGTAAATATTCCGCCTGTTAAAGGTATAACTACAAAGAGTACAACAGATAATACCAATGTATCCCATGGAACCGAAACATTGCTGACACCTAATAAAAACTTAACTATGGGAATAAATGCTACTAATATAATTAAGTCATTAGTTGCAACCTGGACTACTGTATATGCTGGATTTCCTTTTGTTAGTGTGCTCCATACAAACACCATGGCTGTACATGGAGCAGCTCCCAAGAGCACTGCACCTGCTAAATATTCCGTTGCAAGTTCTGGTGTAATGAAGTTTTTAAATACAACAAACAAGAAAAATGATGCAATGGCATACATTGTAAAGGGCTTTATAAGCCAATTTGTAATCCATGTAACATATAATCCCTTTGGATTTTTACCTACATTTTTAATACTTTGGAAATCTACTTTCATCATCATTGGATAAATCATTACCCAAATTAATATTGCAGTCGGTATTGATATGTTGGCATATTCAAATCTGCCAAAAAACTCTGGTATTGCAGGCATATACTTTCCAATTAACACTCCTGCTACCATACATAGCGCTACCCATATAGACAAATATTTTTCAAAAAATCCTATTCCTGACTTGTTTTTTTCACTCATGATAATCTCCTTTTATTTATTGCATAAATTCTGCAGCTTGCAGCTCTCATGTTTAGAACAATCATCTGCATAACTGGTAAGCATATTGATTTTTATTTTTAAATAATCATATAATTCCTTATTTTCATTTATGAATTCATCACTTATTTTGTAATATGTCCACTGCGCTTCTTTATAGCTGTCTAAAATTTTTGCTTTTTTAAGTATATTTAAATGCCTTGATGCATTAGACTGCGTAAGTCCCAGGCATTGTTCAATTTCACAGACACACATCTGTGATTTTAATATTTGGGATACTATTCTTAATCTTGTTTCATCTGCTAACGCTTTTA
>CAZJKK010000066.1:10490-11054 GCA_964546605.1 uncultured Clostridia bacterium
TTACCTCCTGGTCTAACAATCTCAGTCACAACCACTTGATTATTTTGTTCGTTATATTACATTAAATTCCCTGCTTTAATCTTATCAGAAAGCACTTTTACTTTGTTCTCAATTTCTGCTATAGCAATTTTAAATTCTTTATCGCTTTTGCCTGTTGGGTCATTTAGCCCCCAATCCTCTTCATACTTGCTATCAACATATGGACAAATAACATTGCAACCCATGGTTATCTTTATATCTATTTCAGGAAGCTCAGTTATTAATTTAGAATATTGAGTTTTTTCCATATCAATATTATAAATTTCTTTTATTAACCTTACTGCATCTTGATTTATTTGTGGCTTTGCTTCTGTTCCTGCAGAATAACTGTCAAAAACATCACTTGCAAAGTGCTTGCCTAATGCTTCCGCCATTTGACTTCTGCATGAATTATGAACACATATAAATGCTACTTTAGGTTTATAGTTCATAGTGGTCTCCTATTATCTTTTATATTCTTAATGTTTATATTGTAATTGTATATGATTATATGCTCATATGTCAATATAATGCTTTGTAAAATTT
>CAZJKK010000067.1:0-4919 GCA_964546605.1 uncultured Clostridia bacterium
TTTTTTACAACATGAAGTATTTGCATGTGCCACCTTATTAAGACGCATACTTCTTCAATAAATTCCTTATCTGTTGTAAATTCCTCCAAAAATTCTTTCGCCAAATTAGCTCCTACATTTTCATGGTCATAAGATGTAATCTTTCCCTTTCTCACCTTTGTAGTTGGAGGCTTTCCTATATCATGCAAAAGGGCTGCCCACATAAAAACTTTATCATTTTTACTTTTGTGTTTTTCCCTTGCAGCATTATCAATTACAAGCATGGTATGCTTCCATGCGTTGCCCTCAGGGTGATGTATTGGAGATTGCTCTGCATTTTTTAAATTGTGCAAAAGTATGAAGGGATGCTTTTTAAAAATGGAAACCTCTAAAATACCGTTAAAATATTCAGAAGGCTTCTCATCCATGAGCAAATGATTATTTATTTCATATAGGAAAAATTCTTTATTTTCTTCATTAAATATATTATAATCGATTTTTCTTTGTTTTAGTTGCATATGATACCTCTTCTATTATATTATCAATTTTATCTTGCCACTGCAAATATAAAATATACTTTTTAAGAAATGACAATAATTTATTAATCATATAAATTTAAAGAAGCTTAATAGTTTTATTGGGAATATTATTATGCTCAATTTAAAAAAGGCATTTACTGCCTTTTTAATTAAACAAATCTTTTTAATCTTTCAATATTATCCTTTTCAAGCTTTATAAACCTATCTGCAAGTCCTTTGATTGCAGGGTCAGCATCCTGATGAGACTGGTAAGCTTTAGTTATTCCCTCCACCCCCATTTTATTGCCTTTAATCACCATATCTGCCACATGAGATGGTTTATTGCTGATTAATGTGTTAATGCCTACGCTTAATTTTGCACTAAGCTTATTGAAAGCAGAAATTCCCTCCGGCTCATTGTTTCTTTTTAAAAGCTCATGATATGCCTCGTCTGCAATTTCCTCATAGCTCCTCATTTGATATTTAAGCTCATCATAGATCTTATTGTCATTAACCTTTGTTAACAACCTATTTATGGTTTCAATACCCATTTTTGCTCCACGATATATTTCTGATAAGAAATCTACAGTGTTTTCATTATTGTCCATGATTTAACCTCCTTTTTTATATTATTTGCTTTTTTTTATACATTATTAAAGAACATAAACAAAAGTCATTCAAAAATTTATTGAATTTTTTGTCAATGCAAAATCTTCAATAAAAATAGAATGACTCAATTTCTAATTAATAAATTTTATCTTTTTCTTAATCTTCCTCTTTCATATTGCCTTGGCCAAATTGCTATATTACTTAGTTCATGGTCAGCATAAAGTGGCCAATATGGATTTCTTAATAGCGCCCTACCTAAGAATACTAAATCCGCTCTTCTGTTTTGCAAAATTTCTTCTGCCATATGAGGCTCTAATATTAAACCTCCTGCAATCACAGGTAGATCAGTCTTTTCCTTAATTATCTCGGCAAATTTAACTTGATAACCCTGATATGCTTTTGGTGCAACGCTAATTACACCACCTGAGCTCACATCAATTAAATCAACACCTTCATCTTTAACAAGGTTGATTATTTCTGCCAAATCCTCAGGGTGATTTCCTTTTTCATCATAGTCTTCTGCTGAAACCCTTAATAAAAGAGGTTTTTCATGAGGCCATTCTTCCCTTACAGCTTTCACTATTTCCTTTAAAAATCTAGCTCTGTTTTCCTTACTTCCTCCGTATTCATCAGTTCTATTATTTGTCAAAGGAGATAAAAATTCATTTATTAAATATCCATGTGCGCCATGGATTTCTATAATATCATATCCTATTTCAACACATCTTTTTGCTGCCTTTTTAAAAGATTCTATAACTTCTTTTATTTCCTCTTTTGTCATTTCATTGGGGACCCTGTATTCATCACTAAAGGCTATGGCACTAGGTGCAATAATTCTTTCACTTTCAGCTTCGCACTTCCTTCCTGCATGGCCCAACTGAATACCCATTTTAGCACCATATTTTTTACATGTATCTGCAACTCTTTTTAATCCTTCTATATGAGAGTCCTCCCAAATACCCAAGTCATTAGCAGTAATTCTACCTCTTGATTCAACAGCTGTAGCTTCTTGAATTATTAATCCAACTGCTCCCACTGCTCTTGATGCATAATGTAAAAGGTGCCATTCCTTTACCTTGCCGTCATCATCTGCTGAATACATGCACATTGGTGCCATTACTATTCTGTTTTTTAATTCTAAATCCTTAATTATGTAGTTACTGAAAAGTCTAGACATAAAACCTCCTATAGTTTCTGCTTTTTGTCATCTTGAGTGTCTGCAAAAAATCTCACTTTGTTAAAAATGACATATAACTTTTATGATTTTGAATATTACTATACCCATTCAAAATTATAACTAATCATAATTATTTTTAATCAAGTTAAACATATTATGCTTCATTGAAGAATAAATGTGGTATAATATAATTGTATTAAAAGGGCAATAAATTTAATAAAGGAGCGGACATGAATATAAATGATTTATTAGAAAAATTATCAAACTTTGCTAGTAAAGCAAACGATTTTAAAAATCAGCAAGCAACCCAAGATGTAGGCCCAAAACCACCTAAAAAAAGGAGAAGCTTAAAGTGGGTTTTACTTTTACCATTAATATTTATAGCATTTTCAGCAATAATGTCTTGTCAATATACTGTGGAAGAATCAGAACAAGCAGTAGTTACAACACTGGGAAAAGTAAGCAGTGTAGAATCAGCAGGACTCCACTTCAAGCTTCCATATCCCATACAAGATGTTACTAAAGTAGCAGTAAACAAAACTCAAAAGCTTCAAATTGGATACTCAAGCGGCAATGAAGTTGAAGGCTACAAGGAATCATCAGTTCCTGATGAAGCCAAAATGATAACAGGGGATTTTAACATTGTTAACATAGATTTCTTTATAGAGTGGAAAATTTCTGACCCTGTAAAATTTTTGTTCAATTCAGATGAGCCTGCACAAATTCTTAAGATGATTGCTCAGTCATCTGCAAGAAGCATAATAGGTTCCAAGGATGTAGATGGAGTTTTAACAACTGAAAAATCCATAATACAGGCAGAAATAAAGGAAAAGATAATAGCTAAGCTGCAAAATTATGATTTAGGTGTTCAAATATTAGATGTAAAAATTCAAGATAGTGAGCCTCCAACAGCTGAAGTTGTAAGCGCATTTAAAGAGGTTGAAACTGCAAAACAGGAAAAGGAAACAAGAATAAACGAAGCATTGGCTTATAAAAACAAAACTCTTCCTGCTGCTGAAAGTACAGCAGACAAGTTAATAAGAGAAGGTGAATCCTATAAGGAATCCAAAATAAATGAAGCAAAGGGTGAAGTGGCAAGATTTAATGCCATGTACACAGAATATGCCAAGAATAAAGACATAACCAAGACTAGAATGTATTTAGAAACTATAGAGGAAATATTACCGGATGTAAAGGTGTTTATTGATTCATCCCAAGGCGGCATTCAAAAGCTTTTGCCTCTTGATAATTTCTCTGATTTAAGTAATTCTAATGGAGGTGAACAATAATGGAAACAACTAAGAAAAAAGGTAAACTAGGAGCGTTCATTAAGGTTTTATTGCTGATTTTAGCCATAATTGCCTTTACAAATACAGCATATGTTGTAAAAGAAAATGAATATGCATATGTTACAAGATTTTCAAGATTTGCAACTCTACAAGATAATGCAGGATTGCACTTTAAGGTTCCTATAATTGATAAGGTGGAAAAAATACCACAATATAGAATGATGTATGATATTCCTCCTTCAGAGGTGCTTACAGGCGACAAAAAAACATTGGTTGTTGATAACTTTGCAGTATGGCAAATCGACGACCCTGTAATGTTCATGAGAACAGTAGGAAGATTGTCTGAAATGGAAAATCGTATTGATGCTGCTGTTTACAATGCAGTTAAGAATACATTAGGAACAATGGATCAAACTACAATTATCAATTCAGACAACCGTTCAATTGATGATGTAAACACAAAAATAACAGAAGTGGTGAACAACCAGCTAAAAAGCTACGGCATATCAACTGTTGCAGTAGAAATTAAGCGTCTTGACCTTCCAAAGGACAACGAAGCCGCTGTATACAGCAGAATGATATCAGAAAGAACACAAATGGCTGAAAGTTTTAGAGCAGATGGTAATCTTGAAGCAAGCAAGGTTGTAAATGAAACAGACAAGGAAGTGGGAATTCTTTTATCTAAAGCAAAAGCAACTGCAGAAGAACTAAAAGGTCAAGGAGAAAGCGAATATATGAAAATCATAGCTGCAGCCTACTCCACTGAAGATAGAGTACAATACTATGAATTTATAAGAAGCTTAGAAGCATTAAAGGAAACTATGAAGGGTGATAAAACAATCATACTCCCTGCTGACAGCTTTATAGTGAAAGTATTAAACGGTAATTAAAATAATATGAATAAAATTGTGAGGTAGTTATGAATCAAGATTATAAGAAAAATGCAATCCCTCATATAATTACGTTGGTTTTAGGCTTATTGCTGGGATTTTTCGGAGTATTTTTATCAGTGTTTTCAGATGGTTCTATTTACGAGAGGATGATAACAATCCTAATAATCTTGGTAATATACGGAATTCTGGGAATAGTTATAGGGATATGGAAACCAATAAAAACTTTTGTGTTCCTGCCAGGGCTTAGCATGCCCGGAGTTTTACTATTAGTTTTTTACCTTTACAAGGATGGATTAAATGCATTCTATATACCATATATAATTTTAATTGTTGCATTTTCATACCTTGGATTAAAAACAGGAAGATCCTTTAAAAAGAAAAAGTAAGACAAATTACAAGAATTCGTTAATGTTAGCAACAGTGCAGACTTAAAAGTTTGCACTGTTTTTTTATT
>CAZJKK010000067.1:5019-6909 GCA_964546605.1 uncultured Clostridia bacterium
GTTTTTTTATTCGATGGGAGCATTCGAGAAAATTTTAAACAATATTATGATTTCAGGGACATGGCGCCTCCATCCAAAGAAGAAATGAAATATTTTCTGGATATATGTTGTGTGCCATTTTCTTTGGACTCAGACTGCACAACAATGTCTGGAGGAGAAAAACAAAGAGTTTATATTGCAATATTCCTATCATTCAAACCCAAGATATTAATGCTTGATGAACCAACATCAGCCCTTGACAAAGAAAACAGCGCTAATGTTATGAAAAACGTGTTATCTTATTGCACCGAACATGGAATTACTGTGGTTGTGGTAAGCCATGACTCAAATATTACAGAAATATTTGCAGATAATATTTTAGAAATAGGAAGGTAAATATGCAAGGAATAGTTAAATTAAATATATTGCAGTTCAGCTTAATATATGTATTACTTTTAGTTGTACTGGCTATAATGAAAAAATCCAAAATCAATGAAACTAAACTTCTTGTGACAGCAAGCATAAGAATGACCATACAGCTGGTTCTTGCAGGGCTAATACTCACATATATTTTCGAAAATCCCCATCCTGTATTTGTTGTAATATACATTGCAGCCATGGTTATTTTCTCCATAAGAAGAGCATTGTCCAAACACAAGAACTTAAACAAGAATTTTAAAATAGCAGTCTCCTTATCACTGGCATTTTCAGGCATTTCAGTGTTAGTTTATTTCATATACATCGTTGTAGGGCAAAGCGTGTTCAATCCTCAATACACCATACCCATTGCAGGAATGATAATAGGAAACTCAATGACAGGCGTCAACTTAGCACTTAAAACTTTCAACGACACCATAAAAAGCCAACGGCCTAAAATAGATGCATTACTCAATTTAGGAGCAACACCTAAAAAAATACTTTTGCCCTATGTAAACAATGCTGTTGAAACAGCTCTACTTCCAACATTGAATTCCATGCTTGGAATGGGTATAGTTGCACTTCCTGGAATGATGACAGGACAGATTTTATCAGGAACGCTGCCCACAACTGCAATCATGTACCAAATAGCCATAATGATTGCCATATGTGCATCCGTATGCCTTACGGTATTTTGTTCATTAAACTTTGGTTATAAAACTTTATACAACAAAAGAAATCAATTTATATTTTAAAAAGAAGCAGAGTTTTCTGCTTCTTCTTATAAATCCATCTTATTTAATACATCTCTTAAAATTTTAGCTTCTTCCTTGTTGAGGGTTACTCCCTTGCCCATACGTTCATGCTCGGGTGACCATTCTCTTATGTCAACTTTAGGCTCTCTGTCATTCCAGCTTACCATGTTTACTTCCTTTGTCCATCCCTTTGCTGATTCAGACAAAACAGCTAATTCATCAGTTATTTCAAATTTAATATCTGCCATAGTTACTCCTATTCTCTTTTTTATATCTTTCCCGTTATTAAATTTTACAAAAATAAATCGTTAGAAAATCGCTAATTGTCATAGGTCTTATTTTTGCATTTTTAGACCTCCTAATACTTCTTAATTAATTTTAGCAAATTATATGAATTTATCAAGAATTTTATTATTTAACTATCTATTTTCTTGTTTATGAAAAATATACATATTAATTGCATTTAATATGATTGTAATAACCAACATAACTGCTGATAAGAAAGAAGAAGCACCTATTGTATCCATTAATGCAGACGCATCCCAAATTTTTACTAAATAATCGTTATAATAAATCTGAAAATATAATGAAATAGCACAAGCGCCTAAACTAAGAACCGATAATAAAGTCCAATTCATATTATTTACTTTTTTAAAGCAAATGATACTAATAATGGGTAATATCCATGCAATTAATCCAAGTATCAAACTCCCAAGCATTAAAAAACTTATCATAATGT
>CAZJKK010000067.1:7009-10791 GCA_964546605.1 uncultured Clostridia bacterium
CCTCAATTATATATAAATTGCAGCTTATCTTTGTTTTCTTCCAACAAATCCTTATTCTTTTCCACAGTTAAATTATAACTTTGCCAGTTTTGTTCCATATTGCTGTATCTTTCTTTTATTGCTTCCAAATAAATTCTTGCTTGATTTCTGGTAATCAATTCAACATCCTTTTCCAACAGTCTCATAATTGCAGGAGCTGCATCTTCTGATAATGTCGTTAAATATTCCATGTCCAGTGATTCTGTCTGTCCAGCAAAATACATATCAATATTTCTTTTAGCAATAACTTCATCAATCTTTACAATATTTAAAGTCAAATAAAATGCAAGACCAACGGCTGCATATACAGCCAATATATTAAAATTGTGTTTTAAAATATAAGCTAATGTTGCTATTAAACCTGCCGCTTCAAATATTAGGAACATGTAAACCATTATTCTTAATCTTGTAAATCCGTAGGCACTGTCGTAAAGAGACATTCTGTAATATGAAGATACCAACAGTATTCCTGTAATTACACACAGATAAATCAACATCATCTTTGTACACAGAGCCCACTTATTTTTTTCTGAATATATTTTATCTCTTAATAAGTATGTAGTAAGCAATATTAAACCAATGTTCAAAACGCTTAAAAACACCAGTTCAAAAAACCCTCGTCTTGCGTATTCCGCATAATTGAGATTGTCCGGCAAATTTCCTGCAGAAAACAAATATTTAAATTGAATTGCAATAAATATGGAATAAATCACTAATATTGATACCAGCAAAATATTAAAAACAATTATATCACCTTTGAGCTTTCCTTGAGTATCAGCATGGACATTAACCATGTTAACAATATTCTCATCCTCTTTATTAAAAGCAGAATATAAGTGCCCAAACAAGTATAATCCTGCAAATGTACCGATTATTAACTTAAAGATATTAAAAAATTCAAACAGTTTATTAACCCACCTATTAAATGATATAAAGCTGTTTTGAAATACCATGTCAGCAGATGACAGCATTCCTATTAGAAACAACACACATGGTATGGATATTATAATACCTAAAGCTATTCTTTTGGCAAGCAAGCTTTTTTCTTTGGATTTTTCTCTTTCTGCTATCCACCTAAATGGAACTGTAAAATTAATCATGGGTACAAAAATATTAACAATAATTTTCAATATTTCTGTTACATTTAATTTAATCAAATTTAAATTATTACCCATCAACAAAAACATGATGCTGTACAAGAACACAATTGCCAATAAATTAGTAGGAATAAACATGTCGTTTGCACTGATGAAGTTCTTCAAGGATATAATAAATATGGGAATCATTAAAAATAATCCTTTAATATTAATAACACCTGCACTGCCCCTGGCAATTAAAAACAACGACACAAATTGGATTACAAAGAATATGGGAAAACTAATACTGGGATTATTAGTCAATATTAAATAAATAAATGCTATTGCTGAAATAATTCCGTAAAAAGATAATTTTGTTTTAACATTATTGTCAAGCATTATGTTCTTCCTCCTTCACATATTCAATAATATCTCCCGGCTGGCAATCCAATGCCTTGCATATTTCTTCTAATGTAGAAAGTCGTATTGCTTTTGCTTTATTATTTTTTAATATTGACAAGTTAGCAGGAGTTATATTAATCTTTTCAGCCAGCTCCATTAAGCCGATTTTTCTTTTAGCCATCATTACATCAAGCTGTATAATTATTGCCATAAAACACCTCCTACACAGTTAAGTCATTTTCATCTTTATAGTAAATTGATTGCTTGAATAAATCCTTTAGGGTCAAGCACAACAAACATCCCACAATAAATATTACCACTATGACAATTGTTGAAATTGTAGGCATAAATATCATTTTTACAAAGAAAATAAATGAAATGAACAAACAAGACATAGCAATTTTTCTAAGACATGAAACATTGGCATGAATAAAAGGATTTCCATTCATCAATGTTTTAAAAATAACCTTCAGCTGCCACAAAATATAAACACAAGATAATCCAGAAGCCAAGAACACGCCCTTAGCAAACAAAGCTTGTTCTTCAACAATTCCAAAATAATAGTAAAGCCATGATGATGAAAAGGGAACAAAAGCACAACTTAAAATACCTGCTAAAAATAAAACATCGATGCTGATTTTAGTCATATAATGAACCATACTTTTTTGATACATAATTTCCTCCACTGCTATTTGCTATTTGTAGTCACTATTATATCAGTTTATTTTTATAAGTCAATAAATATTTATTGTTTTACGATAATTAATTATTGAATTTAAAATTTACATTTTAATATGCAATTAAGAAGGCATTTTATTTTTATTAAGCCATTACCATATAAATTATCCCACAATAAAAAACTTGCAATCATGTTGATTGCAAGTATCCTCTAATAATTCATAAAATAATGTGCTATTCTATCTATTATAACGGTAATACCGTTTTTCCATATTCATTGTTAACTACTTGAGCCACAGAGTTGTATATTGCTGATAATCCACAGAAAATTCCAACATATCCTGCAAATATTGTAATGCTGTGATTGCCTGTAAAATCACCTAAAGCAAGCAGTAAGAATAATACTGTCAGGGATAAAAATACTACTTGAATTCCTCTGTTGTGCTTTAAAGTACCTATAAACATAAAAGCTGTAAATATACCCCAGAGAAGCAAATAAAATCCCATGCTTTTTGCATCAGCAGCCTGTATTCCAAAAGGCTTAATCCAAATTGCAATCAATGACCACCAGAAAAATCCATAAGCAGTAAATGCAGTTGCCCCAAATGTATTGTTTTTAAAAAACTCCATTATACCTGCTATTATTTGAGCGGCTCCACCCAATGCAAACCCCATTGCCACGATAACTATTGATAACGGCATAATATCAGCATTGTGTAAATTTAAAAGTACTGTTGTCATCCCAAATCCTAACAACCCAAGTGGTGACGGATTTGCAATAGATAACATTTGTTTTTCTTTGTCCATGTTTCCTCCGAATTTTTATATAATATGACAAAACCTTTGGTAGAATACCATAGACAAGCATTGAATGCAACAAAAATTTAACAATAAAAAAAGGAATATTCCTCCATTTGCCCTGGATGACAATGTCTTTCTAGGAGCAAAACAGAAGAATATCTTTTTAATTAATATATTTTAAATGCATTTTACAGTATTTATTTTTGCTAAATATTGTAAAATGCATTAAAGTTTAGTATAATGAAATTGTTATAATACGATTCTGGGGGTGAAATTTTGTTTGAAATTGATAATTTTACAAAACAGTTTTCAGATTTGATGTCAGAAGGGTTCATATTTATAGATAATTTAGGAATTATTCGACTTTATAACAATAAGGCAAAAGAAATATTTGGTATAGAAAATGATTATAGTTTCAGCCATGGTACCGGAAAGCTAAAAAAAGGGGACATAGTTATTATTGGTGACAAAAGCCTTGGCAAGGATGATGGTGACTTAACCTCTGAATCATTTAGCTGCTTGGGCATAAATGATAAAAATATTGAACAGGGAGATTCAATTATTGCCATAGGTGTCTTAAATGAAGACAACTTTGATTTACCTGTGTACAAATATATTAAAGATAATGATTCTACCGAATGTTTAGAGCTTAACTATGTTTATGATAACGTTAACCTCGGCGGTAAAATTGATTTTAAAAATAAAACAATTACTATATTAGTAAACAAGAACTCGTTTATTATACACTTCTATAATAGCTTTGGCCATATGGTCGTACTTGATGGG
>CAZJKK010000068.1:0-10736 GCA_964546605.1 uncultured Clostridia bacterium
TCTTCTTCAGCATTTGCAGATAAATTAACATGGTATAAATCATAAACAACTTTCGTTATTTCTTCGCCATTTGCCACATAAAATGAATATTTTCCAAGCATTTTGTCTATTCCAGGCAATGTCATGGTATTAAGATTTTCCATATTAAAACCAAGAGCATCTTTTCCAAGCCCCAGCATTTCTGTTAATGTTAAATCTGTCTTAACATGAGGATATACTGCGCTAATAACACTTGGAAGCCTTAAGCTCAATGATTTTTTAATTGCAGATTTTATAAAACCTTGTTGTGCTTCAACTCTTCCTAAGTCTCCGTTAGCATATCCTTTATAGCCTTCATAGTTTGTTTTTCTAAAACGCAAGAATTCTAATGCTTTATCACCCATAATCAATTGCTTGCCCGGCTTTATGTTAATATCTAAAGGTGGATCATCATATGGGTCTGTATATCTCATATGAAACGGTACATCTACTTCAACGCCTCCAATGGCATCAACTGCTGCTCTAACACCCTCATAATCAACTGTAACATAATTATCTATGGGCATACCTGTTAAAACCTCAACTGCATTTACAAGTGCTTTTACTCCGTCCTTCTCCATGCCGTAAATAGCGTTTATTTTTTGTGTATCTGAATATTTGTAATTTCCTTCTCTATAAAAATATGTGTCTCTTGGTATTGATATTATACTTGCTTCCTTTGTTTTTCTGTCAAAGCTTGCAAGCATTATGGTATCAGACCTAGTTCCTTCCAATCCCACCAATAAAACGTTAATACGATTGCCTTCATGTATGGCTTTTTCTAAAGGAGTAGCAAATTCCATCTCCTTACCATCTTCATCAATATTGTTGTTATTGTCTTTCTCTCCTGCTTCTGCAATTTCTTCAGGTGAAAAATAGTTCACATAAGTAAATATGCCTGCAGCTGCAGTCATTGAAAATATTATAAGTGAAAATATAAATACTTTTATAAAATGTTTCATTGTATTCCGCCTCTCAGATATTATTACAATTATTTACATGTATTAGTTATTAATATTTATTAGACTCAATTTAACTGGGAAATGTTCCCTGTGTTGTACAATTTATTTGCTAAATCTTTAATTGCCTGCTCATTTGGATGATAAAATGATAAACCTTCTAAAGGTGTTTCTTCACCCGGAAGCGTAGTAACATTTATTTTATCCGTTGAGAAACCCGCAATATCACTTGCCAAGCTTAATATGTCTGTTACATTTATGTTAGTTTCCACATGAGAATATGCTTCGTTAATTAAGGCAGGCAGTTTAAGTCCTAATGCCTTTTTAACAGCTGACTTTATAAATTGCTGTTGAGCTTCAACTCTTCCCAAGTCTTGGTTAGCATATCCTTTCCTGTACCTTAAAAATTTCAAGGATTGTTCTCCATTTAAAAGCTGTGTGCCTTCAGGTATATCAATATATAGCGGTGGGTCATCATATGGATCTTCGTAAACCATATGAAACGGTACATTAACCTCAACTCCACCCAATAAATCCACACATGCTACGACTGCATTATAATCAACCATAACATACTTTTCTATTGGAATTCCTAAAAGATTTTCTGCAATAAGGACAAGACTTTCAATTCCTTCCTGAGCATAGACAGCATTAATTTTTTTTAGGTCCGGGCTGTCATAATCATCCCTTGGGCTATATGTATCTCTGGGAATTGATATTAAATCTAATAGCTTGTTATCCATATCATAGCTTGCTACCATTATTGTATCAGTTCTTGAATTTTCTAAACCAACAACTAATGCATTAAATCTTTTCACCTCTCTTGAGGCTTTGCCTATGTCTGTATTATAATCAAATGTGCTGGATTCATAAAATTTAAGTTTTTCCTCGCCTGAATCCAAGCCTTTAACAGTTCCAATTACAATATCCTTATCTACAAATACAATATATCCTAAAGCAGTTACACTTAATATAACTGTTATAAATACTGCTGAAGCAAAAAAAACTTTTATAAAATGCTTTATCATATGCACACCTTTAATTTTCCAAAACTATTAAAATATTATACCAAATAATTATATCAAAGCTTAACATATATTTCAATTTAATATTAAAAATATATTTTTATGAAATCGATTCGTTTTGTAATATTATTCATATTTTATTATACATAATAACTCACAAAAAACATTTTCATATGCGCAAGATAATTTTATTATGCTTAATATTGTAGTATTTCTGCCTTTGATAAAAATTGTTTATACTTTTTTATAAATATGTATTGCAATTTATACAAAAAACTGATAAAATACATTTATCTTTTTTAAATATCGGAGGATTTTTTTAATGAAAACAGGTACAGTTAAATGGTTTGATTCAAAAAAAGGTTTTGGTTTTATTTCTTGCGATGACGGAAAAGACGTATTCGTACACTTCTCTGCAATCGTTTCAGGAGGATTTAAGACTCTTGAAGAAGGCCAAAAGGTAAACTTTGATGTAGTTGATGGTCAAAAAGGACCTCAAGCTAGCAACGTTACTGTAGCATAGTTGTTTTAGAAATAATAATTAATATACTTATAGCATTATTATATTAATATTTCAACAAGCGTAAAAAGAACTACATCAGTAGTTCTTTTTCATTGGGCATTCCACTTTGTGCGCCCAGCTTTGTAATGGAATACGCTGCCGCCTTATTAGCAAATTTAATTGAATTTTCTAAACTGTCGCCTTTCACCAATGCTGCTGCCATGGCACCGCAAAATGTATCTCCGGCTCCCGTTGTGTCCACTACTTCAACTTTGTATGAAGGAATTATCTTCATGTCAACACCATCAAAATATTTAACCCCTTTTGAGCCTAAAGTAACAATTAACTTATTGGGATATTTTTTCATTTCAGTTTCGGTATCGCAATTCTTGCCTAATATAACATTCAGCTCATGTTCATTAGGAGTGATATATGTTGCATTTTTGATCATAGAACTTGTTAATTCTACTGCCGGTGCAGGGTTTAAAAGAACCTTCACATCGTTTTTAGCACAAAGTTCCAATGTATATTCAACTGTTTCCAAAGGGATTTCCAGTTGCAATAAAACTATGTCTGCAGACAATATAATATCTTTATATTTATTTATAGTATCTACAGTTACCTCATAATTCGCTCCTGCTACCACAATTATGCTGTTGTCTCCTTCAGCCACAATTATATTTGCCACACCTGTGGGAACATCATGTATAACATCTATACTATTTGTGTTTACATTCACAGATTTCAAATTATCCAAAGCAAAGTTGCCATTGCTGTCAAGTCCCACGCATCCAACCATGAAACTTTCTGCTCCAAGCTTTGCAGCAGCCACAGCTTGATTTGCACCTTTACCTCCAGGTATAAGAGAAAAAGTTTTTCCAAGAACTGTTTCACCTGCCATTGGTCTTTTATCTGAAACGAATACCATATCAACATTTATTGAACCTACAACAACTACCTTTCCCATTAAAGCCTCCTTAAAAAAAACAGGTGGATACCCACCCTGATTTAATTGTATAATTCATCCAGCTTATATAAATCTTTCAGCAATATTTCTCTGAACTTTTCCATATCAACATCAATCAGTACCTTTGGATTAGCTTCATTTCCGCCAACCCATTCTCTGAAATCGCAAATAGTTGTTCCTCTGTTTAACTCTTCTCCACAATCAACTGTTACCGGTAAATGCTCATATTTAAACAATTCGGGATGGATTAAAACCATTAATGCACATGCATCATGAATGGGAGTAAATGTTCCTTTCATTACATGGTCACCCTTAAAATAATAATCTAAAATATCCCCGCACATTTTTGTTACTTTTCCATTACTTTTTAAAAGCATATCAATATCTTCTTTGAACAAGCCTGTTGAATGAGTTACATTTAAGCCGCTCATGACAATAGGTAGTTTTGAATCAAAAACAATTCTCGCTGCTTCCGGATCAGCCCAAATATTAAATTCTGCTGTTGCAGTTCTGTTTCCAATACCCGTGGAGCCGCCCATAATGGAAATAAGCTCTATTTTATCAGTTACCTCAGGAAATATCTTAATTAATAAAGCTATATTAGTTAATGGTCCAACCGGCACCAAAGTAACCTTATCATCACAGGACATTATTGTGTCTCTTAAAAAGATAATTGCGTTGTTAGAATATAGTTCTTTTGTATGGGGAAATATGTATTCTCCCACACCATTAACCCCATGCACTTGACTTGCAGGCTTTTTTTCTCTTATTAAAGGAGACTTAGAACCTTTTGCAATTTTTATATCCTGATTTAAAAATGACATTAATCCTATGGCATTTTGGGTTACATTTTCTATTGTTTGATTGCCTGCTACAGTAGTTATGCCTAATATATTAAATTTATCACTATTTGCTATGGCAAAGCATAATGCAACAATATCATCTATTCCGGGATCACAATCTATAATTATGTTTCTTTTCATTTATATTACCTTCCGCTTAATTTTTCTCTTTTTTTCATTCTTCTGTAGCTGTATATTCCTAATCCCACTATTGTAGTAATATATGGAATCATTTGAATTAATTCATATGGCCAGTTGCCCAACTGAAGAATGTTTGACAAAGCTGATGCAGCACCAAATAATAACGAAACTAAAAATGCTCCTATTGGGGTATTACCACCCATGGTTGCAGCAGCCAAAGCAATGAAGCCCCTGCCGGCGCTCATACCTGTTGTAAAGTTAGTCATATACCCTCCTGAAAGGAAAAATCCTCCCATGGATGCTAAAATACCACTTATTATTAAAGCTGTGTATTGAACCTTTTTAGAACTTATCCCCACAGATTCAGCTGCGTGTTTATTTTCACCAACAGCTCTTATTCTTAATCCCAATGGTGTTTTATATAAAAACATATGGAATGCAACCACCATTAATAATGCAACATATGTCAATATGTTCTGATTAGATATTACCGCACCTAAATACGGTATATTTTCTATTACAGGTATGGTTATCCTTGGCAAAGGTATGGAAGGAACAGAAGATGAAACACCTCTGTCTCCGGATACTGCTAACAATATAAGTACTGTTGCCCCATTTGCTATAAGGTTTATGGAAATGGCGGCAAGAATCTCATCTGTTTTTAATCTTAATACAAAAAATGCCAGCAAAAATCCTATAAATCCTCCAAGTATCATGGTAATAAATAAACCTGCCCATCCACTATGGAATGCCGCTGAAAACAGAACTCCAAACAAAGCTGAAAATAACATGATACCTTCAAGGGCCATATTTGTAATTCCAGATTTTGAAGCCACTGCCGAAGCCATAGCAGCAAACAAAATTGGGGTTGTAGCTCTAAGAGCTGCATTTAAAAATTCCGGTGATAAAATAGCATTTATAATAATCATTATTTGGCCTCCTTAATGTTGCTTAAAGTAGCCTTAGCTTCTTTAGTAATCATCTTGTGTTTATACTTGCTTAAAAATTGCTCTGCAACTACCAGGAGTATTATTATACCTTGTGTTACAGTAACTATTTCAGTTGGAACATCAGCAACAATGGACATCTTTGATGCTCCTGTTCTTAAATAAGCAAGGAAGAATGCCGCAACAGGTACATATAAAGGATTCTTTTTAGCCAATGTGGCAATTATAACAGCATCCCATCCATAACCTAATGACGAGATCCATGAAAATCTGCTATACATTCCAAGAATTTCAACTCCACCACCTATGCCAAAAATAAATCCACCCAAAAGTTGGGATATTAAAGTAACCTTTATAACATTGATTCCTGAATATTTGGCAAAGTTTTCATTTTCTCCTGTTACACGGATTTCATAGCCCGTCTTTGTTTTATAAAGAAATATGTATCCAAACACTGCAACTGCCAAGGCAATTATTAAACCAAAGTGAATTCTTGTTCCGGGAATTATGGCATTTAGCTGTGTTATTTTTGGAATAGCATAAGAAACAGTTGCCCCCGCTTTAGGGTCTCTTAAAAAATAACTTAAGACATAGCTTGCAAAAAAAGTAACCACATAGTTCATCATAAGGGATGAAACCAAGACATCTGACTCTGTTTTTATTTTTAATACTGCAGGCACTGTTGTAATCAATGAACCAAAAAATCCTGCCATCAATATGCATACAAAAGGTGAAATACCCATTGGAAGGGTTGTATTAATTGCTATATATGTTGCAACAAGCCCACCTATATGAAAAGAGCCTTCCCCTGCCAAGTTAAACTGTCTTGCCGCAAACATGATACTTATTCCCACACCTGTGAAAATTAAAGGAATCATTAATTCAATTACGTTTCCTATACGTCTTGTGCTTTTTAACGGTCCTGTCAAAAGCTCCAATATTGCTTTCACAGGCTCATCGCTTGTAAGAAAAATTATTATAAATGAAATTAATAAAGCTATACCTATGGATAATACAGTTCTTAAAATATCATATTTCTTACTGCTGTTCATATATTATCCCCTCCAATCTGTCGTCCTTTTTAATACCAAGCATGTATTTTCCAAGCTCTTCTTCTGTAAGGTTTTTAACATCATTAAATACTCCGGCAAAACTGCCCTTGTACATTACCGCTAATCTATCGCTTAATTCAAAAACTTCGTTTAAATCTGCTGAAATAAGTATTACAGCACATCCGGCATCTCTAAATTCTATAATTCTTTGTCTTATGAAGGATGCTGCACCAACGTCAATGCCCCTGGTAGGCTGGTTAGCTATTATAATTTTAGGGTCAGTGGAAAATTCTCTGGCAACAACTACCTTTTGAATGTTTCCTCCTGAAAGCATTCCTACATTTTGTTTGTAGGACTTGCATTTAATCAAGTATTCCTCTATAAGTTCATTAACTCTGCTTTCAATTCTTTTCATTTTAAGCATAAACTTACCTGAATATTCTGGATTATCAAATTGGTTAGAAAGAATATTATCCATTATATTCATATTTGCTGCACAACCCAATGTCATTCTGTCTTCAGGTATGTGAGCAAGTCCCATATTTCTTATTCCATAAATACTAGAATTTTTAATATCTTTATCAAATATTTTGATTTGTCCGGTATACTTCTTGGTAAGTCCCGTCAAGGCTTCTACTAAGTGTCCCTGTCCATTGCCCTCAACCCCTGCAATACCAAAAATCTCCCCTGCCTTCAGATCAAAGGATAAGTCATTAACCCTCGCAACTCCAGTAGCACCCAAAACATTTAAATTTCTTACCTTCATAACCGTTTCTTTTAACTCTGGAGGTTTTTTGTCAAATGTCAATACAACATCCCTTCCAACCATAAGTCTTGACATTTCTGCAGTGGAAATATCACTTACATTGTGAGTTCCTTTGCTTTTACCGTTTCTCATAATTGTTGCTCTGTCACAAATGGATTTTATTTCGTCAAGCTTGTGAGAAATAAAAATTATGGTGTGTCCTAATTCTCTTAACTTTTTTAGCTGTATAAAAAGTTCATCTGTTTCCTGTGGTGTTAAAACTGCAGTTGGTTCATCTAGGATTAGAATTTCAGCACCTCTGTACAAAGCTTTAAGTATTTCAACCTTTTGCTTTAACCCAACCGGCAGCTCTTCAACTCTATGGGTTACATCTATATCAAAATTATATTTTTTTGCTATTTCATCCGACAACTTAACAGCTTTATCCATGTCCATGAATATATTATTTTTTGGCTCAACTCCAAGAACAATATTTTCTGCAACCGTAAGAGAGGGAACAAGCATAAAGTGCTGATGTACCATTCCGATGCCCTTTTTTATTGCATCCTGTGGGGATTTCAAACTTATTTCATTGCCGTCAAGTATGATTTGCCCTTGGTCTGGAGATTCAAGTCCAAACAAAACCTTCATTAATGTGCTTTTTCCGGCTCCATTTTCTCCTAACAAGGCATGTATTTCACCTTTTTCAAGCTCTAAAGTCACATCTTCTACTGCCACAACCCCGTTAGGGTAAATTTTCATTATATTTTTCATCTCAAGCACTTTATTGCTCATGGTAATCCTCCGTTATTATTTATTAATAATTAATAGCTGTCAGCTAGTAAGTCTCATAAAAAAATAAGCAAGTAGCAGGCAATTATTAACTATTAATATTATTAAAGTTTGTCATTCAAAGCGCAAAGCGCGAAGAATCTCCTTATTTACGGAGATCCTTCGCTAACGCTCAGGATAAGCGACTGACACCAAATCAGAGATTTGGGTCATCTGCTTATTTTACAGAATCTTTAATTGCTTGAACTTGTTCTGTTGTCATTCCTAATGCAGTATCAACAACAATTTTTCCATCTATTATTTGTTTTTCTAAATCATCAATCTTAGTTCTGATTTCTTCTGGAAGCATTTCTTCATAATGTGCATCTTTTACTAATGCAACTCCGCCTTCAGAGAATCCGTATGATTCAGCTTTTCCGAATTCCAATTTGCCTTCCATATGAAGCTTAATAGCATGATATAATGATGCTCCAACATTCTTTAGTGCTGATGTAGGAATTACATGAGCCTTATCCGGCAATAATGTTGCTTGGTCTGAGTCAACTCCAAATGCATATTTGTCTGCGTCAACAGCAGCTTCTATTTGTCCTAAGCCTGCAGCACCTGCAACGTTGTATCCAACGTCAGCTCCACCGCTTTGATATTGTGTAAGAGCAATTTCCTTACCTGCAGCTGAGTCAAAAAAGTTTCCAACATAACCTATTTGAACCTTCACATCTGGTTCTACGGTCTTCGCTCCTTGAATGTATCCAACTAAAAAGTCGTTGATTATTGGATTTTCTGCTCCACCTAAGAATCCAATAACCTTGTTTGATGGATCTACATTTGGAAGCTTATCATTTGTAGTCATCATAGCTGCTGCAGCTCCAACAAGGAACGATACTTCGTTTTGTTTGTAAAGTGTGTTATAAACGTTACTATTTGGAAATTCTTCGAAGTTGTATGCTTCATCAAAGAATATGAACTTTTGGTCCGGGAATTGTTGTGATGCTTCTTGCAATGCTTCAAGCATTTGCCATGTTCCAACTATTATTACGTCCCATTCTCCTGATTCGCAATATTCCATTAATGTTGGTCCCCATTTTGGTTCATCAGCAGGAGTTGCTCCCATTTGTTCTTCCTTAAACTCAAATTTGTCGCCTAATTCCTCATCTAATTGTTTAAGACCTGAATAAGCTGAGTCAAAGAATGATTTGTCTCCCAATGTTCCGTTTAATAAAAGTGCTGCTTTATATGGTTTACCATCTCCAGTTTCAGCAGGTTTTTGCGCACAAGCTGTTAATGAAAATATCATAACAACTACAAGCAATAAAGAAATAATTTTTTTCATTTGATAAATCCTCCTCTTAGTTTGCTCTATTTATGTATTCTATAGTACCACTAACCAAATCCTCCATATTAATTTCCTCGTAATGTCTCATGTATGTTACGAGCTTATTAAACTCAGGAGAAATCAGTTTTTCGGGAATGATACTCATTCCTTTTTGAATTCCCAACACGGGCATTATCATGCCGGCGTTACAATCTGCATCAATACCGCACATGGTTATGATGTTCAATGTTTTTTCATAATCCCCTTCTCCATACATTAAAGCAATTACTTCACAACAGGCATTGGGGTAAGCGTGAATCCAATTATATTTAATATATTTCTTTTCACAATCAGCAAGTGCGTCATGCCAATCCTCATACTTTAAACAACAATTATAAGCAAAGCTAACCACAGAAAAATACTCACTGTCACTTGGTATTAATGATATTGCTGTTTTTACTATTTCTTTTATATCATCACACACAAACGATAATGATATCATGACAGCATTAAAAATTTCTCCCAGAATACCATTATTTATGTGTGATACTTCTCCATCTTTCCATGCAAGCTCTGCTGCAAGTTTTGGATTTCCAGGTGCCACCATGCCGCATATGGCTCCTCTCATTTGGGCGCCTATCCATTCGTTAAAAGGATTGTTCCACTTTGCACTTAATGGAGGCATCATTCCTGCACGAATGTTTCGAAGTGCTAACTCTTCTGCAGACCAACCAACGGGTATGAGTCCTATCCATGACAATGCAATATCCTTGCTTGTTACATTGTAGCCTTTATCCTTAAATGCATGGAGAAATGCTATTTCAAAAGTAATATCATCGTTGTATGTATTAGGCTCCCTAATATAGCTTTTCACATCTCCAAAAGCTTCATATAGGTTCTTTGACGTGTAGCCTTCAACCATGGTCCCCATGGCAGCTCCTATAAGCTGGCTCATCCATGCTGCACGAATTTTATCCTTAAAGTTGTCTGTAGTGGTATCAACCTTTACAGCCTCCGGAAACTTAACACTTTTTTCATATTGATTAAAGCTATCATAATATGTATATTTCCAATAATCTGATTCTTCATTTTTTTTGGCATTTAAAAACTCATTTCTAAGCTCTGCTGATATTTTCTGAAGCTCAACCTTATCATTTTGCTTGTGAGCATTTAAGCCTCGTTCTAAAAGCTCATAGGCTGGTTCAACTGTGTAACCTCTGTTTTCAAGCGCTTGAATTGCTGCTACCATGGCAATTTCAGGTGCTCCGGAGCCTGGAACTTGACTTGCCCAATCAAGCTTAAGTATATTATCATAAAAGTCTGCAACTGATTTCAAAGCACTCCAGCCTTGTTCTCCTTCATTTAAAACAGCAGGTTTCGCGTTAGAATATAAATCATATGCCATTTCCCAAGCTTTCTTCATAAAACCTCCAA
>CAZJKK010000069.1:0-10634 GCA_964546605.1 uncultured Clostridia bacterium
AAAATGAAACAAAGACTACCGTCTTTGTCTGATAATGTATTCATTGTATCGGTGTGAAGCAAGTCGCATTAACGACTTGCACTTATGATATAATTAATATTAATAATGTAAATTAATTAACACGGGTGAATAAAATGATACTTGTTAAAAATGGAAGAGTAATGGACCCTGAATCCAGATTAGATCAAATATCAGATATATTAATAGAAGACGGGATTATAGTTAAAATAGATAAATTTATACCTGAAGAAGGTATGGAAGAAATTATAAATGCAGAAGGAATGGTTGTGGCACCTGGTTTAATAGATGTTCATGTACATTTTAGGGACCCTGGTCTTACTTATAAGGAAGATATTCAATCAGGTTCTCAAGCTGCGAAAAGAGGAGGATTTACAACCGTAGTTTGTATGGCAAATACAAAGCCACCGGTAGATAATGAAGAAACCCTCCAATATATTATAAATGAAGCTAAGAAATCAGGTATAAATATAATCCAAACAGCTGCTGTTACAAAAGGATTAAAGGGAACAGAGCTTGTCAACATGGAGCACTTATATAAAAAAGGAGCAATGGGCTTTACAGATGACGGATATCCAATAATGGATTCAACATTGGTATTAAAGGCTATGAATACAGCAAAAATGCTTAATGTCCCCATAAGCTTTCACGAAGAGGATCCTTCATTTATAGTAAACTCGGGAATTAATGAAGGAGTTATATCAGAAAAGTTTGGTATTTCAGGTGCATCTCATTTAGCAGAGGACATAATGATTGCTCGTGATACAATTCTTGCATTAGAATCTGGTGCAAGGGTAAATTTTCAGCATGTAAGTTCTGGTATGGCAGTTAATATTATTAGGAAAGCTAAAGAAATGGGAGCAAATATTTATGCTGAGGCAGCTCCTCACCATTTTGTACTTACTGAAGAAGATATTTTAAAATATAATACAAATGCAAAAATGAATCCACCTCTTAGAACCGTAAAGGATCGTGATGAAGTAATTGAAGGGATAAAAGACGGGACTATAGACATAATTGCAACAGATCATGCACCTCACAGCATGGAAGAAAAACAGTCTGAGTTTAATAAGGCACCCAGTGGTATAATAGGTCTTGAAACAGCATTATCATTAGGTATTACTTACTTAGTAAAAAACAATCATTTATCACTAATAAAGCTGTTGGAAAAAATGACAATTAATCCTGCCAAGCTTTATAATTTAAGTTCAGGAAGGATAAAAGAGAAACAACAGGCTGATTTGGTAATATTTGATCCTGACGAGGAGTGGACAGTAGAGAATTTTTGTTCAAAATCTAGCAATTCCCCATTTTTGGGATGGAAGCTTAATGGCTTGGTAAAATACACCATATGTAAAGGTAAAGTAATATATAAATTATCAAAGAATAATGACAAACATATAATAAATTAAAATATAATAGTAGGTGATATAATGATATATTTAGATAATGCTGCAACAACATATCCAAAGCCAAAAACAGTATATGAAGAGGTAATGAGGGCTATGACTGAATATGGGGCTAATCCCGGAAGGGGAAGTCATGCAATGGCCATTGAAGGTGCAAGGGTAATTTATGAAACAAGAGAGCTAATGGCAGAGCTTTTTAACTTAGATGATCCAATGAAGGTTATATTTACTTGCAATGCAACAGAGGCTTTAAATCAAGGTATAAAAGGGTTTTTAAACCCCGGTGATCATGTTATTACTACAACTATGGAGCATAACTCAGTTCTTCGTCCAATAAAGGAACTGGAGAAGTATGGTGTAGAAAATACCATAATTCAATGCGCTAGAGATGGCAGTATAAAGGTAGAAGAAATAGAAGCTGAAATAAAGCCTAATACAAAAATGGTAGTTACTACTCATGTATCAAATTTAACAGGTACAATAATGCCTATTGAAGAAATTGGTAATATGTGTAAATCCAGAAATGTATTGTATATGGTAGATGCTTCTCAAAGTGCAGGAGTTCTGGAAATAGATGTTCAAAAATTTAATATTGGACTTTTAGCTATGCCGGGACACAAAGGTCTACTTGGGCCACAAGGAACAGGTGCCCTTCTTATAAATTGCGATGATGAAATAAAGCATTTAAAGGAAGGGGGAACAGGAAGTGAATCCAGCAGTATGATACAGCCAAGTTTCTATCCTGATAAATTAGAAGCAGGTACTCATAACCTTCCAGGTATAGCAGGATTGAATTCAGGAATAAAGTACATTCTAAACAAGGGCACAAAATCGATTTATAGCCACGAAAAGAAACTTCTTGATATATTCATCCATGAACTTAAGAAAAACGATAAAATTGAAATTTATGGCCCTGAAGACATTAGACATAGATGCGGGGTTGTTCCAATTAATATAAGGGATATTGATTCATCTGAGGTGGCATATAAATTAGATACAGAGTACAAGATTGCGGTTAGACCAGGTTTACATTGTGCACCTTTAGCGCATAAAACAATTGGCACAGAAAAAATTGGTGCTGTTAGATTTAGTGTAGGCCCTTTTAATAAGGAAAAGGATATAAGAGCAGCAATAATTGCTTTAAATGAAATATCTCATTAAATAACCCCGGCGCTGCCGGGGTTTAATCAAATTTTAATGCAAAATAAATATTTATCTGCTATAATGTAATAAATAATTTAAGATTATTATTAGCAGATAGAAACTTATTAGTTGGCAATTAAAATTACAAGGGTAAAAGTATGAAGAAACTTATAGCATTTATTATATTTTTTTTAATAATAGTATTAGGTATAGTTTATTTTACATACGGAAAAGAAATTTTGACAATGTTGGATGAAAAAAAGATATACAATGTTGAAAATGTAAAAACAACTAGTTTAGATACCTTGGAGGAATTTGTTTTTTTTCATGAAGGAATATTAACATACAACAATCAAAAAATTGTCTATTTGGACAATAATAATAAATTAGTTTGGGAAAATATAGATTCTGAGTTTTCTAAGCAGATAATTGTTTTAGAAAGCTACATATTTAGAAATAACGGAAATAAGATACAAGTTATAGATAAAAATAATCAAGAGTTTATAATAGCTGAAATTCAAGGTGAAATTGTAAATGTTTCACGTGAAAATGATAAAACATACATAATTATTAGGAACAACTCAGGTAAAAATGCTTTGTACATTTTAGATCAAAATAATAATCTAATAGTTGAAAATAAAGTGTTTGAAGAAAATATTATAGGGGTTTCCATAAGTGATAAATCAGAGGGATATTCATTAACTACTTTGAAATTTAATGGGAAAGAAATTATTAACAACATATATTTTAATTTGTTAGATGATGTTGAACTTTGGAACACTGAAATATCAGGAGAAATTCTTGTTAAAACAAAAATCCTATACAATAATATTTTAGCCATCGGTACAAGAAACATATATTATTATAATACCAATGGAAAGCTAATGTGGAAAAATGGCATATATAATAAAATTCTTGATATAGAAATAGATAAAGAAAATCAAATTTTTTACATACTTTTTAATAAGGATGGCAGCACTGAGATTATCGCTTATAACTTTGAAGGGAAGGTTGTACATATAAATAATATGCCTAATGGTGCAGAAAAATTAAAGGTTTACCAAGGTAGGATTTTTGTATATAATGAAAATAGCATATATTTAATTCATGGCAGTAAATTGGATAAAATATATGAAGATTTAGAAAATAATATTTCTGATTTTACAGTTGAAGGAAATGACATCCGTATTTTATCTAAAGAAAAGCTCATTTTAGGACAAATAAAATAACGAGTACATATGATAAAGGAGGGTATATGAATTACATTGACATTATTATTATAATATTTGTAGGTTTAGCATGTTTTCAAGGCTACAGAAGGGGTTTTATTAAAACACTTTTTGATACGATTGGTGTGATTGCAGCATTTTTTCTCAGTAAAGAATTTTATGGCGTATCAGAAAACTTTATATTAAATAATACAAAGATGTTTGTTAAGGTTCATGATTTTCTGGAAGATAAGCTATCAGTAAAGCTAATGGAAACATTTGATGAATCGGTAAATATCCCTGCAGAACTTAAAAATGTTTTAAGTAATATTATTAATACAAGTGATGTAGTTGGAACAGATAATTTTACTGTCTTTATAGATAATATCAGTATTATTTTAATAAGATCCATAAGTTTTGTAATAACATTTCTTGTTATATATGCAATTTTGGTGTTAATATCTAATTTCATAAATGTGATATTTAAACTGCCTTTGCTAAATTTAACAAACAGAATTTTTGGTGCAGGAACAGGACTTTTAAAAGCTGTTATAATTTTATACATAATTTTTGCATTAAGTTCTCCATTGATTGGCTTTTTACAGGATGGAAAGCTTGCACAAGGAATATTAAACTCTGAATCAAGCAAAATATTTTATGACAATAATATATTGTTAAATTATTTATCATATAAAGGGTTTTACAATAACTAGGAGGAAAAATGAAAATAGTTGATGCTAGAGGAATGGTATGTCCCCAACCGGTAATTATGACAAAAAAGGAATCAGATGCCGGAGAAAATGAAATACAAGTTATAGTTGATAATGAAACTTCCAGAGAAAATGTATTAAAGTTTGGAATGAAACTAAATTACAATACAAAAGTAGAAGAAAAAAGCGATGGAACATATATCTGTTTAACAAAGGAAACTCCAAGCAATAATGATGTTGTAATAAAGGAAATAGAAGAATCTGTTTATGAAGATAGTAAAGTAAAGAAAGAAATAAAGGGATATGTAATAGGAACTAACTTGCTTGGAAAGGGTTCAGATGATTTAGGAAAAATACTTATGAAGAGCTTTCTTTTCAGCTTGACAGAAACTAAGCCATATCCAAGCTTTTTAATATTTTTAAATTCAGGGGTTAAACTTACTGTTGAAGGATCAGAATCTTTAGATGATTTAAAGAAGATGGAAGATGCAGGTGTTAAAATTGTTTCATGTGGAACATGTCTGGATTTCTTTGAAATTAAGGGCAAATTAGCAGTTGGCAGTGTTACAAATATGTACGATATAGTTGAAACAATTGCAGAATCTGACAATGCAGTAATGATATAGTGAGGTGATTATTTATGCCAATGCAATTAAATGTTGGTGATGTTGTAAAATTAAAAAAGAAACATCCATGTGGTGGATATGATTGGGAAATCTTAAGAGTTGGTGCTGATTTTAGAATAAAGTGTACCACATGTGAAAGACAGGTATGGCTGCCAAGGCGAGAGGTAGAAAGAAGAATTACCAAAATAGTGAGCCAGGTACCCGTAGAAAAGAAAGATGAAGATAATAATATCATACAAGAATAATTGTGAAATTTAATTAATATATAATTTGTTGACACAACAAGTAAATTGTTATATGATTATAAAAAAGAATAACCTTTAATCTGGCACAGAGAGGCTGGGAAGGAAATCATAAGATAATATAAATAATATTAATCTTCCTTGCCATGCCAGGTTTGGAAGATTTTTTGTTCTTTTAAAATAGTCCTGAGAGGCTAAAAAGGAGGAAGTATGTTAAAAGGCAGAAGTTTAATTGAACCAATGGATTTATCCTTGGAGGAACTAGATGAAATTTTAAATTTAGCAGATGAAATTATTGAAAATCCAATGGAATTTGCTGATGTTTGCAAGGGTAAGGTTCTTGCTACAATGTTTTATGAGCCAAGCACAAGAACTAGACTTAGTTTTGAGGCAGCAATGCTAAGACTTGGCGGAAGTGTTATGGGATTTTCCTCAGCAGAATCAAGTTCAGCAGCAAAAGGTGAAAGTGTTGCGGATACCATAAGAACTATAGCTTGTTATGCTGATATTGCAGCAATGAGACATCCAAAAGAAGGTGCTCCAATGGTTGCTTCACAGAATACTGAGATGCCTGTTATAAATGCAGGAGATGGTGGTCATCAGCACCCAACTCAAACGCTGACAGATTTGTTAACCATAAGATCACTAAAGGGCAATTTGAATAACTTTACAATAGGTCTTTGTGGTGACTTAAAGTTTGGACGAACAGTACATTCACTTATAAAAGCATTATCAAGATATGAAAATATAAAGTTTGTGCTGGTATCCCCTGAAGAATTAAGAATACCTGATTATATTCGAGATGAAATCTTATTAAAGAATAAAATTGAATTTATAGAAGTTGAAAAACTTGAAGATATAATAAACGAGCTTGATGTTTTATATATGACAAGAGTACAAAAAGAAAGATTTTTTAATGAAGCAGACTATATTAGATTGAAGGATAGCTATATTTTAAATAAGGAAAAGTTAGAATACGCTAAAAGAGATTTAATAGTTCTTCATCCACTACCAAGAGTAAATGAAATATCAGTTGAAATTGACAATGACCCGAGAGCTTGTTATTTTAAACAGGCTAAATATGGAATGTTCGTAAGAATGGCTTTAATCATGAAATTATTGGGGGTGGAAAGATGCTAAATATAGATTCTGTTGAAAAAGGCTTGGTTATAGACCATATACAAGCAGGCAAGGCTATGGAAATATACAAATACTTAAACTTAGATAAAATGGAATGCAGTGTTGCAATAATAAAAAATGCAAAAAGTAATAAAATGGGAAAAAAGGATATAATAAAGGTTGAAAACAATATTAACATGGACTTAAAGGTTCTTGGATTTATTGACCCTAGCATCACCATTAATGTAATAGATAATGGTGTAATAATAAAGAAAATAAATCTTGAATTGCCTGAAGAAATTGAAAATATAGCAAAATGCAAAAACCCAAGATGTATTACATCAGTTGAACAGGAAATAGTTCATAAATTCAGATTAACTGATAGTAATAAAAAATTGTATCGCTGTGTATATTGCGATACAGCATTTGAGCAAAATTAATATTAGCTGATGAAATTCATCAGCTTTTTGTACAAGTTGGAAGGTTCTTTTTATTATTAAAGAACTTTCCGCAATGAGTTACAAGAAAAGCTTCTTTGTTTTAACACGCTTTCATAGAAGCTTTTCTTATATGCGGAGGACAAATGAAAGTTATTAAAAGCAAAATAATTGAAAATATAAATATTTCTGAAAGGATTTATAAACTGACTGCGGACTTTTTGGGGGATGTAAAACCGGGACAATTTTTCATGATTAAGACGTTAGATAATAGTTTTTTATTGCCACGCCCTATAAGTATTAATGATGTTCATGAAGGCAGCGTTACATTTTTATATAGAACAGAAGGAAAAGGTACAACAAAAATAAGTACTATGAAAAGTGGGGAAGACCTGCAATTATTTGGGCCTTTAGGCAACGGATTCGATATAGATCTATTAGGAAGCAAGGTGGCAGTAATTGGAGGAGGAATAGGTATAGCTCCCCTGCTATATTTAACAAAAAAACTAGGGAAAAGCGCAGATGTGTACCTGGGATTTAAGGATTGTGTCTACATTGTGGATGAATTTAAAAAATATTGCGGTAACCTGTTAATAACTACAGAAGATGGAAGTAGCGGCAATAAAGGTTTTGTAACGGATTTCATTAATTATAAAAATTATGATGCAGTAGTAGCATGCGGGCCTGAAATAATGATGACTAAAATTATGACAGAATGTAAAAAACAAAATGTAAAATGCTATGTTTCTTTAGAAAGAAGGATGGCATGCGGTATGGGCGTATGTCTTGGATGCACTGTGTTAACAAAGGAAGGCAACAAGAGGGCTTGCAAGGATGGTCCGGTATTTGCAAGCGATGAATTAATTTAAAGGAGAAAATATGGCAGATTTAAAAACTACAGCAATGGGTATAGAATTTAAAAATCCTATTTTAACTGCATCCGGCACCTTTGGATTTGGGGAGGAGTTTTCTAAAATATATGACTTATCCTTGCTTGGAGGTATATGCAGCAAGGGTCTTACTCTTAACAAAAGAGATGGTAACACCGGTATAAGAATATGGGAAACTCCTATGGGATTAATGAACAGCATAGGGCTTCAAAATCCCGGAGTAAAAGGATTCATTAGTGAAGAACTTCCAAGAATGAATACTTATGATACAAGAATAATCGCTAATCTTGGAGGTCATTGTGAAGAGGATTATTTTGAAGGAATATACATGTTAAATAATACAAACGTCGATTTAATTGAGTTAAATATATCTTGTCCCAATGTTAAAACCGGAGGTATGGCCTTTGGGGTAAAAGCATCTGTTGCATATGATATTGTACAAAAGGTTAAAAGAATTTGCAGGAAGCCTTTAATGGTGAAGCTATCGCCTAATGCTGAAAATATTTCTGAAATGGCTGTAGCTTGTGAGGCTGCGGGAGCGGATGGATTGTCTCTTATAAATACAATTCAAGGAATGGCAGTAGATGTTAAAAGCAAAAAAGCAGTATTTGACAATGTATATGCAGGACTATCAGGACCATGTGTAAAGCCCATAGCCTTAAGAATGGTTAGAGATGCCGTAAAAAAAGTTAAGATACCAGTATGTGGATTAGGCGGCATAACAAGTGCAATAGATGTAATAGAATTTATAATGGTGGGAGCAACATTAGTTCAAATAGGAACAGCAAATTTTATTAAACCAGACATAGCAGTTGATATAATTAATGATTTGCAGGAATATATGGAAAGAGAAAATATTAAAACCTTAGATGAAATTAGAGGAATAGTATAGGAGGAAATAATGAGTATAGATGTAGTAGAAATATTGAAGGAATGTGGAGCATTGTTGGAGGGTCATTTTTTATTGTCTTCAGGTAAGCACTCTAACAGATATTGTCAATGCGCCAAGCTAATGCAATATCCGGATAAAACAGAAGGTGTAATAGCTTTGGTTAAAGAAAAGGTAAAAGATTTAGGAATAGAAGTTGTGGTAGGTCCTGCAATGGGAGGAATAACAGCTGCGTATGAATTAGGAAGACAATTGGGAGTAAGAGCAATTTTTACAGAAAGAGAAAACAATGTTATGACATTGCGTCGTGGTTTTGAAATTAAACAAGGTGAAAAGATCTTAATAATGGAGGATGTTGTAACAACAGGAAAATCATCAATGGAAACGGCGAGAGTTTTAGAAAGCCTTGGGGGAGAGGTTGTAGGCTTGGGCTGTATAGTTGACAGAAAATCTAGCGAAATCAGCTTGCCTATATATAGTGCAGTTGAATTAGTATTTGAAACATATGATTCTGAGGATTGTCCTATGTGTGCTGATGGTTCAAAACCTGTAAAGCCAGGAAGCAGAAAATTTTAGATATATTAAGAAATAGTAATAGTCAAGGACGCATGTGCGTCCTTTGTTTTGATTAATAAAATCAATTTATATACCAACTAATGGTAAAATTAAATTCAAAATCGATTATACTTATCTAAAGAAAAATGGCCAGAATAACCACCAAATTGGGTTTTCGCACCTTCCATATCTGTCACAATATGGATATCTGTAGTATCTCATGTTGTCATAATCTCTGTCATAAAATCGATTGTAATCATTGTAGTCGTATCTTCTGTTATCAAACCTATTATCAAATCTGTCATCATACCTGTTATCGTATCTGTTATATCTCATAGCGTAAGCATCAAATTTTGGAATTTCTCTTGTGCTGTCATATATCTCATATTGATTATCATAATTATTATCCATATATACACTCCTTTAATAGAACTTTATATAGTCAATATATGACAAAAAATTTAATTTGATACTTTTTTTCCGAAAATATAGTTATTATATAAATAGAATTATATTAGGGTTTACATTTCCTGAAAAAAGTATTAAATTATATATAACTTATGCTACTGTGGCTCAGGGGTAGAGCAGCGCCCTCGTAATGCGCAGGTCGTGGGTCCAATTCCCACCAGTAGCTTTTAAGTATTGAAATTTAGTTGTCAAGTTATTTAATAGAAGCTACTTGATTTTTTAATTAAACAGGCATATAATAAAATTAAATGCGGGTGTAGCTTAGTGGCAGAGTCCCGGCTTCCCAAGCCGGTTGTGTGGGTTCGATTCCCATCACCCGCTTATGATAATAACAAAAAAATCCGCATTTTGCGGATTTTTTATTGCTTACTTCAAAAACCTTGTAATTTTTCCTGTATAAAACAGTGATAATCTGTGCAAAGCCCTGGTACAAGCAATATATAACAATTTTTTGTCATATTTTGTATTATACTTCTTATCATTAGCCTCGTATACTATAACTGCATCAAATTCTAAACCCTTAGCTAAATAAACAGGAAGAATTAAGGTTCCTTCCAAAACACTTTCATAGTCTATATAATCTATTAATTTTAGTTTTATTCTATTACCTAAGTTAAAATATAATTCGGAAGATTCTTTTCTATTTTTGCATATAATTGCAATTGAGCTAAAGCCTTGGGTTTTATATTTTTCAATTTCTTTTATTATATCATCATGCAAATTGGCACTGTTGTTTGATTTACTAATTACAGGCTCCTCTTCGATTCTTTTAAAAAATTCTGTCTGAATGCCCACATCCAACAACTTTGTGCTGAATTTGCTTATTTCATATGAACTTCTGTAACTTTTATCTAAAAATATTTTATTGCTTTTTTCCAAATTAAATATGGCTATAATTTCATCATACAATGATATATCAG
>CAZJKK010000070.1:0-10369 GCA_964546605.1 uncultured Clostridia bacterium
TTAATACGCAGAAAAATATATTGTATAAGATCGAGCATTTAAACAGTAAAAATCCAAATGCAATGAAAAATCATTATTTAATAACACAAATATCAGACATATTAATGCAGCTTTATCTTGCAGGAACTAAAGTTTTAAAAGAGTTGAAACAAACAATAAAAAATACATCCGCAAGATTACTAGAAACTTTTCGCAGAGCAATAGTAACTGATGAAGATGTATTTTACATTAAGAAATACACAACAGTGCATTTCGTCTAACAATGTAATTGTACCACAGGAGGTGGTAGATGAGAAGTATAAATTTTAATTAAATACCAGAAAAGTATCCACAATATATAAACATCATTTTTACAAAAGGGGGGTTCTACCCTTCAAGTGTGGATAACATAATGTCAAAATTATATGATTGTTGATAATTTTAAAAATTCAAAAAAATATAATTTATGATAGTATTTAAAAAAGTTCATTCCTCATCGCTGATTATAAATATAATCAGTTGAAATTTATGTAAAAATTTGATAAAATTAATATATTGAATCATAATTTCGCCCATTTTTAATACATATAAATAAGGGGGAATATTATGAAATTTATAAACAATAACATGAATTTTATAAGGAAGCTTATAATAATTGTACTTACATTAATTATCATTATTTTGCTTGTTACAGGCAGGTGCAGTCACATGATGAAATTTAGATTGTTGTGGTGATAATATTACGGAGGAAAAATGATAAAAAAATTTACTTTAGATAATGGCATAAGAGTAGTTACGGAAAAAATAGATTATGTTAAATCAGCTTCTATAGGTATTTGGGTCAATATAGGCTCAAACAATGAAACTGATGAAACTAATGGAATGTCACATTTTATTGAACACATGCTTTTTAAAGGAACTGAAAATAGAAAGGCCAATGAAATAGCTGAAGATATGGACAATTTAGGTGGTCAGCTCAATGCATTCACAAGCAAGGAGTGCACCTGTTTTTATGTGAAAGTCTTGGATGAAAATATTCATGAAGCATTGGATATACTATCAGATATGTTTTTTAATTCCTTGTTTGAACAAGAAGAAATTGAGAAAGAAATATCGGTGGTTATAGAAGAAATCAAAATGTATGAGGATTCACCGGAAGACATTGTTCATGACAAGCTTACTGAAATAATTTTTAACGACAGTCCTATGGCATATAATATTTTAGGTACTGAAAAAAATCTTAAAACATTTACAACAGAAAAAGTTTTAAGCTATATGAATGAAAAATATTCACCATACAATACTGTTATAGCCATAGCTGGCAGCTTTGATGAAGATGAACTCATAAAAATTATTAATGAAAAATTTAACCATTGGCAAAATAGACATTCAGAGCACGTTGACAAGGAAGGTGAATATATACCGAGAGTTGCAGGAATTAATAAGGACTTAGAGCAGCTTCATATGTGCATAGGAAATAAGACTATCGGAAGACACCATAAGGATTACTATCCTCTTCTTGTTTTAAATAACATATTCGGTGGAACTATGAGCTCTAGAATTTTTCAGGAAGTAAGAGAAAAAAGGGGTCTTGTGTATTCCATATATTCATTTGTTTCCAATTACTCTAATACAGGGATTTTCAGTATTTATGCCGGAATGAGCTATGATCAGGTTGAAGAAGCACTAAGAACTGTTTTAAAAGAAATGGTTCATATGAAGCAAGGTAACATTACCGAAAAGGAATTTAACAGAGCCAAGCAGCAAATAAAGGGTAATTATATTCTTGGACTTGAAAGCACATCCAGCCGTATGTCAGCTATTGGAAGAAGGGAACTTTTATACAATGAAATTCAATATCCGGAAGAGGTTATTGATAATATTAACAATGTTAAGTTAGAAGATGTATTAAGAGTTGCAAATGAATTGTTTGACATAAATAAGCTTAGTGTTACTTTTACAGGCAATTTAAATAAAAATAAAAACATAGAACAAGCTATTAAAAAAGTACTGGGAGAAAAATATGAAGGTTAAAATAATAAAGAATAATCCATTTAATGTTCCTGCATATGAAACCAAGGGTTCTGCAGGAGTAGATTTACAAGCATATATAGAAAATCCAATAGTTTTAAAGCCTTTAGAAAGGGCTTTAGTACCTACGGGATTATTTATAGAGTTGCCTGAAGGCTATGAAGCTCAGGTAAGAGCAAGAAGCGGTCTTGCAATAAAATATGGAATAAGCCTTGTAAATGGCATAGGAACCATTGATTCAGACTATCGAGGTGAAATAAAGGTAATATTAATTAATCTTGGGGATAAGGAATTTGTAATTAATAGTGGTGATAGAATAGCTCAAATGGTTTTTATAAAGCATGAACAAGCACAGTTTGAATTAGTTGAAGAGTTAAATGAAACTGAAAGAGGAGAAGGTGGCTTTGGCCACACTGGAGTGTAGCTAAAATTTTTAAAAAGGGGGATTTTATGAAACTTAGCGAGCTTTACAGCAAGGAAATAATCAATATTGATACTGGAGAAAATTTAGGGATATTTGGGGATTGTGACTTGGTAATAGATGAAAAAACAGGAGAAATAGTTAGCTTTATTTCTGGAAGTACTTCTGGTTTTAACTTTTTTAAGGAACCTAAAAAGAAAGAAGTTTTGTGGAAAAACATTAAAAAAATTGGCAGCGACATGATAATCATTGAAAATGAATAAGATATAGAAGTGAATGTATAAAAAAAGCAAAACTCCAAAGAATAATCAGGAATAACCTGATTATTTTTATGTGGAGGCATACATGACAAACAATAATCCTAATATAAACAATTTACCTAAGCAAACATTCAATAACATGGATGGAAATAGAAATTATTACAATGAAAAAAGTAACCAGAATAATCAAAACAACCAAAACGACCAAAACAACCAAAACAATAATAAAAACAATCAAAGAGAGCAAAGTTATCAATTAAATTATAATAATCAATATACAAATAACAACGAGCCTGCAAATCCATTTTTATTCAACGGAAATGAAAACAACAAAGATGACAATGATGCAGATCAAAAAATTGAAAATGTCAAGCAAGTTGGAAGTATCACAGATATTGACCCTGTGAAGGATATATGCTTTATTAGTATAATAGGAGAAATAGAAGGTCATACCTCATTACCTCCCCAAAGCAAGACTACTAAGTATGAACATATCATACCAATGATTATTGGTGCTGAAATGGATCCTCAAATAAAAGGAATACTTTTATTAATAAATACAGTGGGGGGAGATGTGGAGGCAGGGCTTGCCATATCAGAATTAATTGCAAGTATTACAAAACCTACTGTTTCTGTGGTTTTAGGGGGCGGACACTCCATTGGTAATGCTTTAGCGGTATCTGCAGAATACTCTTTTATTGTGCCTACAGGAACTATGACAATACATCCTATTAGAACAAATGGATTTGTCATTGGAGTACCTCAAACTTTCAGATATTTTCAAAAAATGCAAGAGCGAATTACAAACTTCGTGGTAGATCACTCAAATGTTGACAGAGAAGCACTTCTAAAATATATGTACGATACAGATGAAATTGCAAATGACGTAGGTACAGTATTAACAGCAGAAGAGGCATGTGAAATAGGTTTAATTGATGAAATAGGTGGATTTAGCTCATCTATGAATAAGCTTAGAGATTTGATAGACGATATGAATAATGATATGAACAACAAGGATAACAATAAAGATAATAACAAAAATAGTGATAAAAACTAGATTGTTCATAAACAAATAATTTATTGCGGCTTATCAATAGTTTATGATATAATGAATACAAAAAGAAGCAAAGACTTGCGTCTTTGTCTGATATGTATTCATTGTATCAGTGTGAAGCAAGACGCATAAGCGTCTTGCCTGATGATATAATGAATACAGAAAAATAGGGGGACGTTGTATCAATGGCTAAGGTACAGAATCAAAAAGGTACGGTATCAAAAAAGAGTACAAGCTCGAAAACAAAAAAAACTAATACAAAAAATGAACTCATACAAAAGGAAATTACAGGTATTTTTATTGTTGCGTTTGCTGTATTTTTAATTGTGGTAACAACAAAAGAAAATCAAACAGGAATTATAGGCAGGACAATAAATACATTTACTCATTCCTTCTTTGGAAGAGGAGCAGATATGTTGCCCTTTTTCATTTTGGCAATAGGTATAATGAGGCTGTTAAATATAATAGTATTTACCGATAACAACCAGGTAGTTGCCTTAATAGGCTTTTTTCTGTGTTTTATAATGTATGCTTCTCTTTTAAGTGTAGAAATTTTAAGAGAAGCTAAAAATATGGGTGAATTATTAAAATCATCGTCTGAAGCAGGCATTTTAAAGCAAGGCGGCGGTGTCGTTGGAAATATATTAACATATATTTTCATAAAGCTTGTTGGAAAGAACGGTACATACATAGTGCTTGGAGCAATTGCTTTTTCAAGCTTTGTCTTGCTGACAAATCAAAGTATAATTGGTATTTTAAAAATAATTTCAGACTATTTTAATAAAATAATAAAGGCAATATATAATTTTATTTTTATTGTTGAAAAAGATGATAAAAAGAAAACAAAGGAAAAAAATCAGGTAAAAAAAGAAGTACCTGAAAAGCAAGAGGAAAACATAAAAATTTATGATTATTTAAATCCACTTGACTCAAATAGAAAAACGGAAATTACTCAGCTAAAAATTGACGATGTGAAAAAGGCGGATGCCGCTTTAAAGGTTGAAAAAGAGTCGGAAAAACAAGCTGGGAACATTGAAACAAAAAGGGAAGATAAGAAGGAAACACTAAAAGAAAAATTTGAACCAAAAGAAATTACGGATGATATGATTAACATAGCAGGAATTAAAAATGACAATTATAAATTGCCTTCACCTATTCTTTTAGATCCTATTCCTCAACACATGCGAGGAGACAAGGAAGATTTAAAAAAAGATGGTGAAAAACTTATTGAGACATTAAATAACTTTAATATTCCTTGCAATATTCTTCAAATAAACAAGGGTCCTACTATTACAAGATATGAAATACAACCTGCTCCGGGAATTAAGGTAAGCCGTATTACAGGCTTATCCAGTGATATAGCGCTTGCATTGGCTACGTCTGATATTCGTATGGAAGCACCAATACCAGGCAAAGCTGCCATAGGTATAGAGGTACCTAATAAAAATAAAACCAGCGTTTATTTAAGAAGCTTAATAGAATCAAAGGAATACAAATCAATAAGCACAAATATTCCTTTTGCTCTTGGTAAGGACATAGCTGGAAAAAATATTGTGGCAGATATTGGTAAAATGCCTCACCTTCTTATAGCAGGAGCTACAGGTTCAGGAAAGAGCGTTTGTATTAACTCTCTTATTATGAGTATATTATTTAAGGCGAAGCCTGATGAGGTTAAGCTTATACTTGTGGATCCAAAGGTTGTTGAATTAAGCGTGTACAACGGATTACCTCATTTATTAATACCTGTTGTAACCGATCCTCGCAAGGCTGCCAATGCACTTAACTGGGCTGTTTCGGAAATGACTAACCGCTATAAAGTGTTTGCAAGCAGCAGTGTAAGAGATTTAGCATCCTACAATGAAAAGATGGTTAAAGAAGGCAAAGAAAAAATGCCTCAAATTGTTATTATAATTGATGAGCTTGCTGATTTAATGACAGTGGCATCATCAGAGGTTGAAGAATACATAACTCGTATAGCTCAGCTTGCTAGGGCATGTGGAATGCATCTTGTAATTGCTACCCAAAGACCATCTGTTGACGTTATAACGGGAGTTATAAAGGCAAATATTCCTTCGCGTATTGCATTTGCTGTATCATCACATATAGATTCAAGAACCATACTTGATACAGGTGGTGCTGAAAAGCTTTTAGGAAAAGGCGACATGCTTTACCATCCCATGGGGATGCCTAAGCCTGTTCGTATTCAAGGAACATTTATTTCAGATGATGAAATAAAAAGAGTGGTTGACAGCATTAAAGCACAGCAAATTGAAATAAAAATAGGAAAACAAAATGATATTATTAATGAAATAGAAAAAGCACCAAATCAAACTGAAGATGTGGATGATTTTTTAGAGCAAGCTGTAGATATGGTTGTAAATGACGGCCAAGCTTCTGCATCATACATTCAAAGAAAGTTTAAGGTTGGTTATGCCAGAGCTGCAAGAATAATTGACCAACTTGAAGAAAGAGGAATTGTTGGACCTCACGAAGGCAGCAAGCCTAGAAAGGTGCTTGTTACTAAAGAAGAATTAGAGGAAATGAAAGGAAACTAAGTTAATGAGCTTAAAAAAAATTTACATGCATTCTCTTGGATGTTCTAAAAACCTTGTGGATTCAGAGCACATGGTTGGCATTTTAAGAAAAAAGGGATTTGAAAAAACAGAGTACGCAGATAAGGCAGATTATATTATAATTAATACTTGTTCCTTTATTGCTGATGCACAGCAGGAATCAGTAGATGCAATTCTTTCTGCTGCCGAAATAAAAAAAGAAGCAAACCCAGATGCAAAAATAATAGTAACCGGTTGTCTTGCTCAGCGCTTTGGGGAAGAACTATCTAAAGAAATACCAGAGGTTGATATAATAGTTGGCACCAGCGGTTTTGAAAAAATTGACGAATATATTGAAAAATATGAAAACAGCAAAAATGTGGTTATTGATACAGATATGAAAGATTTAGATGAAGAAAATCTTCCAAGAAACACACTTACTGAAAACTGGTATGCGTATTTAAAAATAGCAGAAGGCTGCAGCAATCATTGCACATATTGCGTCATTCCAAAGCTAAGAGGACCGTATAAAAGCAGAAAAATTGAAAAAATAATAGAAGAAGCTCGTGAACTTGCCAAACAAGGAGCTAAGGAAATAATCATAATAGCTCAGGATACAAGCAAGTATGGCATTGATCTTTACGGTGAAAAGAAACTTCATGAGATTATTCGAAAAGTTTCTGAGATTGAAGGTGTAGAGTGGATTCGTATTCATTATTTGTATCCTGAGGATATTTATAATGAGCTTATAAATGAATTTAAAACTAATAATAAGCTTTTAAATTACTTTGATATACCTTTACAACACATTAACGACAGAATACTTAAAAGAATGAATCGTAACACCAATAAACAGCAAATAATTGACTTAATAAACAAAATAAGAACAGAAGTTGATGGTGCTGTAATAAGAACTTCATTAATTACAGGCTTCCCTGGTGAAACCCAGGAGGAACACGAAGAGCTTTTGACGTTTTTAAATGATTACAAGCTTGATCGTGTGGGAATATTTAAATATTCAAGAGAAGAGGATACACCTTCCTACAAGCTTCCGGATCAAATTGATGAAGAGATAAAAGATCAAAGACACAATGAGCTTATGGAACTTCAACAGGGAATATCTTATGATAATAATCAGGTTAAAATAGGCAACATATATGATGTTCTCATAGAAGAAAAAGATGTGGAAAATATTTGGGTTGGCAGAACCTACATGGATTCAATAGATATAGATGGAGTTGTTTATGTAACATCTGACGATGATTTAGAGTTAGGTAATATCTATAAAGTTAAAATAAACGATGCTTTAGAATATGACTTGATGGGAGACATAATATAATATTTAAAAAAGTTAACTTTATTTACTTTAGTTTTTAAAAAATAGATTTGATGGGAGATGTTATGATGGATTGGTTTAAAAACATGAATTTGCCGAATAAACTAACAATAATTAGAGTGTTGGCAATTCCTTTGTTCTTGGTTTTATTGTTTGTATGCAAAGGAGCATTTCGTATATTACCCCTTTTAGTTTTCGTTGCAGCAGCAGTTACAGATGCCATAGACGGTCATATAGCAAGAAGAGACAATTTAATTACTGATTTTGGAAAATTCATGGACCCTCTTGCTGATAAACTGTTGACAGCTTCAGCATTTATTGCTTTTGTGGAGCTTGGCTATTTAAGTTCTTGGGTAGTTGTTTTAATAATTTCAAGGGAGTTTATAATTTCCGGCTTTAGAACATTGGCAGCAAGTAAGGGAGTTACTATTGCGGCTAACCCTTGGGGTAAAATTAAAACCGTATTTCAAATGATTTTGATTGTTGTTGTATTATTACATTTCACAGGATTTTTAATTTTCAGTGCATGGATAACACCACTTGTGGCTGTTGTAGTGCTATTGACAGTGGTTTCTGGTGCAACATATGTATATGAAAATATAGAAGTAATTAAATAAATAATTGCTTCTTCTTTTTTCTGTCATTCCGAACGAACTGCAGGAATGATTCATCGCTAAAGCTCTTAATGAGAGTTAAAACTTTTTATTGATTGTTGACAAAGAAGAAATTATTATGTATAATTAAATTCAACCAAACAAATGTTCGTGAAGGAGTAAAAATGGAAAAAAATAAGGCCCTTGAGCTGGCTATTGCTCAGATAGAAAAGCAATTTGGAAAAGGCTCAATTATGAAGCTTGGTGAAAACGCAAAGCTAAATATTGAAGCTATACCAACCGGAGCCCTTCCCCTTGATATTGCCACAGGCATAGGAGGAGTTCCAAAAGGAAGAATTATTGAAATATTTGGACCTGAATCATCTGGTAAGACTACAGTTGCATTACATATAGTAGCAGAATCACAAAAACAAGGAGGCATTGCAGCTTTTATAGATGCTGAACATGCCTTAGATCCAGGTTATGCTAAAAAGCTTGGGGTATCAATAGAAGATTTAATAATTTCTCAGCCTGATACAGGTGAGCAGGCACTGGAAATTGCTGAAGCATTAGTTAGAAGCGGAGCCATTGACGTGCTTGTAGTAGACTCTGTTGCAGCGTTGGTTCCAAAGGCGGAAATAGATGGAGAAATGGGAGATTCGCATATTGGTTTACAGGCAAGGCTTATGTCCCAAGCATTAAGAAAATTAGCAGGTGCAATTAACAAATCCAATACTGTTGCCATATTTATTAATCAGCTCCGTGAAAAGGTAGGGGTAATGTTTGGAAACCCTGAAGTTACTACAGGGGGAAGAGCCCTTAAATTCTATGCATCCATGAGACTTGATGTAAGAAGAATTGAATCTTTGAAAAAAGGTGATGATGTTTACGGAAATAGGACAAGGGTAAAAATAGTTAAAAATAAAGTTGCTCCTCCTTTTAAGCAAGCAGAATTTGATATTATTTACGGCAGAGGAATATCAAAGGAAGGCTGCATACTTGATATAGCAGCTGAATGCGGAGTAGTCAGCAAAGCAGGTGCATGGTATTCCTATGAAGGAACTAGAATAGGCCAAGGAAGAGAAAATTCAAAGGAATATTTACTTGCAAATCCAGAACTTATGGATGAAATTGAAAAGAAGGTTAGAGAAAAGTTTGTACTTGGAGATGTGCAGTTGAACTCTAATGATACAGATAATACTGATGAGATTGAGGATCTTCAAGATTTAGACGAATAATATAAAAAAATAAGAAATAAGAATGTATGAATGTATGAATGTATGGTTTCATTGCATTCTTATTTTTTTGATTAACTAAAGTCTACCGAAATATACTTATGTTAACCAAATATAACAACAAATTAAGGTATTAATCAATAAAAAGTGCTTAAATGCTTAATTATTAAATTTTAAGGCATGCATTCCTTCACAATATGTCTTGACATAAGGCGTAAAAAATTATAAAATATTATATATTCAAGTATTTTGAAATAAGCTTTAAATATTTTTTTATATATTAGAAAGTAAACATTTTTAAGCCCACGCTTAAGCAAAAATGTATATATTTCGCAGCTTGAAAATTTAATAACGGGAGTTGCTGAATTGTTTTTTATTGAAATAATAGTAGGTATTATCTGCGCATTAATAGGTATAGTAATAGGAATAATTATTCGTAAAAATATATCTGAAAGCAAAATAGGTAGTGCTGAAGAAGAAGCCAAAAGGTTAGTTGATGAAGCAGTCAAAGATGCCGAGACAAAGAAAAAAGAAATTCTAGTTGAAGCAAAAGACGAAGCTCACAAAATGAGAAATGAATATGAAAGAGAAAACAAAGAGAGACGTAACGAAATACTAAGAAACGAAAAAAGATTAATTAAAAAAGAAGAAATGCTTGATTCTAAAAGCATGCAAGTTGAAAAGAAAGAAGAAACACTTCAAAAGAAAATTAAAGATATTGAAACAAAGCAAAACAAATTAGATGCTATCCATGATAAACAAGTTGAAGAACTTGAAAGAATCTCCGGACTTTCAACAGAAGAAGCTAAAAATATGTTAATTGACAACATAAAAAGGGAAGCAGAGCAAGAAGCTTCTATAGCTGTCAAAGAAATTGAAAGAGATGCAAAAGAAAATGCAGAAAGAAA
>CAZJKK010000071.1:0-10116 GCA_964546605.1 uncultured Clostridia bacterium
GGTGTAACCACCATGAAAATGGATGTGGGACTTGATACAGGAGATATGTTATTAAAATCTGAAGTTAAAATAGATGAAGTCATGAACGTAGGTGAACTTCACGACATTTTAATGGAAAAGGGAGCAGAGCTTTTAGTTGAAACCTTAGATAAGCTTGAAAAAAACGAATTGACTTTGCAAAAACAAGATGATTCACTTTCTAATTATGCACCCATGTTTAATAATGAAAATAGAAAAATAGACTGGACTAAAAGTGCTAAAGAAATTCATAATTTAATAAGAGGATTATCCCCATGGCCAACAGCATATTTTACTATGGAAGATAAACAAGTAAAAGTATATGAATCGACCTATTCAAATGAAAAAACCAATCATGTGCCTGGATATGTTATTAAGGCAGACAATGAAGGAATTTTTGTTACAACAGGCAATGGAATCGTAATATTAAAGGAAATCCAAATGCCCGGTAAAAATAAAATGAAAGTAGAAGCATACTTAAGAGGCAACAAATTTCCTGAGCATATTTTATTATGACTATCGTAGAGAGTATATTTTGTACTCTCTATTTATTTGATTTTTAATGGTTAATAGTAATTAATATTAAGTACTATAAAATTTTTTTAATAACACAAGATTTCTTTGTTATATGGTTATAATGATGATATAATTAATACAAAAGATGAATCAATATTATAGGAGTAATTATGGAAAAAGGCTACAGAGAACAGTCAATAGTAACACTTAAAAAGATATTTAAGGATAAATCCTATTCTAATATAGTAATTAATAATGACATGAAAAATGTTGATGAAAGGCATTTGTCATTGTATAGAAAATCTGTTCTTGGAGTTGTGGAGAATTTACTATTTATTGACTGGATTATTAATGAGGTATCATCCACTAAAACAAAAAAAATGGAACTGGATGTGGTCATCGTTCTTAGGCTTGCTGTTTACCAGCTGTTTTTTTTGGATAGCTCCCATGAAAATGCAGTTGTAAATGAAAGCGTGCAATACATAAAAGACAAGGGAAACATTAAAGCTTCAAAATTTGTAAATGCAGTTTTAAGAAACATTTTAAGAAGCAAAATTGAACTTTTAAAAAAAATGAACAATCTTCCCTTTGATGAAAATTTAAGTGTGAAGTATTCATATCCTTTACCACTTGTTAAAAAGTGGAGAATTCAATTTGGAAAAGAAAATATTGAAAAGGTTTTAATTGCAAACAACGCTGAAGCACCATTAGAAATAAGAGTCAACACTTTAAAAGTAAAGAGAGATGAACTAATAAAAATATTTGAAGAAAAAGGATTAAAAGCACATAAATGCAAATATGCTAATAAAGGGTTGGTTCTTGAAAATCCATATGGAATTGAAAAGCTTGATGAATATAAAAACGGGCTTTTTTCTGTACAAAGCGAAAGTTCTATGTTAGCCGGTGAAATTTTAAATCCAAAGGAAGGCTCACTTCTTATTGATATGTGCGCAGCTCCGGGAGGTAAGTCATTAAATGCAGCAGAAATAATGAACAATAAAGGTAAAGTTATTTCAAGAGATGTGTATAAAGGTAAATTACCTTTAATAGATAAAGAAGCAAAAAGGCTTGGACTAGAAATAATTCAAACTGAAGAATTTGATGCAACTAAGTTAGATGGTAGCTTAATAGAAAAAGCAGATTATATAATTGCAGATGTTCCATGTACAGGTCTTGGAATAATTAGACGAAAGCCGGAAATAAAATATAAAAATACTGATAATGAGATAAAAGAAATTCGTAAAATTCAGTATAAAATATTGGAAAATGCTTTACAATATTTAAAACCAAAAGGTGAAATGGTCTATTCAACCTGCACTACAAACAGTGAAGAAAATAAGGAACTAATTCTTGAATTTTTAACAAATAATTCAGGATATGTGTTGATGGATATTTCAGCGAAAATTGGTGATATCTTTGAAACCGCAAAGGATGGCTATATTGAGATATATCCCCATATTCACGGTATGGATGGCTTTTTTATTGCTAAAATAAAAAGGCTATGATATAATTGACGAAAATTATATATGTCCGAGGCGAAGCCGAGGAATCTCTTCTTTGGTATAGACGATAGCTAATAACAGAACAATATTCTAATAATAGAAGGTAAATAATGAGAAAAATTGATGATTTAAGCTTTGAAGAACTTGAAAGCAGCATAATAGAAATTGGTGAACCAAAATTTAAAGCAAAACAAATATATGACTGGATACATAACAAACTAGTTGATGATTTTGAAGATATGTCAAATATATCAAAAAAAACAAAGGAAGAGTTAAAAAAAGTCTTTGAATTTACTCTTGGCACTATAGAATTAAAGCTTGAGTCAAAACTTGACTCGACTAAAAAATATGTAATTAAGTTTGAAGATGGCAATGTGGTGGAAAGTGTATTTTTAAAATATAAATTTGGCAATACAGCATGCATTTCATCTGAAGTGGGATGCAAGATGGGTTGTCTTTTTTGCGCGTCTACAAAGAATGGCTTTTTAAGAAGCTTAACAGCAGCGGAAATGTTAAAGCAAATATATTTAATACAAAAGGATACAGGCGAGAAAATTTCCAACGTTGTTATAATGGGCTCCGGTGAACCACTTAATAACTATGACAATACGCTGAAATTTTTAAAGCTCATTAATGATGAAAGAGGACAAAATATTTCAATGAGAAAAATAACTCTTTCAACCTGCGGTATAGTACCAAAAATCTATTCTTTAGCGGATGAGGATATACCTATAACCTTGGCTATTTCCTTACATGCTCCAACACAGGAGAAAAGAGAAGAAATTCTTCCTATTGCAAAAAAATATAGTCTGCCTGAACTTATGAAATCATGCGACTATTATGTTCAAAAAACCGGAAGAAGACTAACATTTGAATATATAATGATTAAGGGGTTTAATGATTCTAAAGAGGATGCTGAAAATTTAGCAAACCTTTTAAAGAACATGCTTGCCAATGTTAACTTAATACCATGTAATTATGTTAAGGAAGCAAATATTAAGCCTTCAGAAAATATAGATATAGAAAGATTTAAAAAATATTTAGCTGATAAGGGAATAAACGCAACAACAAGAAGAGAACTTGGTAGCGACATTAATGCCGCATGCGGACAACTTAGAAATAATTACCTAAAAATGTGAGGTTCATTATGAGAGTTTATTGTGAAACTGATAAGGGATTAATGAGGGAAAATAATGAAGATAACTATGCAGTAGAAGAATCTCAAGGCTTTAACCTTTATGCCGTAGCTGACGGAATGGGAGGTCATAAGGCTGGGGAAGTGGCAAGCACTATTGCAGTAGATGCAATTACGCAGATTTTTAAGAAGAAAATAGCTGATGGAAACTTTAAAGCACCTCAGTTTATTATTGAAAGTATAGAAGAAGCAAATAAACGTGTTCGAGAAGAATCCTTGAAAAGGGAAGAATATTCAGGCATGGGTACAACTATTACCATGGCTGTTGTTGATCTGGATTTAAAAATTGCTTATATTGCCAATGTGGGAGACAGCAGAGCTTACATTATAAAAGAAGATGAAATATATCAAGTTACAGAAGATCATACATATGTACAAAAGCTTTTAAAGGATGGAGAAATCACATTAGAGGAATCAGCGCATCATCCAAAGAGAAATGTTATAACAAGGGCTGTCGGCAGCGAAGAATATGTACATGCAGATTTATTTGAAATCGAACTGGTTAACAATGATATTATTTTGCTTTGTACTGATGGTTTAACAAGACATTTAAAGGATGAAGAAATTTTAAATACCATCAAAGAATATGGCAGTTCAAAAAGTGTACAAAGATTAATAAAATTAGCTAACGATAATGGTGGAACTGATAATATTACGGTCATTATTGTTGATAATATCTCTAGAGGTGAAATTTATGATAGGTAGAGTATTAGGAAATAGATATGAAATAATAGAAAAAATCGGCGGCGGCGGCATGTCCAATGTATATAAAGCTAAGTGCAGAGTTTTAAACCGCTTTGTTGCAATAAAAATATTGAGAGACGAATTGATTAATGACCATGACTTTGTGGAGAAGTTTAAGCAGGAATCCTTGTCTGCAGCAAGCCTTGCCCATCCTAATATTGTTAATATATATGATACCGGAATTGAAGGGGATGTATATTACATTGTAATGGAATATGTTAAAGGTGAAAATCTTAAAAAATATATTACCAGAAAGGGAAAACTCAGCGAGCAGGAAACAATTAGAATTGCAAGACAGGTAGCAGAAGGCCTCAAACATGCTCACTCTAACAACATAGTTCACCGTGATATAAAGCCTCATAACATATTAATCACTGAAGATGGAATTGCCAAGGTTACTGATTTTGGAATTGCCAGGGCTGCAACCAGTTCAACCATAAATAATACCTCTAATGTTATTGGTTCTGTTCATTATTTTTCACCTGAACAGGCAAGAGGCGGTTATGTAGATGATAAATCAGACATTTACTCCTTGGGAATAGTGATGTATGAAATGATTACAGGTGTTGTTCCATTTGATGCAGATAATCATATATCTGTTGCAATGAAACAAATACAAGAAAAGCCTGTACCTCCGTCAAAAAAATTAAAAAACCTTCAAATTTCCAAGGGCTTAGAAGAAATAATAATGAAGTGCTTAGAAAAGCATCAAAGCTTTAGATTTCAAAGTGCTGATGAGTTAATAAAAAAATTGGATGCATTAAATGGATTTACACCGGCGGATACGGATACTCATGATGAAGCTTTAACTGATTCTCCTACTATTGTTATGCCTCCTTTAAATGATTTGGCAAACGAACAAGAAGTGATTAATATAGAAATAGTAGATGAAAATCAAGATAAAGCATTTAAGAGTTTTTTTGGTGAGGATTCAGAAGATGATAATAAAATAAAGAAAAACAATAAAGATAAAAAAACTAATAATAAAGAAAATGAAGGCAAAAGGAAAATAACAATACTTGCCATATTAAGTGCATTAGCAGTAGCTGTTATTGGCGGTGCAATTGCTTTAAAAGCCATAATGTACGTTCCGGAGGTTGATGTTCCTAATTTGCTTGGCAGGAGCGAAGAAGAAGCCCAAAAAATTGTAAAAGATTTAGGCTTGGAGTTTGTTGTAAAAGGAAGGGAATACAGCAAGGAATATACACAAGGTGAAGTCATGGAACAAAGCATAGATGAAGGTAGTAAAGTTAAGGAAAATTATCCAATAGAGGTTCTTATAAGTAAGGGAATTAAAGAAATAATTGTACCTAATCTTGTAGGAAGATATGCAATTGAAGCAGGAATTATATTAGCTGATGCAGGACTTAAGGAAGGCAGTTCTACTGAAGCAAATTCTGATACAATACCTGCTGGACAGATTATGGATCAATCACCTAAAGCCAATTCCCCTGCAGAAGAAAATGACGTTGTTAATTATGTTATAAGTTTAGGACCTAAGGTAATATATATTCCTATGCCAAGTGTTATTGGTTTACAAGTTGATGCGGCTAGACTATTAATTGAGCAAAAAGGCTTAACCGTAGGTGAAATTAATGAAGAAACAAGTGATACAGTTGAAAAAGGATTTGTTTTAAGACAAAGTGTACCGGAAGGCCAAGATGTTGCTGAAGGAACTGCTATTTGGATGACTGTTAGTTCAGGAAAACCCATTGAAGAAACACCTCCTGAAGAGCCAGGAACAGAAGAACCAGGCGGCGAAAATCAGGCTCAAGGAACTTATCCATTAACAATTACTCTTCCAAAAGACAAGGATAGTGTATCTGTTGTTGTTCAAAGAATAAGTGATGGTGGCAGAGAAATAGTGTATTCTGATGATGTTGACACTAAGAATCAAAGTATTATAATAAATCTTAAAGGTACAGGAACTCAAGTTTTTGAGATTTATATAGACAATGAACTTTATGAAAGAACTGAAATTAAGTTTGAATAGGAGATTAGATGATTAAAGGAATAATCATAAGAGGTGTAGGGGGAAATTATTACGTAGATACAGGAGAGACATTAGTTGAATGTAGAGCAAGAGGCTTGTTTAGGCTTAAAAATATAAAGCCTCTTGTTGGAGACCGGGTGTCTATACGATTAACAGAAGAAAATGAAAACTCAGGCTATATTGAAGAAATTCATGAAAGAACAAATGAAATGTCTAGGCCGCCTGTTGCTAATGCTGAGCAACTTCTCATATTTTTTGCTGTTACAAATCCCGAACCGAGCTTTTTATTATTAGACAAACTCCTCATTGCCGCTGAAACAAATAATTTAAAGCCTGTTATATGCTTTAACAAATGTGATTTAGCTGATGAAAAGCTAAAAAAGGAATATGGAAATATTTTTGTAAATACGGATTACAAAGTTGTTTTTACAAGCATTAAGGATATGAACTCAATTAAAGATCTTAAAAACATATTGAAAGATAAGCTAAATGTTTTCTCTGGTCCTTCAGGAGTAGGAAAATCATCTGTCATGAACGCTGTACAGCCTGACTTTATGTTAAAAACCGGTGAAATAAGCGATAAACTTAAAAGAGGTAAGCATACTACAAGACATGCTGAAATATATAAGCTTGATTTTGGTGGATATGTGGTAGATACACCTGGATTCAGTTCCTTTGAATTAGAAGGAATAAAAGAATTTGACTTAAGGAAATATTATCCTGATATACGAAAATTTGATTCAGGGTGCAGATTTGATGATTGTTTACACAACAAGGAGCCGGGCTGTGTCATAAAAGATGCGGTTAATGAAGGCTTAATCAGTAAAATAAGGTATCAAAACTATATTAGATTATTAGAAGAAATAAAAAGTATAAAACTATATTAATGACTAAAAATTGATGGAGGAAAAATGAATAAACTAGCACCTTCTATTTTGTCTGCTGACTTTTCAAGGCTTGGTGAGGATATAATGCTTGTTGCAGAAGGCGGGGCAGATTACATACATATTGATGTAATGGATGGACATTTTGTTCCTAATATTACAATAGGACCTGATGTGGTTAAAAGTTTAAGAAAGGTAACTGATTTAACATTTGATGTTCATTTAATGATTGAAAATCCTGATGATTATATTGAGGATTTCTACAATGCAGGAGCAGATATAATTACTGTACATCAAGAAAGCTGTATTCATCTTCACAGAACCATACAAAAAATAAAATCCTTTGGATTAAAGGCAGGTGTTTCCATAAATCCCGCAACTCCTGTATGTTTGTTAAAGGATATAATAAGAGATGTAGACATGGTTTTAATAATGAGCGTTAATCCAGGATTTGGAGGACAAAGTCTCATTAAAAACACAAAATATAAATTTGAAGAATTAAACCAAATGATTAAGGATTATAATTTAAAGATAGATGTGGAAATAGACGGAGGAGTTACTGCTAACAACTTAGAAGAGGTTTTAAGCTGGGGAGCAAATGTAGTAGTTGCAGGCTCAGCTATTTACAAGGCAAGGGATGTTGTGGCTGAAACCAGGAAATTTAAACAAATTATGGAGCAATAAATGACAGCTTTAATTGTAGGCAATGGTTGTGATGTGGAAAAAAGCTATATTGAAAGTTTAAACATAGAGTATATTATATGTGCTGACGGTGGGCTTGAAAAGGTAAAAAAACTTGGTTTTATTCCAAATTTAATTTTAGGGGATTTTGACTCTGTTGACCCAAAAGTGTTAGAAGAATATAAAAATTTAAATATAGAAACTGTCACATATCCTTCTGAAAAGGACTATACTGATATGGAATTAGCCATCAGTCATGCTGTTAAAATTGGATTTAAGGAAATAATTTTAATTGGAGCATCAGGAACAAGATTAGATCATACAGTTGCAAATATGTTGTTAATTGAAAGATATTATAAAAAAGGCATTAATATTAAAATATTAGACAATAATAATAGCATTCAAGTTGTTACCAATTCAATTACAATACCCTTTAAAAATAATCATTATGTTTCAGTAATACCCATATCGGAAAATATTGAGGGTTTAACATTAAAAGGATTTAAATATCCGCTAAATAACGTAAATGTAGATAGAGGTTCGACGTTATGCATAAGCAATGAATTAATTGAAAATGAAGGTGTAATTCAAATAAATAAGGGCAGTGCTTTTGTATTTATTTCGAAAGATTAATATATTTATGAAAAAAGAGTTGCAAAATATTTTTTAATGCTTTATAATCATTTTAATTTAATATGGAAATTGTAATGATGGGAAGAGTAATGTATAAGTATGTTTAAGCGATGCAGTGATGGTGTGAGACTGCTACAGAGTTATATAATGAAGAACATCCCTGAACAGCCAACCGAAATTTAATAAATAGTAGGCTTGGACGTGTCTTATACGTTAAAGATTAAGTGAACAGTTAATGCTGTTAAATTGGGTGGTACCGCGGAATAGCCTTTCGTCCCTTGTGGGATTGAAGGCTTTTTTTATGCCAATAATTAAAGAAATAATTATAAATAATTAGGAGGATTCATGAAAGCAATTGATTTAAGAGATTTATTTAAATCTCCAGAGGAATATGGCAACAAAGAAGTTGTTGTTGAAGGTTGGATAAGGACAATAAGAGATTCCAAAAATTTTGGATTCATAGAATTAAATGATGGAACATTTCTTAAAAATGTTCAAATAGTATTTGAAAACAATTTAAGTAATTTTGATGAGGTTAAAAAATATTCAACTGGAAGCGCAATAACAGTTAAGGGGAATGTACTTCTTACACCGGAAGCTAAGCAGCCATTTGAAATTAAAGCAACACAAGTTTCAATGGAAGCTCCTTCTGACTCAAGCTATCCACTTCAAAAGAAAAGACATTCATTAGAATATTTAAGGACAATAGCACATTTAAGACCTAGAACAAATACATTTTTAGCAGTATTTAGAGTAAGAAGTCTTGCTGCTTTTGCCATACATAAGTTTTTCAATGAGAGAGGATTTGTTTATGCTCACCCACCAATAATAACAGCTTCAGATGCTGAAGGTGCAGGTGAAATGTTTAGAGTAACAGCTCTTGATTTGGATAACATAGAGCATGTTGACGGCAAGACAGATTATTCAAAGGACTTCTTTGGAAAATCAGCTAACCTTACAGTAAGTGGTCAATTAGAGGCTGAAATATTTGCTCTTGCATTTAAAAATGTCTATACATTTGGACCTACATTTAGAGCAGAAAATTCAAATACATCAAGACATGCAGCTGAGTTTTGGATGATTGAGCCTGAAATTGCATTTGCCGATTTAAACGATAACATGCAACTTGCTGAAGATATGGTTAAATATGTTGTTAGCTATGTTATGGAAAATGGAAAAGAAGAAATTGAATTTTTTAATTCATTTGTTGAAAAGGGATTAATAGATAAATTAAACAACGTTGTAAATTCAGAATTCGGCAGAATTGATTATACTGATGCTATTGAAATATTAATGAAGAACAACGAAAACTTCGATTATCCTGTAGAATGGGGAACTGACATTCAAACTGAACATGAAAGATACTTATCAGAAAAAATATATGGAAAGCCAGTATTTGTAATGAACTATCCAAAAGACATCAAAGCATTTTACATGCGTATGAATGATGATAACAAGACTGTTGCTGCATGTGATTTGTTAGTACCAGGCATAGGTGAGCTTATAGGGGGAAGTCAAAGAGAAGAAAGACTTGACATGTTAGAAAAACGCATGGAAGAAATGGGTGTTGCTAAGGAAGAAATGTGGTGGTACTTAGAGCTTAGAAAATATGGCGGAGTTAAGCACTCAGGTTATGGTCTTGGCTTTGAAAGATTAATTATGTACATGACAGGTATGTCAAACATAAGAGACGTAATACCATTCCCAAGAACACCAAACAACGCAGAATTTTAATTTAAAAGATACAGAGTAGGGGACACACCTTCAATGTGGAGCAAGTCATAGAGGATAATCATTGAAGGAATGTCCCATTTTTTAAAAAATACTTTGTATCTTTTTTAATGTGTGTGAATAGTATGTAATAGGGCTAGTTTAATGTTTTGAGGTAATAATTTTAAATTGCCAATCTTAGGGGGTATTTTATGAATTATTTTAAACATAGAAAGAAAT
>CAZJKK010000072.1:0-10010 GCA_964546605.1 uncultured Clostridia bacterium
TTCTGTTGTAATCGAAAGTAAGGGTGGCTGACATAATCATTTCATTAAAATATGCTTCTCCACATTCTTCATCCACTGTCATACGAAGATACAGGGATGTTGAAACACCAAATTTTAAATCCGAAGTTATACTTGCAGACTTCTTTTCATCATTTGTTTTATCGACTGATTTATTAGCCGTGTCCATTTTCTCAGTCTTGGCAGCATCTTTTAACTCTTCTGCTGCAGGATTCTTTGAACTTTCGCCGCCCTCTTCATCGTCAACCTTGCTGCCATCTGATAAACTTTTCTCCCAATCCTTGTTAAAACCGAAGGTAATAGTCCATTCAGTACCATTTTTACCGGTTTTATCAATATATTCATCCGCCTTGCCTGCAAGCCCCAAGTCAAAAGCAGCATCGATACTTCCAACATAATCTACTGCTGGCTTTAATGGTGTTTTAAAGGAGGATAATAGGGAAAAAGTATCTAAATTCCTTTTAAACGTAAAACCTGCATTATGTTCTAAATAAGCACGCTCATTTTGATCCACAAACTGTACTGTCATCTTATCTCCTGGCACTATACCAAGAGTTGAAGGATTAAAATCAAAAGTAAAAGCTCCATTCTGAGGAGTTTCCTCAATGGTAGAGTCTATTTTTTCAATCCCATCCTTTGTATAGAACCTAATGACTGCCTTTGCTGCTGTGATACCTTGTTTAAGTGACTCTACTTCAATTCTAAATCTATAGTTTGCATCCCTGTTATCAATAATACGAAAATCAATTTCTTTCACATTGTCATTAAGATTGTATGCTTTGAAGCTATATGGTTTAAATGCATCATATTCATTAATCACTATATTTGTAAAAGCATTGACATTTACATGTCCTAAAAAGTTTATACCATTGTAAGTAATAACTATGTTATGATACTCATTAGACCTGAAATCTGAATGCTCAATTTCAAATTCTCCCTTTTCATTTGTATAAACAGTATGTCCGTTAATATCTAGCGAAATACCAGAAATAGGCTTATCAGAGGATGTGTTTTCACCAGATAAATTTAATATGTTTTTTCCCCTCAGCATAACTCTTCCTGAAACTACACCTTTTGTTGTACTTAAGCCCTTAGGTTCAAAGCTGTAATAAATAAGAGGATGTTCATAAAAAGGAACATATGTGAAAAAGTTTCCAGCTACTGTTTTTCTGTCAAAATTAGCTTCGTATTTTCCCATATTATCTACTTCTTCACGACTTAACTTGCCGTCACGATTTATGTCACCTGACCAATCTTTCCAAACCATTCTGTATCCCTCATCAGGCACCCCTGAGATAATATATAACTTATTTTGCTCAATTGGCGAAATAACCATTGGATTTTCGCTATTACCTGCTTGTGCTTCACCTTCACTTGGGATGTATGCTACACTTCCTTTATCTCGCACTTCAAATGTTGGATCTGCCATCACCGTTAAAGATGAGGTTCCATAACGTACGGTTAGTTCAGAAAATTTATCTAGAGGTTTATAATTCAACTCATTAGGCAGTGAGGGATTAATTTTTATTTCAACAGGTTTAAAATATTTAGTCATCCGCCATCCATACATATCTGTAATTTGATCCATAGGCTGGTTCTCACGGTAGGCTTCGACCCAGTTTGTGGGCATTGTATAGTAGCTAGGTTCATATAAGGGGTCGTATGCAAGGACGTGGTCATATCCGGATACTGCATTTGATCCCTTAGCATATGCCCTGAACTCAATGGTATCCATCATACCAACTTTAATTATCTGTCCATTTGAAAAACTGTCCTTATCCATACCCCCCTTATCTGGGTTATAATTAATTTTTACAAAACAAGGCTTTGCTTTAAATACCGGCAATATAGCAACTGTTTGTTCCATTATAATATGGTTAATATAAATTGGTTTATTGGTATAATAATCAATAACCTGGTTATTTGTAAGCTCACCAATATTAATCTGATCTGCTTGTACATAATGATACTTGTCTCCTGGCAGACCACCTCTTCTTTCAATTTTGTATCCCCAAAGATATACCTTTGATGTATCCTTGAACTTTTCGGAATATTTTGGAACAAGGCTAATCACATCTGATGTAGTATATGATTTTATGGTAGATTCATAATCTTCAGCAAATGCTATGGTTCCCACATACTGAGCAGGACCTGTCTCATAAGTTGTGGCAGCCTTCCACGTTTTAGGCTTAATATAAGCATCCACATTGTTTTCAATTATAGAATCTTCGTTTTCTTCGATGTTTTTCAAAAAAACTTTAAGAATGCCTGCTGAAACAACCGGCATAGATAGCTCCCTCATGGATAATTTTTGCAAATTCTCATTTTTTGCTTCTATAAAATATGAAGGTTTTGGATTTATGGTTATAATGGTATTGGTCTTGCTTTCAGAAATGTTGTGACTTTCCGGATCAAGCTTTACCATAAACTTAAGTTCCTCAAAGTTTATTCCCTCTATTAAAGGAACTTTTATGGTCTGGGTTTCCTGTCCGGGTACAAAGCGCAGCTCTGTTGATAGAGGCTCATAGTCAACACCTGGCTCTGCTGTAAGTGCCGCTGTTCCCACACGAATTAATCCGTATCTGTAAAGACCAGCTGTACGTCTAACCTTGACCTCTGCATAGCCTGCAAATCTGTCAACCCGAATTTGGTCATCAACCATTTCAAACAGAACCTTTTCCTTTTCTTCATTGTCCTCTATATTCATATAGGCACTTATGTTTTCACCAAGTGAACCGTCTTCAGGATCTAAAAGCACAAATAACACCTGTTCTTCATCCTCAGAAATAGTATCATCTATGGTATTAAACCTTATTTTTTTAATATATTCACCATCATCAAAATTAAATGTATATGTAACTCCAGGCAGCTCATCAAACATTTCATTATGTGCTTTAACAACCTTGTCCTTTGTTTCTTTGTCAACCTCTCGCCAAGTAGAACGACTGGAAGTTGTTTTTGTAAAAGAGTCTCTTGCATTACGAAGGCCGCTTCCTTCAACTTCCAAAGGAACTTGAGGTGGAGTCAATTCTTCATATTGTATGCTTGAAGCAGATGTAACCTGGTTTTTAGCAGACTGAATGCCGGAGGATGTTGTTACAGATACATTTTCAATATCTGCAAAACTATCTATCAAAGGTTTAGAATCAGGATTGCTTGGAAGGCTTATTGGGAAAAGTGATGTTGGTACACTTATAGTATAATCTTCACCATATTTTGCAGTTACATCTATTGCTTTAAAAGTAACATTTGCTTTACCTGAAGTACCTCCTTTTCTAACTATTGCAAATTCCACTGAGGAAAGATTTTCAGAAGTGTTCATGCTGCCTGTTAAAAACTCAAATAAACCATTTGGATACAAAGTTTCATCTGCTGCCTTTCTGAGTTCTTCCTTAAGCAACGACTCATTCTCCGATTCAAAGTAAGAAGTAGAAGCAAACGCTTGCATTGTCATGCTGAATATCATTTGAAATACTAATAATAATGATATACTCTTTTTATTCACAATTATTTTCATTACAACCTCCATGTGCTAATGTTCACTCATTGTTGTTATAAGTTAAGCTTGCCTTTTTTATCCTTCAGCTATATACTGTAATTAAACTCAACGACCATAGTTGCTGACCATGGTATGTGACTACAGTCATAATAGCATCCATGACGTATTTTGTCAATATATGACAAGATGTTTTCTATGAAATATATGACAAGATGTTTTCTATGAAATAATAGGAGAAATCAATGATGAATGAAAAAGTGAGCAAACGTAAACTACAGGCTGCAAAGACTAAGGACAACATTCTAGAGACTGCTAAAAGATTGATTCTTGAGCATGGATTTGATAACGTTAGTGTAGATTCCATCGTAGAAGAAGCAGGAGTTTCAAAAGGAGCCTTCTATGTTCATTTTGAATCCAAAGACGCCTTGGCGTCACTTATAATCAAAGATTATGTCAATGAAATTGATATGAATTACAAACAATACCTGGAAGGGCTTGAAAGTGAAGTTTCAACCTACGAAGTTATTATTTTAATGGCTGGAAAAATAGCTGAAGTTCTTAAAAATAAAATAGGCTATGAAAATATGAAAGTGTTATATAAAGCACATTTATCAAAGGCCTCAGATACATCTTTTACAACAAGTTATAACCGTGAACTATACAAAATGTTTGAATATATTTTGAATAGAGGCTTAAGCAGAAAAGAAATTCAGCTGAGCATGCCCGTTGATACTCTTGCTCACCACCTTGTTTTGGCTATGAGGGGGATAACCTTTGAATGGTGCATAAGATACCCAGATTTTGATTTGAAAAAACAATTTTTAGAACATTTTGAAATTTTATTAAATGGAATAGTTAATATTAAAACCCCTTAAAAACTGCCCGAATTAATTTCGGGCAATTCTTTATATAGAATTATCTTGATTAAGTTGGACAGTGTGCTAAAATGCTCCCTATTCGAAAAATCCATTCAATACCCTAGTTAATGTATCTATACTTACAGGTTTACCGAGATGCATATCAAACCCGGCTTTTTTGAAAGATAACTTTTTATCTCCAATATTATAACATAAACATTTTCAACTTTATATAAAAAGTCAAAACTCTGATCTCAATGACATCTTTAGTTACTGAGGTCGGCGGCAACATTATAATGTAGTCACTATTAAACTACCATCTGTTCCATCAGTTTTCATTTTGTATAACGCCCTACCATTTGCGTAAACTTCAAAGAATATCCAATCACCAATCACATTAGGCAATCTGGCATAATAGTTATTATTCAACAGCGTTATTTCTGACCCATCCAGCTTCATTTTGTACAAAACGGAGGTTGTGTAGTAAATCCACTCTCTTGTTACATTTATGTTAATCGGACTTATTCCCAAGATTTTAGTCTTTTCAGTTCCATCAATTCTCATCTTGTATAAGTGTCCCACATCAGACAAATTATCATAATATATCCATCCATTTTCAACGTTTAATACGGTACTACTATCATCACTCACTTTCGTTCTTTCCGTACCGTCTGTTCGAATCTTGTAAATTTTATTACCATCCATTTCTAAGTTATAGTAAATCCAATCATCAACTACATTCATATTATTTGCACTGCTAAATTCTCCAATTAGTGTTAAGTCAGTACCATCGAGGTGTATTTTAAAAATACTTCCCTGTGCGCTTGGAGAGGAGTAATAAATCCAGTCACCAACAACACTAATCAATGCGGATGCCTGATTGCCAATCCTACTTCTTCCTGTGCCATCGGTCCTTATCCTGAAAATTCCCATCTGATTCGTTCTGCTAATATAATAAACCCAATCTCCTAAAACATTAATTGAAATAGCATCTTCACTACTAAGCTTCGGCATTCCTGTGCCGTCCAGTTTCATTTTGTATAGGTTATTATTATCACGAATATTGCTAAAATAGATCCAGCCGTTTTGTTCTGCAACCAACCCCAAATTGATTAGGTTCCCTGTAGTATTTCCTCTCAACGCTGTTTGAGGCTTGGTACTTATAATATTCCTCAGTTTTTCATTTTCAGCTTTTAATTGTGTTATTTCGTTCTTTATCTGTTCATAATCCGATGTTACTATGATCATTTGTCTTATCGCATCCCATTCGACTTTTGCGCCGACTCTACTGAATTCAGCTATTGGTACATAGATATATGGATATTGCGCTGAAACTGGTCTGTAGTTCAGAACCGGGTAAAGTCCGGTATTGATATCCACATTATTTACAAGAACTGGTCTTGTAACTGTGAATGCTGTAACAGGTCTATACTCTAGCCTGCACATTTGAATGTTATAGGCATTTAATCCATTTGGAATAATGCTGTCATTCCTTGTCTGTACAATATGTCCAAGAGTATTAACAATATCCAATAATCTTTTATTTTCTGCTTTTAACTCAACCAATTCTGTTTTAAGTTGCTCATAATCCGAAATTACGCTGATTACCTCCTTGATAGGATCCCATTTCACCACAGCTCCTACCCTGCTAAATTCGGCAATAGGTACGTAGATATAAGGGTATTGAGCTCCAACAGGTTTGAAATTCAGCACAGGATAAAGCCCCTTATTAATATCCACACCATTTACAAGAATGGGTATTGTAGCAGTATAAGCGGTAACTGGTTTATATTCCAATTGTTGTTTTGACATTTTTAATCCCCCTTTTTACAATGTTCCTACAAACAATATATGTTAAATATTATTAAAAGTTCAATATTGCTACGTTCCATCTGTTATAAACTAACTCCGTATTAAAAATGGTATTATTCGATTTTAATCTATATAAAAAGTTGCCTACTCCAAATTATAAATAAGAATAAACAACTTTTAGTTTTTATATTCAATTTTAATTATTGGATAACTCCAAAATATCTTAAGGCAACTTCTATCTATAATAATAATTCTGTCTCCAATAATTGTTTGCTGCAGCTATTGTTTGAAATTCTATTGCAACTACTTGGTTTGCTGCAATTAGGCTGTCAGGATTAACGCTATATATTTTGCGTCCGCATTGTAGAATATCCAAATCCGGCTGAATGTTGTGAATGGTATGCCTTGCAATCAACATTGCCAGCGCACGCCCTTCCTCCGGCGTATTGGTAATTAAAGTTCCACCCGGTATAAGTACCAATTCTGACTCAGGTAATTGATTCATAATATGCCTCCATTTATTTAATAAATTTATATGATCCTATTAATTTCTGCATTAGGATTTAATAGTTTATTTATTATATTAAAAGCAGATTTACTTGTGTCATACTTTCCGCATTTAGCCTCCTCAAATTATTTATCCTTTATACGAAAAGTTCCCACAAACTTATCGTTCAAGGGAACATAAAACACAGCTAAATATTTACTTTTAATTTTCCAAGATATTTGATTCCAACCTATTTCTTCTCTATCAGAATTCGATAGTACCTTTATCTCTCATCCAATTGTTAATAATAACAAACATTTTTTGACAGTTTTGTATTCATTATGATTTATGAAAGCAACGCTGTCAAACCAAAAAATATTTATCAATAATCTTTTTTATTTCCGGATGCTCCCTATCGTCCTCAATAAGATATTCTACGAAGAAATTCTCAACTTCTTCGTCTTTTATTTCCGCAAGCAACCCGTAAATCTTATACCAAATGGGCGCATAGGAGTAATTCCTGCAGAAATAAAAGGCCATTTCTTTGAAACGTAGATTCTTTAGATAATATAACGCTATCGCAATATTTAGGGCGTCTTGGTCTGATACAACTTCCTCATTCCTTAATATACGGTCTAACCTTTCATCAGATGTATCCCCTGCCCATTGCTGTCTTGCGACAGTCAAAGCATCTGGGAAGACTTTTTCAACATCCAATATATTCTGTGGCCATTCGTAGTTTATATCAAAATCAATGTTTCGTTTCAATAAGTATTTTCCTGTTTCACCTTTACTCAGCTGCCCGAATTTAAATAAATTCATTATTTGTCCCATAGGCGTAATCAGCTCATCCGGTTCTAAAAGTACGCCATTTATTGATATTCCACCCTTATAATTTTGGTTGTCATTCGGTATGGATACTGAGCTTGTAGGGATTATAACAAGTGTTTTTAACTTTTTCTTGTCCAATGCAGCAGCTACAGCCTTATGATGCCCATCGATTAATGCGCACAGATATCCGTCCATATGATAAGCAATTGCTCTATAGTCATCATTATTTCTATAAAGCTCAGCTTGCCGGGGAGCATAGTGGGTCGGTGGCTGCGTTGGTAATATATAGTATGGTATTCCATTGCTCCACATACCATCCCCGCCATATATCGGGCATGAAGCTTTATTATAAGTTGGCGTATTGTTCAGTTTCCAAAAGAACTCTCCATTGCCATTTGTAGGGCACAATTCTGCATCAACGAGCGCATAGTATCCTGATGGCAATAAACCAAATAAAAACTGAAGGTTTTCAAGTGACTTCTCTAATGATATAAATTTTTCATTTAAAACTTCCCGTAACTCAGATATCACTTTTTGGTCACTCATATTAAGACCATATCCGGCAGCAACAAGTTTTTCACATGTCGGGCAAAAATAGGGTTCATCCGCTTGGAACTTTATAAGTGGTATATCTCCGAAGACTAAAGTGGCCAATGCTTAATTTTCTAAGTAACCATATTTAGTAGATAACAGCCCTTTCTCGTTTTTTACATAGAAGACCAATCCAACGCCACCCCATTCATTTAGATGGGATTCCGGTGGTTTTATCACAATTATTTCTGTATCTGCTTTCTTTATGAGATTTCGAAACATTACAACCTCCAAGAATCTTATGTCTTTTCTGTTCGTAATTTCTACAAGTTCTACTAACCAAAAAGATATTCCATAGCATAAAACATGAAAAGTATAATTAAATAAATTAGACACTCACTCCATTAAAAACATTTACTAAAACATACATTAAAAATACTAAATGAAATTTATTCTATCTAATTTCATAACAATCTCCTTACTAAATTCTGTGGATGGACCTTAAAGTTTTAACACCCCATATCTCATAATTTGGTCTTTGGATCGTATTGCTCTCACTGCACCTAATAGCGTAATTCCGGTTTTACAGTACCTCTATTGCTTCATTTTTATCTTATCAATCAGAAACATTAAACTATTTTCTTTATAAAAACATATGTACAATCATCTGATAGATTAGCATCATAAGTATAACCAAGTCTATCGAACGATTTAATTTCTTCCACATTTTTAATTTTATTTTCAGCCATAAATCGTACCATTTCTCCTCTAGCCATTTTTACCTGAGTTCCTTTTTCAATGACTTTTTTTCCTTTCATTTCTCCGAAAATACAGCTGATAAATCTTATGCTGCTATCAATATACTCAGAAATACACCTACTGTATTCCTTTGATGCAAGATTTATAATGCAGCTACTCTGAGAAAGTATCTCATCAGCCAGTTTTTTACCCCAAAAATCATAAAGAGAATCAAATTCTCCAAACTGCAACTTCGCTTGCATTTCAAGCCTGTAAGGCGTAACCCCGTCAAAGGGTCTCAGCATTCCGTAAAAGCCTGACAAAATCCGCATATGTTCCTCTATGTAATCAAATTCTGAGCTCCTAAATACTCCCGGTCCCATGTACTGATATTGTATTCCTTCATACGAAAGTATGGCAGGTGTCAAATTTGTATAGAGATTCATACTTTGTATTCTTTCATAATTCAGCTTTGCAATATTATCATTGCATTTCCATACATCCTTTGCTTCCTCATAGCAAAGCCCACTCAAATACTCCAAAAGCACCTCTGTTTCCTTCATAAACTCAGGTGTACCCATATCCAGTGGAGAATCCGTATCTATCTTCATCTTTTTTGCTGGTGAAATAATAATTCTCATGTTTATCGCTCACTTTAAGTTCGTTGGTTTATGTTTTTATGATAGCAGAAAAAACATGGAAAATCAATTGGTCGTTAGTTAGGTTTTGAATATTGTCCACTCCAAGATTTGCCCCGGGCAAAATACATATCTTACATATTTGTAATTAATAAATATTCAAAATTTCAATTTGCTGCTTTTTACGATATAAAAGATCATCTTGTATCTTCTAATAATCCTGATAATCTCGGTATATTATTTTTTATTTCATATGATGGAGATTAAATTCATGTATCGGTATGATCCGATCTTCTAAGCCCATTTTTTTTAAGCGTTTATAGTGCATACCTATAACCATTATCGTAAACATACATCTTGGCAAAAATTATATTTATAACTCAATTGTCAAGCTTTCAAAGAGCATATCATAATAAAGCTGTCAATAGTATATTATTTTGAATATAAAAAATGAAATAAAATGGCATACTGATTAATCATCATATTATCATCAAATGAAGAAGCTTATAGTCACTCGGATAATATGATATACACATGTACATTTCTGAAAAGTTTTAAAATTAAATGATTGAATTTAGTCATAAAAAATGTTATGCTAC
>CAZJKK010000073.1:0-9662 GCA_964546605.1 uncultured Clostridia bacterium
ATACCCTTTTAGTCTATACCAGCCGGTAAACACTCTATTTAAAGCAACAGAAACAATGGCATGAATATTTGCACGTAAAGCATTTTCAGGCCAAGATGGATATAATTCACTTGATGCAACATTTTTTATATAATCAATAAATGGTATTGTAATATTTTCTGCTTCTTCATCCGGCAAACCAAGGTGGACAACTATTTCATCAGGTACAACCACAGCATTAGGAAATAGTTCTCCCGGTATAGGAAATTGTAAAGCTTTTATTTGAGTATAATTAGTTTTTGATTTAATAATATCACCCCAAGTTCAATAACAATTATCATATTAATATATGCAAGATGAACCATGATTGCGCCTACTACATAAAAGCTGTAAAGTTGTGGACAGAAAAGAAAAAAGAGTGTAAAATTAATAAAATGGTTAAAATATAAAATATAGAAATGAAATGACGGATTGGATAAATTAGATGAACCTGGAGAACTTTATTTTTAGATTACAATTCTAAAAAATGTTTGTTAAAATATATGTATTATGGGTATAAGTAACATATATTAATTTGGGAGGATATTATGATTTATAAAGACTTAATTGCAAGAATGAAATCAGTGAGAGATTATAAGGAAGAAAGCGTAAGTCCTGAAGTTATCCAAAAGCTAAGAGAATACTACCATGGAGGTAAAAGGCTGGTTGAGGGTATTGAAATAGAAACAATGCTTAAAGATAAGGCCGAAGTATATGAAAATCTAAAAAATATTGCCGGTTACAATGACAATATGATTGAAGCACCTCATTATTTGTTGTTTTTATCTGAAGAAAAAGAGCATTACATTGAAAATGTAGGATATGCAGCAGAGGATGTAAGACTTAAAGCATTTGAGCTTGGAATTGGTTCATGCTGGATTACAATACATGACGAAGAATTAGTTAAAGAAAAATTAAATATTAAATCAGGTAAAAAGCTGGTTGCATTAATATCTTTAGGATTTGATGACAATAAAAACAAGACTATTGTTGAAAATGTGTCAGAATATAATCCAAGCAAAGCCGAAGTAAGCATAGTAGAAGATAATGTTTCTGAAAGACTTAGAATAAGCGATGTTGTTTATATGAATAAGTTTGGTGAAAAAGCAGATCCAGATGAATTAACTAATTTAGGCTTACTTGAAGCATTTTTCTATGCCAGACTGTCTCCTTCAACTAAAAACAGACAGCCTTGGAGATTTATATATGATGATGGAACAGTTATTTTAGCACTTAGAAAAGATGAAGGTGTTAATGAATATGAAGAAAAAATAGACACAGGAATAGTAATGCTTTATTTCAAGCTTATTGTTGATAACACATTATTCAAAATGAATTGGATATTTGGAAAACCTGAAAAATCATATGAAATGCCTTCAGATTATCATATTGTGGCATATTGCTACAGCTAAAGTGTTTTAGGATAATATAAATTATACTCAGAAGGTACGATGGTGCCTTCTTTTTTAGAAAGGAGATTTTATGAAAATAATAATAGACAAACGTTTTTATGAAACAATATCTGGAACATTTCCTGAAATTGAATTTTATACTGAACCAAGTGATTGCCCTGATGCAGATGCTTTAATTGGCGAACCTGATTTAATGAAAAAAGATATTCTTGAAAAGCTTCCTAATTTAAAGTGGCTTCAATTATTTAGAGCAGGCTATGACATGATTGATGTTAATTATATTAGAGAAAGAGGAATTATTCTCACTAATGGAAAAGATATTTTTCCAATACCCATAGCAGAGGATGTTGTGTGCAAAATTTTGATCCATTCAACAAATGCATTGAAATACATAGAAAATAAAAGAACTCACATTTGGGATAACAGTTTAAAAAGGACAGAGCTAAATGGTCAAACAATAGGAATTATTGGTACTGGTTCAATTGCAACAGAAATAGCAAAAAGACTCAGTATGTTTGGTGTAGAAATACTTGGATATAAGAGAACTCCTGTATTATCAATGCCTTACTTTGATGAAGTGTATTCAGGCAAGGAAGGGTTAGAATATGTTATGTCTCAAAGTGATTATTTGATAGTTACTGCTGATTTAAACAAAGAAACATATCATATGATTAACAGAGATAACATAAAGCTTATGAAAAAAACTTCTTCAATTATTAATATAGCAAGAGGAAGTATTATAAATCAAGAGGACTTATGGGAAGCTCTTAAGAACAAGATAATCTCCTATGCAGGTCTTGATGTATATGAGGTGGAGCCTCTGCCTGAAGATGATGCTTTGTGGAATTTGGATAATGCATACTTGACACCTCATGCCTCTGCATTAGTTAAAGGCAATAAAAACAGATGGGAAAAATTAATAATTCGAAATATTAAAAATTTTAAAAACAACGAAAAACTCATAAATGTAGTATAAAATATTGACACTGTAATCTTATTGTGTTCATATTGTAAAGGAAGGATCTTATGTTGAGAAACATGGGATTCTTCATTCTCGTATGCATGATGGGAAAAAGGGAGAAAACATGGGCTTAACAAAGGACAGCGGTATAAGTATAGGAAATATTAAAAAAGGAAAAAGAAATTTAATTTCAGATGTGGAAGGGGTGAAGGTTGGGCACTTAACACTTAATAATGAAACAGCAAAGACTGGTGTTACTGTAATACTTCCTCATGAAGGCAATTTATTCAAGGAAAAGGTAATGGCTTCTTGCTGTGTTATAAATGGATTTGGAAAAAGCGCTGGATTAATACAAGTGGAGGAGCTTGGAACCATTGAAACACCTATAATAATGACAAATACCCTAAGTGTTGGAGCAGCAACTACAGGACTAGTTCGCTACATGCTTGAAGGAAATGAAGACATAGGAACAACCACAGGCACAGTTAACCCGGTGGTGACAGAATGCAACGACGGTAGATTAAATGATATTAGAGGTCTTCATGTTAAAGAAGAACATGTTTTTGAAGCAATTAACAATGCATCTGATATATTTGAAGAAGGTGCAGTAGGTTCAGGAACAGGAATGGTATGTTTTGGCCTAAAGGGCGGAATTGGTTCAGCTTCTAGAGTTATAGAATTTGATAACGAGGAATATACAATTGGTGCCATAGTAATGTCTAATTTCGGCTCTAAAAGATACTTTACTATTAACGGTGAAAAAATTGGTGAAAAAATATGTGAGCAAGAAGAAAAAGATAATCTGGATAAGATAAAAGAAGAAAAGGATAAGGGCTCTATAATTATTGTTGTCGCAACAGATATTCCTCTAAATGAAAGACAGCTGAAAAGAGTTTCTAGGCGTGCAACAGTTGCATTGGCAAGAACAGGTTCATATCTTGGAAATGGCAGCGGAGATATATGCATAGCATTTACAACTGCCAATAAAATCAATCATTATTCAGATAAAAAAATAATTAGTATGCAAATGATACATGAAGATGCAATAGAAGGAATTTTTGAGGCTGTTGCTGAAGCAGTGGAAGAGTCAATAATAAGCTCAATGTATAATGCAAAAACAACTGTAGGATACAATGGCAATACAATTAGGAGTTTAAGAGAGTATTTGTAATGGAACATGATTTAAGAAATATTTTAAAAGCAATGTTCATGCCTTTATTAATAATTTATTTTGAAACTGTATTAAAAATAAGTACTTATGATAAAGTATTTAATGAAGGCTTTCTTTTAATGTGCCTATTTTCAGTACCTATTGGGCTTTTGTTATATATTATTTCTACAGGGTTTAAAGAAAAAACAAATAAGAAAATATTTTTGAGTATTATAGCATTTTTAACGTTTTGTTATGGAGCACAAATGATTTACTATAAAATATTTTCAACCTTTGCTTCATTTTACTTTTTCATAGGTGCCAAAAAGGCAGCTCAATTTTACAGCATATTGATGGATGCTATAATTAACAATCTCGTGCCATTAATATTCATATTGCTCCCAATAATATTAACAGTTGTTTATCATAAAAAAATTATAATTTCTAAAAACACAGGAAAAGTTATTATTAAAACAGCGGTATTAACAGCAGCTTTGCAAGTTGTGGTTATTGTGTTAGTGCTTTCAATGGATGAAGGAATGCTAAGTGCTTCATACTTGTACAAGGATTCTTTTTTGGTGAAGAATTCCATAGATAAATTTGGAGTTTTAACAACAGCAAGGCTGGATATTAAAAATATATTAAAAAATAATAAGGTTCTTGCCTCGGAATTTAATGATATTGAAATTATGGAATATGAAGATATTAATTCTCCAATCAATCTTGATAATATTGAGAAGGATAATGAAGTAATTGAAGAAATTAAAGAAGAATTGAAGGAAAATTTAAATGTACCAGTAAAGTACAATATATTAAATATTCCTTTTGATGAATTGAGTAAAAATGAAGTCAATAATAATATTAGGGTGCTACATGATTATTTTAAAAACGAGGAACCTACAGAACAAAACAAATATACCGGAATGTTTAAAGGAAAAAACTTAATATTAATCACAGCTGAAGGGTTTTCGCCTTATGTTGTAGATAAAGAGCTAACCCCAACCTTGTATAGGATGCAAGAAGAGGGCTTTAAGTTTACTGAATTTTATACGCCACTTTGGGGAGTGAGCACATCAGACGGAGAGTATGTGGCATGCACTGGTCTGTTGCCAAAGGAAGGTGTTTGGAGCTTTTATAAATCATCAATGAATTATATGCCCCTTGTTATGGGTAATCAGTTGAAAAAAGTAGGTTATGAGACTCAAGCATATCACAACCATTACTTTGATTATTATTTCAGAGATAAATCTCATCCAAACATGGGATATAAATACAAGGGATTAGGCAATGGTCTTGACGTTACTGAAACATGGCCTGAATCTGACATTGAAATGATTGAACTTACTGTGGATGAATATATTGATAAGCAGCCATTTCATACATACTATATGACTGTATCCGGCCACCTGCAATATACATTTTCTTCGAATTATATATCATATAAGAATAAAGAATTGGTTCAACATTTGGATTATTCTGAAAATGTGAAGGCGTATTTGGCTTGTAACATAGAGCTTGATAAGGCTATGGAAAAGCTCATTTCTAAACTGGAGGAAAAGGGCATAGCACAGGATACTTTAATTGCCATAAGCCCTGACCATTACCCATATGGTTTGACAAATAAGGAAATGGAAGAGCTGGCAGGTAAAGAAATAAAGACGGATTTTGATTTATATAAAGGAATATTTTTGCTTTGGTCCAAAGGTATGGATCCTGTTGAAATAAACAAGCCAACTTCCAGTCTAGACATTATACCCACACTTTCAAATTTAATGGGAATTGAGTATGATTCAAGGCTTTTAATGGGCAGAGATATTTTATCTCCTCAAGAGCCGTTGGTAATTTTTCAGGACAGAAGCTGGATTACAGACAAAATATATTATAATGCCAGGACAGGAGAAGCTGTCTCAAGAGATGGGTTTAATGTTGATGAAGTTTATATAAAAAATATAAGCGAAAAGGTTAAAAATAAATTTCAAGTATCAGCAGGCATCCTTGATCTTGATTATTATAAAAAAGTATTTATAGATTAATTAATAATGACAACACTAAAAACCCGTAGACACGGGTTTTTTGCTATTCAACAACTAAACTGCACCGGGTGCTGTAAGGGCATTGTGTATATTCTGTATTGTTTATACAATTAGAATTCATTTTAACATTTAGAACCGTTCCCTTTTCAACATCACCTTTAACCTTCACCATGAAGCCAATTCTTCTTGACTCTGAAGGCTGAAGACTGCCAACATCCCATTTTAAAATTGTTTTTCCGTTAAAGGGATATATGTTTCGTGGTTGAATGTTGCTTGAATCTCCTACAAATTCCAGACCTTCATCCAAAATACATCTTAAGTATACACTTCTTGTTAGGTCATACTGTCCTGAGTTGCAATGTACATAAAGCTTTGTAGTATCTCCGGCACTAATTGTTTCATTGTCACAGCTTGCTTCGATTATAAAATCGTACACATATGATTTTGCCTTGCATGAATCCACCGTATCCATATGTATTAAATGAGCATAGTAATTAACCTTAGCTTTATGAGGTAATTTCTCACCTGTATTTTCCAAGGAATCCGCAGTTGATTTGTCGCATAAAGCAATATTAAATGTAATAATGTTTACAGAATTTGGTGACAAGGTGAAATTGTTGGCAAATACAATAACATTGTTGTTTCCTATTTGAGGGGAAGGTTCAACAATGGATATTTTGCTTAATATTTCTTTGTCTGGTCCGCTGAGTTCTAGATTATTTAAGTATCTTACTCCATTTCCTAATGTAGAGCTCATGGAGCAAAGCTTTTTTATGTTGGTATTATTTTTAAGTTCAATACTGAAGCTATATATGTAAGCCGGGACAAATGAAGTGTTTGGAATACCTGCTCCTTTGAGCATATTTTCAGGAGCCTTTATAGAAATAGTGCATTCTTTCATTATATCATTCCTTTCATAATTTGCCTAATGCATAGTTCATATTATTCATCTTTTAATTATTTGTGAAATATAAAATCCAAATATTTATGGAGTTTTTTCGTCAAATATGATAATATTATTAATACAAATATACGAATAATAACGGAGGAAAATATGAAAAATATAAAAATATACTCAAGTTCAACTTGTACAAACTGTACAGCTGCAAAAGAATACATAAAGGAAAAAGGCTATGAATATGAAGAAAAAAATGTTTCTCTAGATCCTGAAGCAAAAAAAGAACTTTTAGGAATGGGCTACATGGGAGTTCCTATAATTTTTGTTGACGAAGATGTAGTTGTTGGTTTTAACAAAAGTAAATTAGACGAATTGTTATAAATTGCAGTCCTACGGGACTGTATTTTTTGAATTGAATTAATAGGAGGGGACTACCATGAAATTAGAGAATTTAGAGAGAATAGAAACAGGTTTTTACAATACACCTATACATAAGCTTGAAAATTTAAGCAAAAAGTACAATACAAACATTTATATTAAAAGGGATGATTTGACAGGATATGCTTGCGGAGGAAATAAATTAAGAAAGCTTGATTATTTATTGAAGGATGCATTAAATAAAGGCTGTACAGTCCTCCTTACCTATGGTGGACCTCAAACTAACCATGGAAGACTTACTGCAGCAGTGGCAGCAAGATTTAATTTAAAATGCGGAATAATTATGGATGGACCCGCACCGAAAATGGCAACAGGCAATTTGATACTTGATAAAATGATGGGTGCTGACTTGTTTTTCATGGATGACACAAGCTTTATAAATGAAAAACCAGAAATAAAAAAAGCAAAATATAAGGAGCTGTTGGATAAAACCACTGCTCAGGTTTTGAAAATGTATGAGGATAAAGGAGAAAAGGTGTATTTAATTCCTGTAGGAGGCAGTAACCCCATAGGTGCTGCAGGCTATGTAATGGCTGCTAAGGAAATAAAGGATCAACTAGAGTCCATGAAATTAAATATGGATTATGTATTTACCGGCTTTGGCTCTGTGGGTACATACGGAGGATTGTACCTGGGTTCAAAATATTTTGACGCTGATTTTAAGCCTATAGGTATATGTGTTTCTCATAAAAATGAATCTGAAATGCAGGAAAAAGTGAATTATATCAAAGAGGCAAATGAGTTTTTGGAGCTAGGTGTGGAAGTTAAAAAAGATGATATGTGGATTGAAGATGGATATGTGGGAATTGCATACAATGTTCCAGACCCTTTAACAAGGGAATATGTATACCTTATGGCAAGGGAAGAAGCAATAATTCTAGATTGTTGTTATACAGGCAAGGTGTTCAGAGGAATGATCGAAATGATTGAAAAGGGTGAAATTCCAAAACAAAAAAATGTTATGCTTCTTCATACAGGAGGATTACCGGGAATATTTTCTGAAATTCATGAGCAAGCAATGCAACAGGAGTTATGGCAGGACAATATTAAAGAATTTTCATTATAATTATCTAGATTTTAACTAATTTGATAAATTATTAGTATAGTATTATTCAGAAAACAGTCAATAATATGTTTATAAGCAATATAATTAAACAGCTGTTAATTAGTTGCTTTTAAAATAGAAAACCGACACTATGAATGTTCAGAATTTTCTTAATGAAAATAATTCGATTTAAAGAGATCCCATTAGAAATGAAATTTCTTATAAGGATATAAAACAAGTATCGAACCTGAACCAAAATAGCGTCGGTTTTTATTATTTATTTAATGCTTCTAACAGATGCTCTAAGTTCATTCCATGTACTGCTGCAGCTTCTTCTAATGTTTCCATTTGAGAGCCAGGGCATCCAACACAGCCCATTCCATGTGCCATTAGTATTTCTGCAGATTCTGGATTAGTCTGTATGATTTCGCGAATTATCATGTCTTTAGTTATAGCCATTATTAAGCCTCCTTTTATATTTGTTTACTGTATTATATACTGATGCATATGCGAATTCAATAAAAAAATAAAAAGGCCAACGTATTCCTTGGATTACAGGCTAAATACTGTTTGAATCATTGTTTTATATGTGATATAATTTAAAAAATTAAGAATATATTAAGTTATTGTATAAGGCAACATTAAGAAACACATGCAATAAAGGAGACTAATATGAATCCCGATTATAATGACAGATTAAGCTATGTTAAAAAATGTATGGAAAAAAAGAATAAGTTGAATATAATGCTAAAACAAACAGAGCAGGACCTGATTAAAGAAAAGCTCTTATTAAACAAGCTATCTGCAGAGCTTGAAAAGGAAAATGAAGATGTTTTAAAATTGGAATCATCGAATATAACTTCATTATTTTATGCTATATTAGGAACTAAAGAAGAAAGACTAGAAAAGGAAAAACAAGATCTTTTAAAGATTAGATTAAAATACGATCAGTGTAAAAATAACGTTGATTTTTTAATTGCAGAAACAAAGAGGCTCGTAGACGAGCTTAATCAGGTTGAAAGCTGTGAAATGGAATATGACATTTTGCTTAATAAAAAGCTTGAAGCCATAAATATAGAAGATAAACAAACAAGTGATGAGCTAAAAAAGTTAATTCAAAGAAAAGAAAGCATGAAGGCAAACATCATTGAAATTGATGAAGCTATAAAGGCTGGAGAAGAAGCATTAAAGGCTATAGAAAATACCATTAAGGAACTTGAAAAAGCTGAAGGTTGGGGTGTTGTTGATATTTTAGGCGGTGGATTTTTAACAACTGCTGTGAAGTACAGCCATGTGGACGAAGCAGGACATTATGCTGAGGAAGCACAAAGAACATTAGGAAGATTTAAAAGAGAAATGTCCGATATTGTCATGATTACAGGAACGGAAATAGCAATTGGAACATTTGAAACTTTTGCTGATTACTTTTTTGACGGTTTAATATTTGACTGGGTTGTTCAGTCGGAAATAGGCAAATCGCTGGATGCAGTTAAAAATACAAAAAATCAAACAGATAAAGCCATGTCAAAGCTTTATGAAGAAAAAGTAACAGAAGAATTCATGATTAAACAATTGGAAGATCAAATAAATCGCATAATTGAAAATGCATAATAAAAATAATTTTTAAAAAAAGGTTGACAAAAAAGATTTGTTAGTATAAAGTATCAAATAACAATTAAATAGAAAAACTTCTTATCAAGAGAGACG
>CAZJKK010000074.1:0-410 GCA_964546605.1 uncultured Clostridia bacterium
TTTTACCGGACTTAGCACGACCTGCAATAATTTTCATGTGAACCTCCGACGTTTAGTAATGACAAAAACGGTAGTCTTTGTTTTATTTTTGCATTCATTATATCATAAATGCAAGCCGTTAATACGGCTTGCTTCACACCGATACAATAAATACATCAAATCTGATAAAACCGATTAGGTTTTATTTCCTTTAGTATTTATTATATCATATTAGACAACTACCTTCACATATAAAAGTTTGGAATTAGGGAACAAATTTATATTTTTTTCGTCTATATAAAAATATCCTGTAATACTAAATATTGCTTTTTTATTAATAGTAATTTAATAAAAAGTGCATTAAATTTATGTTATAATGAAAAGGGGTTAGGTGGAGATTCGACCCTGCGCCTTAAATGACAAAATGAACA
>CAZJKK010000074.1:420-8234 GCA_964546605.1 uncultured Clostridia bacterium
TTTAATAAAAAGTGCATTAAATTTATGTTATAATGGGTATGTCATTCAGAGGGCACAGCCCGAAGAATCTCATTATTTCAACAGGAGATTCGACCCTGCGCCTTAAATGACAAAATGAACAATTATAAAGGAAGGAATGATTAAATGGTTATTAAGAAAATAGCGGCTATTTCTGCGGCTCTGGCGATTTTATTCAGCTCATACGCCTATGGAAGCAGCCTGTATACCGTGCATGATTTATCACAGCAAACAAAGCTTTCATCCGGTATAACCTACGAAAGAATTGAAAGATATACATCTGCAGGATGGATGAACATAAATGTTATCCGTGCTGATTTAACTGATACATACACAGAAATAGAACCAATTACCAATGAAAAAGGAGTTTCAAACAGATCCCCTTTAAGTTCTATGATAAAGTCCTCCGGTGCAACAGCAGCAGTTAATGGAGACTTCTTTTACATGGGAGATCCCACATATACATATGGGCCTTTAATAGAGAATGGCAAAATAATTACAACTCCCTTGCCCTACCAAGACGGCTATCCAACTGTATCAAGGCTGAAAGACCAAAAAATTGATATTTCAGTATGGAATCCGAAAATAACACTGTATGGCTCTGATTCAACACCCTACAATGTTATTGTTTTAAATAAGACATCGTCCTTGGACTGGGGTCCCACTGTGCTTACAAGTGATTGGAATGCTACATCTCCAGGCTATGACGGCAAAAAAGACATAGTGGAAGTTGTAGTTGTGGACAATACAGTTTCAGAGGTTAGAAAAAACCAGCCATCAACTATAATCCCTAAAGATGGGTATGTTATTGCGACCTGCAATACAACAACCATGGCAAATATGTTAAATTCATTTATTCAGGGACAGCCGGCTTCTTTAAATATAGAGCTTGATTTTAGCCCTGATAATGTAGAATGGGCATTTGGTGCATTAAATTATCTTGTTAAAGATGGTAAGGTTAATGATATAAGCAGTCAAGTTTTGGGAACAAATCCTCGTACAGCAATTGGATTTAACAAAGATAACACTGAAATGATAATGGTTACTATAGACGGTAGACACAAGGATTATGTAGGAGTGAAGCAAACAGAGCTTTCTGACATAATGATTGGTCTTGGGGCATACAATGCCGTAAACATGGATGGCGGCGGTTCAACCACCATGGGCGTTGACTTTTTAAGAAATTCTAATATTACTATAGTTAACATTCCTTCTGATGGAAGAGAAAGAAAAATTGCATCCGGTGTGGGAGTATTTAACACTTCTCCTGTAAGCAACAATGTAGAAGAAATTGAAATTATTCCTGAACAAGGTTCTGTTTTTAACAATACAGAGGTTGGGTTAAAGCTTAAATTTTACAATGAATACTCTACACCTATCGAAGTAAATGCTCAGGATATTAATTTTCAAGTTTCACCTCAAGGTGCCGGAAAAATCGTAGACAATGTATTTTATCCTAAAAAATCAGGCAATGTAACAATTACTGCTGAAATAGACGGAGCTGAAGGAGAAATTGAACTTAATGTTTTAGCTGCGCCTGTTGCATTAAAGCTTGAGAGAGATTCAGTGACACTTGGTTTTGGTGAAAAGTTTCAAATAGGGAAAATACTTGGTAATGATTTAGATGGAAATTCAGCGTATATTCCTGAAAAATATGTGGTGTATTCCTACAGAAACCGCGTAGGCAAGGTTGAAAACGGCATATTTACAGCCGGAGATATAAGCAACACAGGTGCCATAACATTATCTGTGGGAGATGCTGTAAAGCACATACAAGTAAAGGTTGGGTATAGATTTAAAACATTGCAGCGCTTTGAAGAATTGAATAGCTTAAAGCTTACCTTGTATCCTGAAGGCTCAGAGGGTAGTATATCCATAGAAGAAAGCATTGTTAAGGAAGGTAACAAATCCTTAAAACTTAATTATGACTTTACAAAAATGACTGACCAAAGTATCGCTTTTGTGGAATTTGGTAAGGATGGCGAAGGAATAAAGCTTGAGGATAAGCCTTTAGCCATAGGCATGTGGGTTTATGGAGACGGAAAAAACCACTGGCTTAGAACAAGAATAACCGATGCTTACAACAATCAAATAAAAATTACATTTGCAGATGAAGTAAACTGGACAGGATGGAAATGGGTTGAAGCTCATATTCCTGAAGGAACCTCATACCCTGTAACCTTAAAAAATATTTATCTTGCAGAAATAAATGAAACTAAAAAGGATACTGGAACTATTTATATAGACAACTTAAGAATTATGTACGAACCAAAAGATAAACAGCTTGGCTTAACAGAAGAAACTCAAATAACTGATCCATTAAAATCAAAATCAGTTGATGCAGCTGAAAAGCTTGTGGTTAAGGACAGCAACAAGGAGCTTTTAGGAAGTTCAAATGATATTATCTATTTTGACGGAGTTATTGCAAACGGAAGCTTAAGTGCAAGCAACACAACAATGTGGAACAATATTAAAAGCTTTATGAACTATGAAGATAAAAACTTGGTTCTTACTTTAAATTCATCACTGGATAATATTTATGATGAACGTGAGGTTAAAATATTAAAAGAAATATTAGAAAAAGCGGCAGAAAAGAACACTGTGTTCGTAGTTTGCAAGGAAGCAAAAGAAGGTATCATAATGGAAAACGGAGTAAGATACATTTCCTATGATGACAGTTTTGAGTTGGGTTTAACAAGTAATGGTCTTAAATATAAAAATTAACACATTTGAAAAATTTTGTTTTATTTTTATAGATATTGGGTATAATGTTAGACGAAATTATTATAGCAATTGTCTCTAGGAGGACTAATTATGTGGAAGGAATTTAAAGAATTTGCTTTTAAAGGCAATGTTCTGGATTTAGCAGTGGGTGTTATTTTGGGGGGGGCTTTTGGTAAAATAGTAACCTCTATAGTAAATGACTTAATTATGCCTATATTTGGATATGCATTGGCAGGTATGGACTTTAAATCATTAAAGTATGTGCTTAGCAAAGCTGTAATGGATGGAGATGTTGTAGTAAAACCAGAAGCGGCAATAATGTATGGTAATTTTATTCAAAATGTCGTTGACTTCTTAATTGTTGCATTTTCTATATTTATATTTATTAAATTAATCAACAATTCAAAGAAAAAATTCATAAAGCAAAAAGAAGAAGCACCTGCACCGGCAGAACCTGCACCGCCAACAACTGAAGAGTTATTAACAGATATAAGAGATTTATTGAAACAAAAACAATAGTATCATTAAACGCCGTTTAACGGCGTTTTTCTTCTTTTTTATCTTGAATTTTCATTATAATACTGTTAAAATAGCCATAGAAAATTTTTTAGAGGAGTAGAAACCATGAGTTTATATACACAATGGAATGAAAATTTAAAAGGAATTACTACACAAGAAGAATATCAGGAATTTTTCAAAACCTATATGCTAAAAGAAGCTGAATGCTACAAGAAAATTCTTGAATCAAAAAATCCTGTAATAGAAGGAACTTTAGGTGAATTAGCCGAGAAAAATGAAATGTCCGCTATGGAATATATAGGATTTCTTGATGGAGCAAACACAAGCTTTAAAGAAGAATTAGATTTAGAACCATTAACTGAGGAATCTCAAATTAAAGCTGAGTTTGAATGGGAAAAACTTTTATACAACATGCATGATGCTAAAGCTGAATGGCTTTATGGCATGGAAGAATGGAACAACATATTTGACGAAGAGCAAAGAAAACATATTAAAAAAGAATACAATAAATCAAAACAAGTTATTGTCGGAGAAAAGGTAGGAAGAAACGACCCTTGCCCATGTGGTTCAGGCAAAAAGTATAAAAAATGCTGTGGAAAATAAATTAAATACAACGAATAAAACCAAAGGAATCCTTTTTGGTATTTTGGCAGCCTTTATATATGGTTTTACGCCCATTTTAGGTAAGCTTTCTTATTTGGAGGGAAGCAACTTCATTTCCCTTACATTTTACAGAAACTTGCTTGCCATACCTGTTATTTTTGTTTTTTTAAAATATAAAAATATTGATATAAGAATAAACAAGCAAGAAATTAAAAAGTTGGCTCTCCAATCAGCCTTTGGCCCAACATTGACTGCCCTCACCTTATATTGGGCATATGATTATATATCTGTGGGAATGAGCACAACCATTCATTACATTTATCCTGTTATGGTTACTGCAATTTGTATATTGGTATATAAAGAAAAAATCAGCAAGGAAAAAATTGCAGCTTTAGTATTGTCAACCGTGGGAGTAGCTATGTTTTTTGAAGGCAGCTTCTCTTTGGCTGGTGTTACTTTAGCCTTGTTGTCTGCCGTGTTTTTTACAGCACACATACTTTATTTGGATAAAAGCGGCTTAAATACCATGTACCCATTTAAAATAACATTTTATATGGCTGTATTTTCTTCCGTTTACTTATTTATTGCAGGAATGTTAAGCGGGAACCTTGTTTTTTCCATGACACCAATTGGCTGGATTTATACAACTTTAGTTGCATTTTTCGTTTCATTTTTAGCTAACACCTTTATACCCATTGGTGTTAAATATGTAGGTCCAACTGTTACGTCCATTGTAGGCATGTTTGAGCCCATAACAAGCGTAATACTTGGAATTTTAATTTTAAGTGAACCCATCACATTAAGAAACACAATAGCTTGCGTGTTAATACTGACAGGAGTATTAATAGTTACTGTGGCTAGAAATAAAGATTAATAAATATAACTTTATTAAACAAATAATTCTTTATATGTCATTCCGAACGTAGTGAGGAATCTCCTAATAGTTCAAACAATGAGATTCTTCGGACTTCGTCCTCTGAATGACAAACCTTATTATATAAAAATACACCCAAAATGGGTGTATTCTTGATTTTTGCTAGCTTTCTTTAATTTATATTGTTAGCTAAACAGCAAGCCTTTAAAACATGCTTTGCCAATACGGCTGTTGTTACTGAACCAACTCCTGCAGGAACCGGGGTTATGAAGCTTGCTTTATCCTTGCATTTTTCAGTATCAACGTCTCCACACATATTTCCTTCTTCATCAACATTTATACCCACATCTATTACCACAGCGCCTTCTTTAACAAAGTCATCAGTTATCATTTTGGCTTTGCCAATGGCAGCAACTAAAATATCTGCTTCTGACGCTACTTTGGCAAGTTCTGAAGTTCTTGAGTGGCATATGGTAACTGTCGCATTTTCTCCTAACAAAAGCATTGCCAAAGGCTTTCCTACAACTAAGGATCTTCCTATTACTGCAGCTCTTTTGCCTTTTAATTCTATATTGTTATATTTTAATATTTCCATTGCTGCAGTTGGCGTGCAAGGAGCAAATCCTGATGTATCTCCCTCCACAATCTTCGCAACGTTGGCAGGATTAAAGCAATCAATATCCTTTTCAGGAGAGATAATGTGTTTTACAACATTTTCATCTATTTGCTTTGGCAATGGCCTAAATAATAAAATCCCGTGAACTGTGTTATCAGCATTAACGCTTTGCAATTTAGATATAAATTCTTCCTGGCTAATGTCTTCGGGCATGGTGGTAACTTCACAATCTATGTTGCATGTTTCCATTCTTTTAATTGCTGCCCTTTCGTAGGATAAGTCATCCTGTCTTTCTCCCACTCTCACTATCATTAGCTTTGGAATTATATTTTTAGCTCTTAATTCTTCTGCTGTTTTTTTTACTTCAACTGTAATAGCATCTGCTACTGGCTTTCCCTTTAATAGTTCTCCCATATCCTACCCCCCTAGAGTATTTAATACTTTAGCATAAACTTCATCAGCAATTTTGTTTCCTTCTGATAAAAGTTTTTCTGCTCGTTCCTTGTTTTTTCGTATGTATATTTCATCATTTATAGAATTTAGATTAATAAGCACATTTAAATAAGCACTGTTTAAAGCAGCCTTTAAGCACTGTACTCCCACACCCACATCACTTATAATATTTTTAGAAGATAAGCTTAAAATTTCTTCATGCATTTTAATTGCATCGAAGGTTAATTCTAAAGTTTCCATAGGAGCTGAGCATGCAACTTTTAAACATTTTTGAAGCTCAATATCCTTTGCTACTTTTTCTTCCTCTGTGTTTGCCAGCATTACATATGCCTTTGACAATGGCTCAAATACTAAAGCATCTTTATCTACCAAACAAATAAGTCTTTCCCTTAAGGCTTCTCCTCTTTTTAATAAATCCTCATGCTTTTCTTTAACATCAATAAACTTTTTCTTGCCCATAGAAAAATTCGCTACCATGGAATTTAAAGCAACACCTAAGGCAGCAACTAAAGCCGCAGCCCCTCCGCCACCAGGTACCGGATTTTTTGATGCCAATAATGCAGCAAATTCCCTGCTTGATTTTTGTGTAAGCATTTCTTAACCTCATAGTTCTAGCCGGCTTAATTTCATTAAACCGGCTATATTTATCTTTAGAACAATCCTTTAATTTTTCCGTCCACATCAACATCTATATTTACTGCAGATGGTACTTTAGGAAGTCCAGGCATCTTCATTATATCTCCTGTAAGTGCTACCATGAATCCTGCACCTGCTGATATAGTTATGTCTCTAATAGTAATTTTAAATCCTGTAGGTCTTCCCAAAATTTTAGCATCATCAGTTAATGAATACTGATTTTTAGCCATACATATTGGAAGATTTCCAAAGCCAAGCTTTTCGAAATTTGCTATTTCTTTGCTTGCTTTTGGAGCAAATTCAACATCGATTGCTCCATAAAGTTTTGTTGCTATTGCTTTTATTTTTTCCTTTATAGGTAATTCTAAATCATACACAAACTCTACATTGCTTTCCATATCAGCAAGTCTTATAACTTCTTCTGCAAGTTCAACTCCACCCTTGCTTCCTTCGCCCCATACTTCTGATAGTGCCACATTTACGCCTAATTCTTTGCATTTTTCTTTTATTAAGTTAAGCTCTGCCTCTGAGTCAGTTGGGAATCTGTTAATTGCAACTACTGCAGGAAGCTTAAACACCTGAGTAACATTCTCCACATGCTTAAGCAGGTTTGGTAATCCTTTTTCTAAAGCTTCAAGGTTTTCTGCACCTAAATCTGCTTTTGCTATTCCTCCATTATATTTTAACGCTTTAACTGTTGCTACTATTACAACGGCACTTGGTCTTAAACCTGTCTTGCGGCATTTAATGTCTATGAATTTTTCAGCCCCTAAGTCTGCGCCGAAGCCTGCCTCAGTTACAACATAATCAGCTATTTTACTTGCCATTTTTGTTGCAATTACTGAGTTGCAACCATGAGCTATGTTCGCAAATGGTCCACCGTGAATGAATGCAGGAGTTCCTTCCAATGTTTGCACTAAGTTTGGCTTTAAAGCATCCTTAAGAAGTGCAGCCATTGCTCCTTCTGCCTTTAATTGTCCTGCTGTTACAGGCTCTCCATCTCTTGTATATGCTACTATTATCTTTGCTAAGTTTTCCTTTAATTCAATTATGTCATTGGATAAACAGAATATAGCCATTACTTCTGATGCAACAGTTATGTCAAAGCCGTCTTCTCTTGTTACTCCTTCAGTTTTTCCGCCAAGACCATCAACTATGTGTCTTAGCTGTCTGTCGTTCATGTCAACAACTCTTCTCCACACAATTCTTCTTGTATCGATGTTTAGTTCATTTCCTTGATGAATGTGGTTGTCCAGCATGGCTGCCAACAAATTGTTTGCTGCCCCTATGGCATGGAAATCTCCTGTAAAGTGAAGGTTAATGTCTTCCATTGGAACAACTTGAGCATATCCGCCTCCGGCAGCTCCTCCC
>CAZJKK010000074.1:8244-9656 GCA_964546605.1 uncultured Clostridia bacterium
CTAGTGATGGTTCACGAAGTGCAATAATTGTTTTCTTGCCTAAACTTGAAAGTGAATCTCCCAAACCTATTGTGGTTGTGGTCTTTCCTTCTCCGGCAGGTGTTGGATTAATGGCTGTCACTAAAATCAATTTTGCATCTTCATTATTTTTTAACTCGTTTTGTAAATATCTAAAGTCGATTTTTGCTTTATATTTACCATAGTTTTCAACATATCTATCAGGAATTTCAATCTTTTCTGCTATGTTGTTTATTACCTGCATTTCTGCTTGTTGAGCTATTTCAATATCACTTAAAAATTGTGCCATAGTACTCCTCCAAGAAATTTTTTTATATATTATACCACATTTTTTAACAATTAAAAGCATCTTAAAACATTTTTTTTAAATTTTACATATTGTTTGTCTAATTTTAGTGGTTGACTATCTGCATATAATAATGTGCGTCAACTGCATATAAATAAAAATTAAAATATTAACATTCAAAAATGTATCGACAAATATTACTATTAATGCTATGATTAAAAAAAATATTCAGAGTAGATAAGATGCGTTAAGTGTTAGGGGATGGGATGTCGCCCTTAAACGAAAGACATAGTCTGCGGTATCTTGTCGCTTCCGCTGTATTTGAGAGTTTTTATTCTCTCCTATATTGGTGCGGAGGTATTATTGCTCAATAAAGGAGGATACTATGAGGAGTAATACTGATTCACAAAAATTTACATCATTAACTATTGTAAGAGCAGGGCTTTTTATAGCCATGAGCTTGGTTTTAAAGGTTGTATTTGAATTATATATACCTTTGGCCGGCATTCCCGCATTAAGAATTAATTTTGCATCAATACCCTTAATGCTTTCAGGCATTGTGTTAGGACCTGCAACAGGCTTCTTAACAGGTGCATGTGCAGACATTATTAACTTTATGGCTAAACCGGGAGGTCCCTTTTTTCCGGGATTTACTTTGGTAAGTGCATTAACTGGATTTATTCCTGGTTTAATTTACAAATATATAAAGAAAAATATTAATTACAATTTATTAAATACAATATTCATTTCTTTATTGTCTGTAGGATTTGTTCTGGTATTTATATATAATGGCTTGCTTTCATTTGAAGGTGGCATTATGTATGATGGAGAAATGTTAAACCCAGTTTATATTATAGGTTTTTTTGCTCTTGTTGTGATATATCTTATATTACCAATAAAAATAACTTCAAAAAACAATAACCTTAATATGAACAAGATTGTATTTACTGTAAGTGTTACACAGCTTATAACATCAATAATATTAAACACTTACTTTTTGTCAGTTCTTTACGGCAAAGGAGTTTTAGCATTCCTGCCTGCAAGAATCTTAACAAATTTCTTTATGATACCATTATTTTCTGTGATAATTGCAGCCATTCTTAATGCA
>CAZJKK010000075.1:0-9324 GCA_964546605.1 uncultured Clostridia bacterium
GGAGACAAAAGTACTGTTAAGTATTTCAAGAGAGCCGATGGTTGGTGAGAATCGGTGATACAAGGTATAATAATCACTCCCGAGCTTCCGACTGAAACGAGTAAGTCAGGACGTATTCCTGCGTTAAAAGGATAGAGTTCAAAAATATAATTTTTCGACTTGATGAGGCGTACGCAAATTAGGGTGGTACCACGAAAAACCTTTCGTCCCTAAACATATCTATGATGTGTTTAGCGACGAGAGGTTTTTTTTGCCCTAACCCTATTTTTCAGAGTCTTTTTCTGAAAAATAGCGGTAGGTCAAACGCAACGAGTTCCCAAATTATGCGACTTTAGGAGCAAATAATTTGGTGAACGATACTGTGATTATTTAAAATTGAAAGTAGGAGGAAAAAATGAGAAGCGATTCAGTAAAAAAGGGAGTGCAACAAGCACCCCACCGTTCTTTATTTAATGCATTAGGATTTACTAAAGAAGAAATGGATAGACCATTAATAGGAATAGTAAGTTCACAAAACGATATAGTACCTGGACATATGAACTTGGATAAAATCGTTGAAGCTGTAAAGATGGGAGTTGCTATGGCAGGAGGAACACCTGTTGTATTTCCGGCAATAGCAGTATGTGATGGCATAGCCATGGGACATCAAGGCATGAAATATTCTCTTGTTACAAGAGAGTTAATTGCAGATTCAACAGAAGCTATGGCAATGGCTCATGCTTTTGATGGACTTGTTATGGTTCCAAATTGTGATAAAAATGTTCCGGGACTTTTAATGGCAGCAGCGAGAGTGAATATCCCCACTGTATTTGTAAGCGGCGGACCTATGCTTGCAGGCAGAATGGGGGACAAAAGAACATGTCTTTCTGATATGTTTGAAGCAGTTGGTGCATACAATGCAGGAAAGATTTCCTTGGAAGAAGTCGAAGAATATGAAAACAAGGCTTGCCCTACATGTGGCTCATGCTCAGGTATGTATACTGCAAACAGCATGAACTGCTTAACAGAAGTGTTAGGAATGGGACTTAAAGGTAATGGAACTATTCCTGCCGTATACTCTGAAAGAATAAGGCTTGCAAAGCATGCAGGTATGAAAGTGATGGAATTAGTTGAAAAAGACATTAAGCCAAGAGATATAATGACAAATGATGCATTTTTAAATGCATTGACAGTTGATATGGCAGTTGGTTGTTCAACAAACAGCATGCTTCATTTACCAGCCATAGCACATGAAGCAGGAGTTGATTTAAATCTTGATATAGCTAATGAAATAAGTGCAAAAACTCCAAACCTATGTCATCTTGCACCTGCAGGAAGCACATTCATTGAGGACTTAGACGAAGCAGGTGGAGTATATGCGGTAATGAATGAATTAAACAAAAAAGGTCTCATAAAAACAGATTTGCTTACGTGTTCTGGAAAGACGGTTGGTGAAAACATAGAAGGTTGCATCAACAAGAACCACGATATAATTAGACCAATAGAAAATCCATACAGCGAAACAGGTGGAATTGCTATATTAAAAGGAAATCTCGCCCCAGATGCATGCGTAGTAAAACGTTCTGCAGTAGCATCAGAAATGCTAGTTCATGAAGGACCTGCCCGTGTATTTGACTGTGAAGAAGATGCAATAGATGCAATTAACGCAGGAAAAATAGTTGAAGGAGACGTTGTAGTTATTCGTTATGAAGGACCAAAAGGCGGTCCTGGAATGAGAGAAATGCTAAATCCAACATCAGCTATAATGGGAAGAGGTTTAGGAGAGAGCGTTGCATTAATTACAGATGGTCGTTTCTCGGGAGCCACAAGAGGTGCCTCCATAGGACACGTATCTCCGGAAGCAGCAGTTGGCGGCAACATTGCACTGGTTGAAGAAGGGGATACTATTAAAATTGATATGGTTAAAAACACTATAGATTTTGTAGTATCCAATGAAGAATTAGAAAAAAGAAGAGCAAACTGGAAGCCAAGACAGCCAAGAATTACAACAGGCTACCTGGCAAGATACGCAGCCCTAGTAACCTCCGGCAACAGAGGCGCAGTTCTAGAAGTAAAATAGTCAAATGTGACAATGGGGATGGTTCTTCCTTATTGTCACATTTTTATATTTAAAAAGAACAGCCCTGATGTCACACCATGTTATTCGTATCGTAATGCATCCACCGGTTTAAGCTTTGAAGCCTTGTTGGCTGGATACAATCCGAAAAATACTCCAACAAACAGCGAAAACAAAAACGCTCCTAAAATTACGGGAATGTTAATCACATAACTTATGCCCATTATGTCGCTTATGATATAGGAGGCTGTCATCCCCAATACTGCTCCTATAATTCCTCCCACACCGCTCATTACTGAGGATTCAATTAAGAATTGGATCATTATGTTGGCTCTGCCTGCTCCTATTGCTTTTCTTACTCCTATTTCTCTTGTTCTTTCAGTAACAGTTACAAGCATTATGTTCATAATTCCAATGCCTCCAACCAGCAGGGAAATCCCTGCAATTCCGCCAAGCATTGCAGTTAGCATGCCTGTTACATCACTTAATGTTTCAAGCATTTCATCCTGTGAGAAAACCCTGTAGGAATCTTCATCTTCGAAATAATCAAGTAAAAAGCTTTCAATATTTTCCTTTGCAGCTATTGATTCTTCAGCTGATTTTGCCTGTACGGTAATGGAATTAATTTGATTTGTGCTGTATTGCCTCATTAAAGATGTTACAGGCACTATAACTATGTCATTTGAATCTCCTGCTATGGAGCTTTCCTTGTCCTTTAATATTCCTACCACAGTGTATTTTTCCCCATCAAGAGATATTTCCTTATTTATGGGATTGTCTTTGCCAAACAAATCTTCTGAGGTTGTACTGCCTATTATGGCCACTTTGTTTCTGAAATCAACATCAACTGGTGTTAAAGCTCTGCCTGCTTTCACTTCATAATTGTTGATGCTCATATAATTTTCGTTGCCCCCGGTAATAGAAACATCAGTTGTTTCTAAATCATACTTTACAGTGGCAGAAGTGTTGTAAACAGGAGTTACGCTTTTTACTCCTTCAAGCTTGCTAAATTCATTTATATCCTTAAAATCTATTGATTTTCTCCTGTCAAATACATTGACGCTTATAATGTTTGAGCCCATGCTAGATATGCTTTCAGTAACGCCTGATGTTGCTCCTTGCCCAATGGATATGAGAACAACAACAGCAAATACTCCTATTATTATTCCAAGCATGGTTAGGAAAGTTCTCATCTTGTTTGAAAAAATAGATTGAAAGGCCATTTTTGTTACACTTTTAATATTCATATCAAATTCTTTTCCTTTCTCATGCATTGTTAAGAAGCAAACCGTCTTTTATTGTTACAATTCTTTGTGCCTCATTTGCAATATCTATGTCGTGAGTGATAAGTACAATGGTTTTTCCCTCATTGCTAAGCTCGTGTATTAACTCCATGACGTCGCTTCCAGATTTAGAATCCAGATTTCCTGTCGGTTCGTCAGCAAGAAGTACCGGTGGGTCTCCTGCCAATGCTCTGGCAATGGCAACACGTTGCTGTTGACCACCGGACAACTCTGTTGGCTTGTGGCTCATTCTGTCGTTTAAACCAACCTTTTCTAAAGCTTCAATGCTTTTTTTCATTCTTTCTTTTTGGTTCATGCCTCTGTATATCAAAGGAAGTTCAACATTTTCAAGGGCTGAAAGCTTAGGCAACAGGTTAAATTTTTGGAATATGAAACCTATTTTTTGATTTCTGATTTTAGATAATTGCTTTTCATTGTAGGTACTTATTTCCTTGCCATCTAAATAATATTCTCCTGTTGTTGGCACATCAAGGCATCCAATCATGTTCATGAGAGTAGATTTTCCAGAGCCAGAAGGTCCTATTATGGACAAAAATTCACCTTCTTTTACACTAAGAGTTATTCCTCTTAACACTTGTACCTGAACGGAGCCCATATCGTAAGTCTTAGTAATATCCTTTAAATATATCATTAATTATTTCCTCCTGATGGCGGTTGACGATTAGCACCGCCTCCTCCCATGCCGGGAACTCTCATATCCATCATTTGATTTGAATTGATGTTTTGTGATTGAACAGCATTATAAACTATCACATCACCTTCCTTTAAGCCTTGGGTGATTTCAACTTTATCCTTAGTTGCCAGACCTAATTCCACCTTTACATCTGTCTTGTTACCTGAAGAATCTTTCACTTGAACAAAATATTCTCCATTTAGCTTTTGAATTGCATCAATGGGAACTGTTATTACATTTTCTCTTGACTCCGCTAATATTTCTACATCCACATTCATTCCGCTCATAAGTTGTTTTCTGTCATCAAGCTTAATTGTTACATCATAAGTTGTAACACCGTTTTGACTTGATCCTTCCATGGATATTTTAGAAACCTTTCCGGTGAATTTTTCGTTTGGAAAAACTTCAGATGATATGGTTGCTTGCTGATCCAATTTTATTTTATTAATATCAAGTTCATCAACTGAAATTATCACTTCCATGTTATCTAAATCGGCAACAGTCAACAAGGCAGTAGTTCTGTCAACCACTTCTTCTTCATTTACACTAATTTTGAGTATAGTTCCCTTCATTGGGGAATAAATTGTATCCCCTTCTGCTAAATCTCCCAACTGAGATTGATAATTTGCTATGGCATTTTTTTGTTCTGCTATTTGAAGGCTTATGTCATCTCCCTCAATTGTTGCTACAATGTCACCCTTGTTAATGTATTTGCCGTTTTCAGCATTAACTGATTTAACCTCTCCGCTTACTTTAGAAACTACATTTTCTGACTTTGCATCAACTATTTTTCCGTTTTCCATCGCTTGGTAGCTGCCGGATGAATTTTTAACAGTTACTTGAGCAGCATCTCCCGTGCTGAAGCCTCCGGGATTGTTCATTTTAATTGTTACCATATATCCGAATGTTCCTCCACCCTTTTGAACAGGAGTATAATTCTTTTCTGTAACTGTTCCTGTTTCAGTTGAAAAGTACATTGTCATAAAGATTGAGGCACTATCTCCTACAGAAATATTATTAAATTCAGATTCTGAAAAATATGCTTCAATATAAGAGTTATCTGTATCCTTAATTGATGCAATATTATTGTTGGCATTTACTTGATCCCCAACTTCTATGTTCAAATTTGATATGACACCTGAAGAGGGAGCGTAAATATTTAATTTACCTTGACTATCATATAAGTCTTTTAATTCTCGTTGTGCTTTTTCAATATTTAAATTAATATTGTTTATTTCTGTGTTTGAGTTGTCAATAGTATCTGATTGCAACGATACTAAAATTTGATCCTTTTCAACTAAATCTCCTTCAGTTACAAAAATTCCGTTAACAGTGCCATCAATTTCTGATTTAACAGTTCTTTTGTCTTCAGGGTTGATACTGCCGCTTTCTGAAACAGAAATTGAAATGTTATCTTTTTTTACTGTATATTCTATTTCTTTTTGGAGGCTATCACTATTTAAATCTTTTGAATTATTGCTGGTCGCTGCATAAACTCCAAAAGCCGCAACAGCTGAAACTGCTGCAATAACAGCTATTAATAATATTTTTTTGCTTTTCATACATACCTTCCTTATTATTGTAATAATGTTAAGTTCTTTATGGCTATCTTAATGAATAAATGTGTTAGAAATGTGTTTATAAATAATTTTAATTGGTGGATTTTTTTTAATAAAAAAACGGTAGGTTGTCCTACCGTTTTCGTATTATGTCATTCAGGTCTTTCTTCTTTAGTTTGCAAACATTTGTGTCCAATATGGTGTTCCGTTAGAGTTTGTAACGTAGCCAACACCTATTCTGCCGAAGTTAGTTGAAAGTATATTTGCTCTGTGTCCAGGAGAGTTCATCCAAGCTGTTACTACAGCTTCAGGTGTTTTTTGTCCTGATGCAATATTTTCACCCCATGCTGACCATTTAATTCCAAATTTAGAAAGCATGTCTCCTGCACTTCCGTAAGTTGGTGATTGGTGTGCGAAATAGTTGTTGTCAGCCATGTCTTTTGATTTCATTCTAGCTACATTAGCCATTGATGAATCTAATTTAAGTGCTGATAAACCGGCTTTTTGTCTTTCTACGTTTACAAGTTCTACTACTTTTTGTTCATATGACGAAACAGATGTATTTGTGTTAGTTGGTGCTGGCGCTGGCGCCGGTGTTGCTGGTTGCTCTGCAACTGGTTTTTGAACAGGTTGTTGAACAACCGGTTGTTGTACTACCGGTGCTTGTGCAACCGGCTTTTGAGCTTCTACAGGTGTAGTTGCTGCTGGTTTTTCAACCGGTGTAGTTGCCTTAGGTGCTGCTTGTGCAGTTGTTGCAGGCTTTGAATTATTTAATAATTCTTTCCAGTTAACTGAGTTTAAGTCTACAGCTTTTCCGTTCACGGTAACTTTATATGTTACATTTCCAGCTGCATACTTGCTTGTATAATTTTTTAATAAATTACTGAAATCATATTTAGTTACGTTTGTGCAATTTGTTGTTGCAGCAAAAGCTGATGTTGATGATAATGCTAATACTGCTGATAATGATAATGCTAAAACTTTCTTCTTCATAATTTTACTCCTATAAGTCTTTAGATTTTTGAGAAGCAGGATACCCTTGCTTCTTTGGAAATTTTAGAACTTGTTAATGAGTGTTACGTCATGAAAAGAGTATAGCACTGAAAATCGTTTTTTTAAACCTACAATAATTTCTGCTAATGTAAAATATGTCAAAAATATTACATGATTTTCAAAAACAAAAAAATAAATACAACAATATGACAAAAACATTGTATTTACCCATAAACACTTAAGAATCTATTAATTAGATTGGCAACATAAATCTAAAATTATACACTATGTTTCAAAAATTCCTTATTTTAGAATCAGAATATTTGCTTGACATTAATAAAGATTTATATTATCATTTCATTTAAATACATATTATCATAACAATGAGAGAAATAAAGTGACATTTTGGTTACAAAATAAGAGAGATGGTCGGGTGGTGTGAGACCTTCAGAACAAAATGCGAATTACGGTTCTTGAGTTACTGCAGGAAACTGCAGCGGAGATTTGCACGATAAAGCAAATTAAGGCAACTATGTTGTAAATTAAGGTGGTACCACGGGTTATCTCGTCCTTTCAGGATGGATAACCCTTTTTGTATGCCCAGGACGGCGATGAGAATATCGTCTTAAGTATTAAAACAATAACAAACAATAGGAGGGAATTATGGAAAAGAGAAATGTATTTGATGTGCTGAAAGAAAGAGGATACATAGAACAGTGCACTCATGAAGAAGAAATAAGAGAACTTTTAGGAAAGGAATCAGTAACATTTTATATAGGCTTTGATCCAACAGCTGACAGTCTTCACATAGGCCATTTTATTCAAATAATGGTTATGAGCATAATGCAGCAGCATGGACACAGACCTATAGCATTATTAGGTGATGGAACAACCATGATTGGAGATCCATCAGACAGAACCGGAATGCGCTCAGTTATGACATTTGAAACAATAACTCAGAATGCGGAAAACTTTAAAAAGGTATTTGAAAAGTTCCTAGATTTTACTGATGAAAAAGCACTCATGCCAAGAAACTCAGAATGGCTTTTACCTTTGAATTACTTGGAGTTCATGAGGGATGTAGGGGTTCATTTTTCAGTTAACAGAATGCTTGCAGCAGATTGCTACAAAAACAGAATGGAACAAGGACTTACATTTTTTGAATTTGGCTACATGCTTATGCAAAGCTATGACTTTTACGTATTGAATCAAAGATACGGATGCAAGATGCAGCTAGGCGGAAACGATCAATGGTCAAACATCTTAGGTGGCGTAGAGCTTACAAGAAAAAAAGCTAACGAGCAAGTATATGGTATGACATTTTCACTTTTAACCAATTCAGAAGGCAAGAAAATGGGCAAGACTGAAAAGGGAGCATTATGGCTTGATAGAAACAAGACATCACCATATGACTTCTACCAATACTGGAGAAATATAGATGATGCTGACGTGGAAAAATGTTTGGCACTTTTAACATTCATTCCAATGGAAGAAGTGAGAAGACTCGGAAGCTTGGAAGGCTCAGAAATAAACAAAGCAAAAGAAATACTTGCATTTGAAATTACAAAGCTAATCCATTCTGAAGAAGATGCGTTAAAAGCTCAGGAAGCAGCAAGAGCGTTGTTTGGTGCAGGTACTGATTCTGAAAACATGCCTACAACAGAAATCACTTTAGAACAATTAGGAGATGGCATGACAGTTATCGACCTTATGATGCTTTCCGGCTTAATTAAAACTAAAAGTGAAGGCAGAAGACTAATTGAGCAATCAGGCGTAGCAGTTAATGACAAAATAGTTGATGATGTCAATGCAACAGTTGCACAAGGAGATTTCCAAGACGGAAAAGTTATAATTAAAAGAGGAAAGAAAGTATACCATAGAATAAAATTGTCATAATCTAACCCCATTAAAAAAAGCGATACAATGTTACTTCATGTATCGCTTCAATTCTTTATAAAAATTTTCTCTTGTACCAGCCATAATAATCACAACCATATCACCATTTTCAAGTTGTGAAATTCTATAAGCCAGCTCGTAGTTTGTTCGGTTGTAATAAACATCTAGACTAAAAATTCCACTTAAGTCGCCGATTTTAGCTTCCCCGATATCAGGATTTTCTCGGATGCTATTTATCGCTTCCTTAAAAATATTCTTAAGTTGTTTATCTTTAAGTTTTCTGAAGTATTTTTCTGCATTGGGAGTATAACTTACAGGAAGCATTTACTATTCCCCAGTTTCTTCATTACTAAAGATATCATCTGTTGGATCAACATAATTAATAGATGCCTTTTTTGCTATTTCATCTGCTTCTTCAATAAGTTTTTCAATAGCTGGTCTAACCATGCGGTTAATCTTCTTAAATTCGGATAATAACTTTTCACCTGAATAACCTTGCAAAATCAAATCTGCTAAAATTTCTTCAGCAAAAGCAGGGTCTTCTTTTTTTACAGGTGTTAGAATCAACATGTCATTTGAGCATATACAGTCAAGTTCTTTATCTAAACCTAAAGCCTCAAAATACTTAGCAGGTATTGTTATTTGTCGTTTGCTTGAGATGTTAATTCGGCGTTTTTCCATATACGTATCCTTCTTTTTCAATTTAACTGCTAACATAAGTATACACTCCTTTCTTAAAAATATCCATGTAAGGAAACCAATATTCCTTACTTTTATTATATGAGTAAGATTTAAAATTGTCAAATAATTTTATTAAAACTATTAAATTAACAGACAGTTGTT
>CAZJKK010000076.1:0-9287 GCA_964546605.1 uncultured Clostridia bacterium
ACCTATGACCCCCTGCTTGTAAGGCAGATGCTCTCCCAACTGAGCTAAGCTTCCAAAACTTTAATTAGAATAGATAGATGTTATCACAAAAAATTTTGCTTGTCAACGGTTTTCTTGCTGTGGATTTTTTTATTTCTTTTTCTTTTCTATCTTTAACACACTATAATAATTTCATTATTTTGAAAATTGTTTTTAAATAAATGTTGGAATTACTTTTAAAAAGAGTATAATGTAATAGGACAAATTTATTTAAGGAGTACATAATGCAAGAAGTCAAAAAAAGTAAATCAATTGGATTTATGAAAAGCAGGTATATGCGAATATACTTCAAAAAATATTTTTCAAACTACATACTGGGCATTATAGCTCTTGTAATAGTAGATTTAGCACAAACCAGAGTTCCCATTATTGTAGGAAATGTAATTGATGGTATAGAGCTTAATAATATTGCCATGAACGAAATACAATCTTCAATTGTAACTCTGTTTATAATAGCAGGAATAATGTATTTAGGAAGAATTTTATGGAGATTTTTTATTTTTGGTACATCCAGAAGTATTGAGCGGGACATTAGAAATGATATGTTCAGCCACTTAGAGAAAATGTCCTATAAATACTATCAAAAACATACCCCAGGAGAAATTATGGCTTATATGACTAATGACCTGGATGCAGTTCGCATGGCTTTAGCTCAAGGAATATTAACATTATTTGATGTAATAGCCTTAGGCAGCTTTACACTTTTTAACATGGTTACAGAAATTGACCTTACCTTAACTATTGTAGCAGTTATACCTTTATTATTAATTGCGTTGTTTACAAAGTTTATGGGAAAAGAAATGTTTAGCAGATTTTCAAACAAACAACAAGCGTTTTCAGATTTATCCGACTTTGTGCAGGAGAAACTATCTGGAATCAAGGTGATTAAGTCCTTTGTTCAAGAAGCTAAGGTAATAGACTCTTTTGAAAAAACAAACAAAAATACATATAATAGTAACATGAAGCTTTTAAAACTATATACATTAATGCATCCATTTATGCACGCCATATCCGGCCTTGCTCTTGCAATAGCCATTGGGTACGGTGGTTATATAACAATTCAGGGAACAATTACATTAGGCGAATTTACTGCATTCATATCCTTTTTAGGAATGCTTGTTTGGCCTATGATTGCTATTGGAATGATGATAAATATTTTTACCATGGGGGCTGCTTCATTAGAAAGAATTGAAAAAATACTCAATGAAAAAGCTGAAATTTCTGACACCGAGGATACTGTTAATATAGATAATATTTCAGGAGATTTAATTGTAAAAAATTTAAATTACAAATATCCGGATACTGATAAATATGTTCTTGAAAACATTAATTTTACAGTTAAGAAAGGACAAACCATTGGAATAATAGGACATACAGGAAGCGGAAAAACAACATTGGTGAATTTATTTTTAAGAGTGTTTGACCCTGAAGAAGGTACTATATTTATAAATAATACAGATATATTGAAGATTCCACTAAAGGTGCTTAGAAGAAATATTGGTTATGTGCCACAAGATAACTTTCTTTTTTCAACAAATGTAACAGATAATTTCCTTTTTTCTGATACTATTTCTAACAATATTGATTTTGGTCTTAGAGAAGATGATAAAGTAAAAATTACAGAAGCTGCAAAGGCAGCCGTAGTTCATGACAACATAATTGATTTTAAGGATGGCTATGAAACCATTATGGGTGAAAGAGGAGTTTCCTTATCAGGAGGCCAAAAGCAGCGTATATCCATTGCCAGAGCATTAATTAAGGATCCTGAAATACTTATATTGGATGATTCTGTATCGGCAGTAGACACTGACACAGAAGAAAAAATATTAAATCATTTAAATAAAACTAGAGGCAGTAAAACCAACATTATTATTGCTCATAGAATCTCAACCATTCAAGATTCTGACCTAATATTAGTAATTGACGAGGGAAAAATCATAGAAATGGGCACTCATAAGGAGTTGTTGGATAACAAATCTCTTTACCACTCTATTTATGAAAAGCAATTGCTGGAAAAAATGCTGGATGAGCAGGAATGAGGGCTATCATGGAAAAGAAAAAATTAGATAAAGGTTTATATATAAGACTTCTTAGGTATGCTAAGCCATACTTGCTACAGTTTATAGCTGCTGTTGCTATTATTTTGGTAATTGTGGCAATTGAACTTTATCAGCCTGTACTCTTGGGAGATGCAGTTGATAAATTCTTATCTTCTTATAAAAATGCAGAAAATATAACTAATTTAAACAAGCAAAACGATATTCAAGGAGTATTACGAATTAGCTTAATTTATACTATATCGGTTGCTGTAATTTTTGTATTAAACTATTTGCAAGCAATGATTCTTGCAAAGACAGGGCAAAAGATTATTTATAATATAAGAATGGAAGTTTTCTCTCATTTAAATAAGCTTTCCATGAACTTTTTTACAAATAACCCCATAGGTAAACTTGTTACACGTGTTACAAACGACACAGAAGCATTAAATGAAATGTACACCTCTGTTATAGTAAATGTATTGAAAAGCTGTTTTGTTCTTGTAGGAATAATTTTTACAATGATTAGCTACAACATAAAATTATCACTATTAACTTTTATAGTTATTCCTTTTATAATAATATTTACATTCACATTTAAAAATGTGTCCATGAAAATACAAAGAGAAATAAGAAGCAAAATATCTGCACTGAATGCATTTATTTCTGAGCATGTTTCAGGTATGAAAATAGTACAAATATTTGCTGTTGAAAATGAAATATTTGAAGATTTTAAAGAAGAAAATGAAAAGTTAAAAAAAGAGCACATAAGACAATTATTTACATTTGCCATTTACAATCCTACAAACTTTCTCATGAATATAACGGCCACTTCCATACTCTTGTGGTTTGGTGGAAAAATGGTTATAGAAGGAACAATTACAATTGGTACAATAATAGTATTTCAAAGATATATAAGCAAGTTTTTTGAGCCTATACAAGAGCTGGCAGAGCAATTAAACATTATACAATCTGCTGCAGCTGCATCAGAAAGAATCTTTGTATTGTTAGATACAGAGCCTGAAATAAAAGATGCTGAAAATGCTGTTGAAATAGACAGCTTTGAAGGCAGCATAGAATTTAAAAATGTGTGGTTTTCTTATAAGGAAGATGAATGGATTTTAAGAGATGTTTCATTTAAGGTGAACCCAGGAGAAAGTGTTGCCTTTGTAGGAGCTACGGGTGCAGGAAAAACAACCATTCAAAATTTAATATGCAGATATTATGACATTCAAAAAGGTGAAATATTAATTGATGGAATAAATATTAGAAATATAAAGGTCTCGACCTTACGAAAAAATATAGGTCAAATGCTGCAGGATGTATTTTTATTTTCAGGAGATGTTAAAAGCAACATAAGATTACAAAATGAAAATATAAGTGATGAAGAAATAATAGAAGCATCTAAATATGTAAATGCAGATAATTTTATTCAAAAACTTGACAATAAATATAATGAGCATGTTATAGAAAACGGTTCTGCATTTTCTGCAGGTCAAAGGCAACTTGTATCCTTTGCAAGAACACTGGCATTTAAACCTGATATTCTCATATTGGATGAAGCCACTGCCAACATTGATACAGAAACAGAGGTATTAATACAGGATGCACTAAAGAAAATAATGAAGGGAAGGACTACTCTCATAGTTGCTCACAGATTGTCAACCATTCAAAATTCAAGCAAAATAATTGTAATGCACAAAGGTGAAATTCTAGAAGAAGGAACTCATCAAGAACTTTTAACACAGAAAGGTATTTATTACAAACTGTATAAACTGCAGTATGAACATTAAATATTCATAATTCAGAAATAACACAAAAAATGAACGACGTCGCCGTTCATTTTTTTATGGTTGATTATTTAATTTTAAACCTATCAAATAGATTTCTTAATTGAGGAATCATTAATATGGCAACAGTTACAATGGCTTCAGGCAATATATAAGTCATGTTGTAAAAAAATGACCAGCTAACAGCATTGAAACCTTCAGCTGCATATTCGCCCCAGAATATAATGCCTGAAAGAACCACAACCAGGTATCGTCCTAAAACTCCCACCAAGTAACCGGCAATCATTCCATGTTTTTGGTTTCTTAACAATCCACCTATTCCCAATGCACCAAATGCCAAAGGATAGTCCATAAATATTTGCATTGGATGGATAACATATGGAGCTAGAACCAAGTCAATGAGTCCATATGCCATGCCTGCAAGCACCCCTTGTCTAGGTCCAAACAAATAACTTACCAAAAATATTGCAAACATACTGAATGCAGTTACGGATCCTCCTTGGGGCATACGGTACAATGTTATATGATTTAAAACAAATGCAATTGCCAACAATATGGCTGTCTTCACTAAGACTGAAACATCATTTTTCTTTTCATTAGTCCTCATAACCAAGATTAACAATAAGAATATGACTGCAACTGTAGTTATCTGTCCTGGAACAGATTCAAAAAATGATTGTAAAACTTCTCCTGACATAAAAAAACCTCCCATATTCGCGGGAGGGGGCTTACTCATAATTTACGACGATCGTCTTCCTTTCGCCGGTATTAACCGGATCAAGTTATGAGGGTAAATTCTCAGCATTTAAGCTCCCCTAGCGAATTAAATAATTTATTTTTTCTTTATTCATTATAACATATAATATAAAAATTTCAAAGGAAAATATTCATTTTTTTCACCAAAAATCAGTCAAAAATTGAACCTTAATGGTCAATTAAAAATGTCAATCCATAGTTGTAATTCAATTATTCACTAATTACAAGCTTTTGAATAATATAAGTATAGCTGATGATGTACTTACTAACAGCTAGTCTATAAGAAGGGAATGAAAAATTTGCATATAAATTATAACGATAATTATAACAATTAATAATAACGTAATGATGTGATTCAAAAGAATAAATTTAATTATTTTTGTTGTATGGAGCAAGATTAATGAAATGGATTTAGTCAAACTTTGTTTTAAACTACAAGCTTTGAAAAAAATATGATGTAATAAAGGAATGTCTGGCTTTAATTATTCTCATAGGCCCCCTTACAAATTAATGTTACAAAAAGAGTTAAACAACTGTCTATATATTGGATAGAAAAATCGAGTAACATTTGTTATAGTAATAATATATTATAAAAAGGCCGGAGGTTATATGAAAAAAATTATCATTAATTCAGAAGTGTATCTGAAAAGAAACTATAAATACATCATTCTAATAACACTATTAACTATATTATTTATTCTAAATGTTGAGAAACAAGGAAGATTAAATGAGTATCAATTAAATAAAAATATTACAGGAACTTACATAAGTGGAGAAGCTGAAGCAATAACTAAAGATGTAGAATATTTTGTTTTTAGCGATAATAGCTATTGCAGATACAAACAATTTAATATTCTACAAGAAGGCGAGTATGAGAAAGCTCATGACAACATATATGTTTTAAATAATGAATTAAAGGAATATATTGTTCATAGCAATAATGAAATTTATTATTTTAATTTAAAGCAAAATGATATATATATATATCATAAAATATCTGATCATTTACTATATATTAATGTTACCAACACAGAAAAACAGGAGCTGTAATCAGCTCCTAATTTTTATCACGGTCTTAATTTTGCCCAGACATCTGCCCTATCCAATATTTTTGAATAACCTCTTGTGTATTCGATCCATGTTTCTCCATTAAATTCATCCCAAACTCTTTTGTATGTTATATAAGGTGAAATTTCATAATACTTATCTACCCATAGTTTATAATAACCTTCTGTATCATCATTCGGGATATCAACAAATAGACCCGTTGTACTCTTATTTCCTAAACCAACACTAAATGAAACAGCGCTGAATGGTTTAGGAAAAGAAGCAGATACACTTACTGTTGGTCCTCCGCTTTCGGAATACCAAAATCCTCCGCCTGTATTAAACCTAAACCATGTGGTTTGATTTCCAGCATATCCACTAGCAATAACTGTTTTTGTTGTCGCAAATTCTGTCTTATAGTCTGCAGGATCATTTAGGATAACAAATTTGCCACTATTCAATTTATTTAAATGTTCCTGTACTTGCCTATTACGTTCAGCTTCTTTTTCAACATCGGTCATTCTATTAATATAAATTGAAGTTTTTTCAACAGTGCCAATGTCTTGCAAAATATCGTTTTCGGCAAAAACATATACACTGCTGCTCAATAACATCATTGATGATATTACAAAAAATAAAATTTTTCTCAAAGTTTTCATAAAATCTCCTCTTTTCATATTGTATTTTAAAATTGAAATTATAGATCTTAAAAACTTAAACAATCAACGGAATCACTCCTTTACTTTTTTTGACCTTCACTTTATAGACAATTTAAAAGATGAAAACGTAACATTTTTTTAAATAGATGAATAATAAATAATTATATCGTTTAATAGTTTACAAACTTATGGTATAATTTGCTATATAAACAGCATGAAGGGGGATAATTTATGTTTTTTTTATTTACTATGCCATCTGCAGATGAGACAGATAACAAAATAAACAGTTATGACTACGTAACTATATTATACGAAGACTATGGAAAAGCCTTATGGAAATATGCTTATACGCTATCTAAGAACAACGAAATAGCAAGTGATTTAGTCTCCACAACTTTTTTAAAAGCAATCGAAAAAATAGAAATAATCAATAAAATACATAGATATAAAATGAAGTCCTATCTAATGAGCATGGTTAAAAATACATATCTTAATTATCTTAATAAGGAAAAATTATTTATTGACATAGACAGCATTTCAGAATACAGTTACTATAACGCAGATAATGATTTTACTGAAAAGATTGGTGTTTCAGAAGTAGAAGAAACATTAAATCATATGCCGGAACCATATAAATCTATCTTGATATTTAGATATGGATATGACGAACTTTCTTATGACGAAATTGCATTAACCTTAAATATAAATATCAAAAGTATACGAGTTTATAAAAAAAGGGCTATAGATATGTTAAAGCAAAGATTGAAAGGTGGCGAAATGAAACATGAGTAAAAACAATATTGATAATTTTAATGAAGACTTTCTTATAAAAAAAGCCGCATTATCGCTTGTAGAAAAAGACAACCATTTGTTTGATATATTAGAAAAAAACAACACAATAATAAATCCTAATCAGGATGAACTTGATAAGAAAATCTACTCTATGATAAATGAACAATTAGGTAAAAAAAATACTAAATTTAAAAACCAACATAAAATTAAAAAGTTAATGTTAAAAGTAGCAGCACTTGTTTTAGTACTAATATCAGGATTTGTAATACCGTTCATAACAGTTGATGCATTCAGAGAAAAGGTTATTAATTTTTACATTGAAAATTTTGATACACACGCTTCTTTTAAGCCTAAAGAAACCAATGATAAGCTTTTTATGCAATTTGAAGCTAATTACATACCACAAGGATACACTGAAGGTGACACTTTTGAGACAATTGACTTATACTCTTTAACCTATTTTAATAAGTTAAATAAAATGATCGATATTACACTTTATTATAATGAAACATCGTTTAATATTGATGCAGAAAACTGCGAGGTATCCAATTTTGTAATAAAAAATAACGCTGCCTATATTTATAGAAAAACAGGCTATGTTGCTTTAGTTTTTAAATATCACGGAAACCCAATCGTAATTAGTAGCAATGATGAAACCTTAACTAACGAAGAATTATTAAAAATAGCTGAGTCGATAAAATAAATGTTACATTTTGATTATATAAATTGTCTTATATATAAACACTATTATAAAAGGAGAAAAACATGAAAAAGACAATTAGTTTGATCATCGTAATAACTATTTTATTATCATTAGGAGCACAATCTATGGCCGCAACTAATGAAAAAATTTCAGAAGAAATTTTACCTATGTACATAAATTTGATGTCATTATCTGCTTATATGGAAATTGATGAATCAGGATTAGCCAGATGTACAAGCAACATGACGCAAAGCTTAAATGATGGTACAAGTGAATTAATAATGAAATTACAAAAATTAAACTCTTACGATAGGTGGGAAACAATAGCTACCTGGACAAAAGAAGGTACAATGAAATGAACTAATGTAACCAATAGACAAGTTTCAAAAGGAACATACAGACTTTCGACTACAGGTGTAGTCTATGATAGCTCTGGCAAATTTATAGAATCTGATACAGTAAACTCAATAAGCAAAACTTATTAATTCAAAAACAAGGGCGTGTTTAATCACGCCTTTTTAAAAACTATGGTCGTGTTCTTATTGATGAAAATACAAGTATATTTTTTAGATACAGTATTCGACACGTTGAAATGTCGAATACTGTTTGTTTTATACTGTGATTTAAGGTTCTTTTTACCTTTAAGTATAGTTTGTTCAAGTCTTGTTCGTAATATTAATATTTTTACAGTAAGTAAGAAAGAGCCATGTAGGGGAGGGGCAACTCGAGTGCTTATTTAGTTCAAAAACAAAAATAAGAGCAACATCCTTGTTGTTATCTCAAATATGCTAATACATCATTGAAAAAGTTCTTCGGATCCGATTCAAGATTGTGTAATTACGAAACCTTTAACGGTTTCTTTAAGTAAGGCATGGGTACGTTTCGGATGTCTTGTTATCTACGTCTATTTATAGCAAGAACTTTTTGTACAAAGTTGCAAAATAAAAGTCCTCAATATTGCAAGTACAATTTCCTCAATATTGCAAAGACATTTTACTGGTAAAACCAATAAAATACATAAATTTGCAGACATAATATTAACTTTAGGGTTTAATCGCCAAAATTCGCTGCCCTCTGTGCTTAAAAGTCTATTACGTGTTTTTTCATTCTATATGGCTTCAAGTCATGTTTAAAAGCACATTTTCCAACTCCTCTATATAATCCTCTAATTCTCTTATTTCGTGGCATTTATCAATATACATGTTCTGTAGATATTCACGCTCAATTAGCCAACGTTCAGAAGGACTTTTAATGGTAACGTCTAAATTTCCAGCATAATAATTTCGAATATCTTTTTCAATATTTGCATAAAGATCCTGCTCGCTGAACACGTATGGAAATGGCTCTTCAATAATTTCTTCTTTAAACATTTGCACAGCCTCCCTTCTTTAGGAGGGTATCATAGGCAATAAGGTTTCTCCTGTGATATCCAACTTTGTTTTCAACATTGCCCTTTTCATGTCCT
>CAZJKK010000077.1:0-9205 GCA_964546605.1 uncultured Clostridia bacterium
ATCCAGCATAGCTTGGTATGCAATTTGGCTTAGACGATTCATGGTTGATGAGGAAAACAAGGAATATATTAAGTTTGCAAAAGTTAAGGGTTTTTCTAAAAAATATATAATGAAAAATCACGTTTTAAGAAATGCGTTAGTGCCTATAGCCATAGGAATTCCTTCTGATTTTTTATTAATAATATCCGGTTCTTTAATTATTGAAAATTTATATTCAATACCGGGAATGGGCGGGCTATTAATCAATGCCATAAAGCAGATGGATAATAATTTGGTTCAAATATTGGTGTTAATATATTCATCCCTATCTGTTATAGGTGTATTTTTAGGAGATTTATTGGTGGTTTTGGTTGACCCAAGAATTAGATTATCGGAAAGCGAGGAATAGCATGGATAATATTTATAAAGGTATACGATTAACAGATGAAATGTTTGAAAACCTCAATTTCAATGATAAGACCGGAGAAGAGGGAGGTTACTCCAATTATTCTTATTGGAAGTCAACTATTCGCACATTTTTTAAGAATAGAGTATCAAGATTTTTAGTGGCTCTTATTGCAGTCCTAGTTCTATTCAGCTTTCTTTATCCTGTTTTTTCAAAGGTAGACCCAAATCAAGTAACATTGGATATGGAGCAATGGAACGCTAAGTCAAGTGCTGAGCATTTATTTGGAACGGATGGACTTGGAAGAGACATATGGGCAAGAACCTGGTATGGAACAAGAAATTCATTAATGCTTGCTTTTGTAATAGCACTGGTTGAGGTTGGTGTGGGAAGCATTGTTGGAGCAATTTGGGGATATGTTAAAAAAATAGATCCTTTTATGATAGAACTTTACAACATAATTACTAATGTTCCTTCAACAGTGTACTTAGTACTTTTAACATATATCATGAAGCCTAGTTTTGCTACCATAGTAATAGCCTTAGCATCAAGAGGGTGGATAAGCGAAGCAAAATTCATGCGAAACAGAATATTGTCTCTTAGGGAAAGCGAGTATAACATTGCTTCTAAATGCTTAGGAACTCCCTTAATGAGAATAGTTAATAAAAATATAATACCTCACTTAATCAGCTTAATTATAATGGAAACAGCTTTGACTATACCTTACTCTATAGGCTCTGAAGTATTTCTGGGATTCATTGGTTTAGGTCTCCCTCTTGACACCGTAACATTAGGAAATATGGTAAACCAAGGAAGAGCATACTTTATGCTTTATCCATACCAAATGCTGTATCCGGCGTGTGTTCTTTGTTTAATAACAGTTTCATTTTATGTGGTTGGAAACAAGTTTGCGGATGCATCTGATCCTAAAAACCATGTGTAGGAGGAAAAATGCAGACAAAAATATTAGAAGCTAAAAATGTTGAAATTAAATTTAATCTTAGAGGTAAGACCCTTACAGCAGTAAGAGGAGCATCTCTTGATTTGTATAAAGGCGAAACTCTTGCTATTGTTGGAGAAAGTGGCTCAGGTAAAAGTGTTTTTACAAAATCCTTTGTGGGAATGCTTGATAAGAATGGCTGGGTTAGCTCAGGAGATATATTATACGATGGAAAAAACTTAGCTGAATTTAAAACGGAAAAAGATTGGTTGGGAATAAGAGGTAAAAAGATTGCCATGGTTTTTCAAGATCCCATGACATCCTTAAATCCATTAAAAACAATTGGAGAACAAATCAGAGAGGTAATAACTTGGCATAGAGGAACTGAAAAGGAAGAAGCCAAAAAAGAAGCATTGGAAATTTTAAAGCAGGTTGGTATTCATGATGCTGAAAAGAGATACAAACAATATCCTCATGAATTTTCAGGTGGCATGAGGCAAAGAGTTGTTATTGCCACTGCAATTGCATGCCGTCCAGACATATTAATTTGTGATGAGCCTACCACTGCTCTTGATGTTACCATACAAGCCCAAATTTTAAAGCTTATTAAGGAAATTCAATCAAAGCTTGAAATGAGCGTCATATATATTACCCACGACCTTGGTGTTGTTGCCAATGTTGCAGATAGAGTTGCCGTTATGTATGCAGGACAAATTGTTGAATATGGCTTAAGTCATGAAATTTTTAAGGAAGCAAGACATCCCTATACAAAGGCACTGCTTCTTTCATTGCCACAGCTTGGAGTGAAGGGTAAGGAGCTTTATTCTATAAAGGGCACGCCGCCTAATCTATACAAGGAAATAAAAGGAGATGCATTTGCTGAAAGAAACCCCGATGCGTTGGTTATTGACTCCATTATTGAGCCACCATTTTTCAAGGTTTCAGAAACGCATTATGCAAAGACATGGTTGTTGCATGAAAAAGCGTCACATCATGTCAATGCAAAAAAAAGCGAATCAAATATAAGTTATTCTAATAAATATAAAGAAAACAAGGAAGTGTTGGTTTCATTAAAAAATGTAACAGTGAAATTCAAGCTTGATGGAAAAGAATTTAAAGCTGTTGAAGATGTTAGCTTTGATATATACAAAGGAGAAACTTTTTCTCTTGTTGGGGAAAGTGGCTCAGGAAAGACAACCATAGGCAGGGCTATAATGAAAATTCATCCAACATCCGGAGGAGATATATTATTTAAGGGGAAAAAAGTTAATAAAAAGCTGTCCAAAGAAGAATCAAATATTTATAGGCAACAAGTACAAATGATTTTTCAAGACCCCATGGCTTCTTTAAATGAACGTGCAAAGGTTGATTATATAGTTTCTGAAGGTTTGTATAATTTTAAACTTTTTAATAACGAAGCAGACAGAAGAAAAAAGGTAGATAAGGCAATGTCAGAGGTTGGTTTGCTGAAAGAATTTATAACAAGATTTCCTCATGAATTTTCAGGAGGTCAAAGACAACGTATTGGTATTGCAAGATCCCTTGTAATGAATCCTGAATTTATTATTGCAGATGAACCAATTTCAGCTCTTGATGTGTCCATTAGAGCTCAGGTATTAAACTTGCTAAACAGCCTTAAGGATGAGAAAGATTTGACTTATCTTTTTATAGCCCATGATTTGAGTGTGGTTAAATTTATATCGGATAGAATAGCTGTAATATATAAAGGTCATATAGTGGAGTTGGCGGAAAGTGAGGAGTTATTTTTAAATCCTTTGCATCCATATACGAAATCACTTCTTTCAGCAGTTCCTGTGCCTGACCCGGATATAGAAAAAAATAAAAGCTTAATTGTATATGATCCCAAGGTTCATAATTATGAAAAAGATAAGCCTATGTGGGTAGAAATAAAAAAAGGACACTTCATATGGGCAAATACAGAGGAGCTTATAAAATATAATAAAGAACTGAAAAACATTGAGTTGCAGGAGGTGTTATCATGAGCGGAAAATTAGTTATAGCCGGAGGTAATCTTGAATTTTGTGATAAACAAATACACAAGGTTCTTATAGATCATGCTCTTTCTCAAGGGGGTAAGTTGGCAATAGTTCCTACAGCATCGGGCAAAGAACCAGTTGAATCTATTGCTTATGTGGAAAATCTATGGAAAAGCTTGGGCGTAAGCAGTGAAAAGATAATTACTCTTCCTGTATTTGGTGAGGAAGGCAGCACATGGAAGGAACCCGCTCCTGGTGATAATCCTGAAATAATAAGCATGCTTGAAGGTGTTACAGGATTTTGGTTTACCGGTGGTGATCAGTATTACACTCACAAGGCGTTTATAAGAAAAGATAAAGAAGATACAAAAGCACTCCAAATCATGAAAAGAATATATAAAAATGGCGGTGTAATAGGAGGAACCAGTGCAGGAGCAGCTATCATGAGCAAGACAATGATTGCTACCGGCAACAATTCTACAGCTTTAGTGAAGCAAGTTAAATATGGTTACGATGATTATAATGACAGCGAGGATGATGAAACAGCTCCTCTAAGAATTGTAAAGGGTTTAGGGTTTTTCCTGGATGGAATAGTGGACCAGCATTACGATAAAAGGCCACGTCTTTTAAGAACCATAAGGGCGGTAATGGAATCTGAAGAGTCTTTTGGATACGGTGTTTCTGAAGATACTGCTATGATATATGATTATGAAACTAGGGATATAACTGTTGTTGGATCTGGGGCTGTGTATATTCTTGATTTAAGGAAATCAAAATATATTAACAAGTCTTTAAATACTTACAATGATGTGATTCTTCATGTAATAAAAGAAGGAGACAAATTCAATCAATGGATGGTTTAGGGGATACAAATAATCATTGAATTAAATGTTGATGATAAAGCTGTGAGGCAATGAAAAGAAGTATGGAGCAAGATAAATATGCAAAAAATGTAACTTTAAGCATTTGATTTTCAGATAACTCAATATTATTAGAAATGTCATAATCCTTGTCCAAATTATAAACACCTTTTTTCTTATACCAAAATCGATCTAGTTTTTTTGTAGATAAGTTCATGCTTTTTGATTTAAAAAAATGAACTCCGTCCAGCTTTAGAAAGGTAGTCCAGCATAGGAGAAGGTATAATGCACCAAAACAAGACATTGCGTACACAATGGAAAATTCATCCTTAAAAACAAATTGTTTTAATAAGTATGAAATAAAAAATGAAATTGAAATACCGGAGAAAAATTTGTTATAAAATATTGTTCTCATAATACCTCCTAATTAAAAAATTATATCACTAGTTGGGTATTTTTACAATATTAGCCGTTTAAAATATTTATGAAAAGAGGTTGAGAATTGATAAGAAGAAAAATTGAAATAAATGATGTACCATCGTTTTTTCACGAGATATATGAATATGGTTGCAAAGATGAATCTCCTAAAATTATGGTAACAGGTGGAATACATGGTGATGAAGTAACAGGCATTTATGTGGCTGAGAAATTGGTAGATTATTTTAATATGAATGAATTAAAGAAAGGCTTCATTAAAATTATTCCAAGGTGTAATCCCGTCGCTACCAGGCAAATGTCGCGAAAATCCTTTTATGATGAGCTGGATATGAATAGAATTTTTCCCGGTGATGAAAATGGAAGCACAACTATGAGAACTGCCAGTAATATATGGATGGAATCGGACTTTGCCGATATTATAATCGATTTACATTGCTGTAATCAAGCAAGCATGATGTATGCCTTGGCAATATATGACGAGTTTCCGGCTGTTGAAGAGCTGGTAAAAAGCTTAAATATAAGAAATTTGGTTCAATCAGAAGGGGTTGCGGGCCAATTATTTACTGAATCATGCCGTAAAAGAGGGCAAAGATCATTTATTATTGAATTACCAAGTGGCACAAGCCCCGGAGCAATCAACTTCCAAGCAGCAGAGGAATGCTTTAATGCAGTATTAAATTTATTTGTATCTCAAGGTATTATAGAAGGCAAATACCGGGACAATCCACCTAAATCCTTTGGAAAAATCAAAGATATAGTTTCCAAGGAAAATGGTCTTTGGCTGCCAAATGTTATAAATGGGCAGCAAATTAAAAAAGGTGATGTAATAGGTAATATTAATGGTACGGATATATATGCACCAGAAATTGGAACAGTGCTTATAACAATTCCAGGCTCTTATGTATTTGTTGGAGATAATGTATTATCCTATGTATAGAAACCACATAGATTTCAATAAGGAGAAATTATGATTACAATCATTAAGAAAATAAAAGTATATAAACCTGAATATATAGGGGTAAAAGATGTTTTATTAATTGGTGGGAAAATTGCTGGTATTGAGGACAATATTCATGTTGAATTGAATGATTTTGTTGAGGTTGTGGAAATCGACGGCAGTGGCAAAATACTAGTACCAGGATTTATCGACTCTCATGTTCATATTCTTGGAGGCGGAGGAGAAGGTGGTTTTGGAACAAGAACACCTGAAGCTACTCTTACAGGACTTACAACTGCAGGTGTAACAACTGTAGTAGGGTGTCTTGGAACCGACGGAATTTCTCGTGATATGGTATCATTGCTTGCAAAGGCAAGAGCCTTGGAGGAAGAAGGAATTTCAACTTATATATATTCTGGATCCTACAGATTTCCCGTTAAAACAATAACCGGCGATATAATGAAAGATATAATGGTGGTTGATAAAATAATTGGTGTTGGTGAAATTGCTGTATCAGACCACAGATCATCCCAACCAACATTTGAAGAATTTGTAAGAGTTGTAGCAGAAGCACGAGTGGGAGGTATGTTATCAGGGAAAGCAGGTATTATTAATATTCATTTAGGAGACGGTAAAAGAAAACTAGAGTTATTATTAAGGGCTGTAAAGGAAACTGAAATACCTATAACACAGTTCTTGCCTACCCATATAAACAGAAATGAAGAGCTCTTTAAGGAATGCTTGGAATATGCAAAATATGGTGGTTTTGTAGATTTCACAGGCAGTGAAGACCCGGAATTTTGGGAAGAACAAGATGGGGAGGTAAGGTTTAGTAAGGGTTTAAGAAGAATGCTTGAAGGCGGAGTGTCACAAGATAATTTCACCCTTTCATCAGATGGTCAAGGCAGCTTGCCAATATTTAATGAGAAAAAGGAATATGTGGGTATTGGAGTTGGAAAATCCACATGTTTATTAAAATCCATTAAAGACGCAGTATTTAATGAAAAATTGCCTCTTGAAACAGTACTTAGAGCTGTAACTTCAAATCCCGCTAAAATCTTTAAGTTTAAAAATAAGGGTAGAATAGAAAAGGGATTTGATGCAGATTTATGCATATTAGATGAAAGCTTAAATATAAATACTGTAATCGCAAAAGGTAAAATAATGGTGCAAGATAAAAAACCGGTTGTTCTAGGAACATTTGAAGGTATATGAAGAAATTAAGAGGGTAACCTCTTAATTTTTTTGTGGAAGTGAATATGATTAAATGGTATAATTTTAAAAAAAGATTGGGTGATAATATGGCTAAAAAGGTTATTTTAATTGCAGGTTCTGTAAATACAAAGGATTTTTTATTAAGTCAACTAAAAGAATTTATAACTGATAAATACATATTAGAGGCATATTCAGAAGATGAAGGAAAAATATCGGAAATTAATTGCAATCTCCTTATTGTATCTAGCAGGGAGATGCGAGAAGATCTTGATAAAATGAATATAAATTATACATTTGATGACATTGTTGTGTGTGAAAGAAGCATTAATTTTGATTTTATTGATCAAGTTGCAAATATACCTGTAAATGAAGAAGTGTTGCTGGTAAATGATGAAAAAGAAACAACACTTTCTTCCATAAATGATTTAATGGAACTAGGATTAAGTCATATAAAATATTATCCCTATTATCCCGGTATTGGAAGCTATAAAAAATTAAAAACTGCTATTACTCCGGGGGAGTATGATAAGGTGCCTAGCTGTGTTACTAATGTAATTGACTTAGGACCGAGAATAATAAATATAAATTCCATGTATCAAATAATGGATAAATTAAATCTTGACCGCAAAGACACATCGTTCATTACAAAAAAATATATGCAAAAAATAATAAATGTATCAAAGCTGGTTTCATCAATTAACAATAACGTAAATGCATTAAACGGATATTTGAACAATATAATACACAATTTAGTTAATGGAATATTGGTTTATGATGAAAATGGCTATATAAAATATGCAAATGAAAAAATGAAACATTTATACTCCAACGAAAAACAACTTGAAAACAAAAATATTCGAAGTATTATTGATAAAGATTTATATCGTTATTTTCTCAGCAAGGACTCATTTGAAAATAAAACTTTCAATATTATGGGTGTCAATACCATTGTTACAAAAATCATTGCTCCTAACGGTAAAGATATAGTTATAACTACGTATAGAAATAAAAATGAAAAAACCAATAAATTACAAAATAATGATTACCTGTTAAAGGGTCATGTGGCAAAATATAATCTTGAGAATATTATTGGTACAAGTGAGTTGTTGGAGGATACTAAAAACACTGCATTAAAACTTGCAAAGACAGATTTAACAGTGTTAATAGAAGGAGAAAGCGGTACAGGAAAAGAGCTTTTTGCAAGTGCAATTCATCAAAATTCAAAACGAAAATATGGGCCATATCTTGCAATTAATTTTAGCGCCCTCCCTGATGACTTAATAGAAAGTGAACTTTTTGGCTATGAAGAAGGCGCATTTACCGGAGCTAAAAAGGGAGGCAAAATAGGACTTTTTGAATTGGCAGATGGAGGCACAATTTTTCTTGATGAAATAGGCGATGTATCTCCAAAGGTACAAACAAAGCTGTTAAGGGTGCTTCAAGAAAAAGAAATTATGATGATTGGCGGAACATCAATTAAAAAAGTAGATGTTAGAATTATTGCAGCAACAAACAAGAATTTAAGAAACATGGTGTCAGAAAAGCAGTTTAGAGCGGACTTGTATTACAGATTAAAAATAGGCTACCTGCATCTTCCTCCACTTAGAGAAAGGTTGTGCGACATAAAGGAACTTGTCAACTATTTTATAAATAGCGGAACAACAGTTGATGTTAAAGTTTCACAAAAAGTATTTGATGAATTTATAACATATAAATGGCTTGGTAATGTAAGGGAGCTTGAAAGTACAATTCAATATATGCTTGCAGTAAGGGAAGGCAATATTTTAACATTGTCAGATTTGCCAGCCAGAAAGTTCTTTGAAGAAGAAACAATAAGTACAAAAGATAACTTCGAAATAAGTGATTTAAATAATTTAAGTGATGAATCGAGTTGTATTCTGAAGTGCATTGAAGAGTTGCAAAGACAAAACTTAGCTGCCGGCAGGGTAAAAATCTCCGAAATGTTAAATGAATCGGGATTTTCTTTTACAGCTACTCAGGTGCGAACAAGACTAGATACCCTTGAAAAACAAGGATACGTTACTAAGAGAAGAGGTAGACAAGGAACACATCTTACAGACCTGGGAGCTAGAATTTTAAAAAGTAAGGGAAATTAGATTCTTTGGTGCACTAAAAATAAAATTGGATTTAAATAATAAATATATAAAAATGTAAATAATTATTAAAAAAATATTTTTTAAAATGTGTTGCATTTTTTATATGATTGTAATATAATAATGAAAAAACATACCCGACTAAATTAGTAGGAAATACAGTGAAGAAGGAAAGTAATATATATTGAATTTTTAGAGAGAGCATCTCAAGGCTGAAAGGATGCTTATTGGAAATATATATGAAGTGCCCTTCGGAGTACAGCACCGAAATTATGAAATTAATTGTAGGCTGCTGCGGAGCATATCCGTTATCGTATAA
>CAZJKK010000078.1:0-9178 GCA_964546605.1 uncultured Clostridia bacterium
TGATGAGGAAAAAGATTTGGAGTATATGTGTGATAAGGTTCCAAATTTAAGAATATTTGAAGATGAAGAAGGTAAAATGAACAAAAGTCTAATAGATATAGAAGGAAGTCTTTTAGTCATTTCTCAGTTTACACTTTTAGGTGATGCAAGAAAAGGAAGAAGACCAAGTTTTTCTGAAGCAGCAAGACCTGAAAAGGCAATACCAATGTATGAAAACTTTATAGAAAAAATGAAAAATTTAAATATTAATACTCAATCAGGTGAATTTGGTGCTGATATGAAGGTAGAGCTTATAAACGATGGACCGGTTACAATATTATTGGACAGCAAAAAACTTTTTTAGGAGGAAATAATATATGATATTTCAAGCAATGGAAGTTGGCTCATACTTGTCAAATTGCTACATAGTTGGGTCAAATGCAACAAAAGAAGCAGCAATAATAGATCCGGGTGGAAGCTTTGATAGAATAGAACGACAATTAAATGAGCTTAATCTTATACCAAAAATAATAATTTTAACTCATGGTCATGGTGATCATATAGCTGCAGTTAATGATTTTGTGGAAAAGTATCAAACTTTAGTTTATGTACATAAGGATGAAGCTGAAATGTTAATGGATGCAAATTTGAACTTATCAAGATATGTAACAGGGAAAAATATATCCATAACCCCTGATGTGCTTTTAAATGACGGTGATATAGTAAACCTTGGAGATTTAAACTTTGAAATAATACATACACCTGGTCACACAAAAGGTGGAATTTGCATTAAGATAGAAAACATTATGTTCACAGGAGACACTCTTTTTAACAAATCTATTGGAAGAACAGATTTTGAAGGTGGATCTTTCGATGAAATTATAAACTCAATTACAAATAAAATATTTTCATATGATGAGAACACTGTAATTTATCCGGGACACAATTCTCCTTCAACAATTAAATCTGAAAAAATAGGGAATCCTTTTGTAAATTAAATGGGAATAGCATTTTATTTTTTAGGACACGACTGTGAATATGAAGCAAGAAATACACTTAGAATTTTTGATTCAAACATAGATTATTCCATCAAAGAAGTAGAAACACTTAAAGATAACATTGGCTTAGGTCTTTTATGCTCCTTCGAGGAAAATGAGAAAAAATCTTATACCAAAGCTTTTTTATATTTAAATGATAAGCTGTTATTTTTTTCGCAATTTTCAAGCGATGATATTATATTGGAAAGCCAAAGTGATAAAAGGCTTAAAAAGACACTTATAATTAAATGTATATATAAAGTTTTAAAAAGCTATTATAACATTACACCTGATTATGGTATTCTTACAGGAGTGAGGGTAGTTAAAATATTGATTACAGCCCTTGAAAACCACAAAACTAATGAAGAAATATTAGAAATATTCAGGGATACATATGAAGTTAAGGAAGATAAAATAAAACTTATCTGGGATATATTCAATATAGAAAAGAAGTATCTTAACAAGGAAATAAATAAAGGAAACTATAACCTGTATATAGGTATTCCCTTTTGCCCCTCAAAATGCAGCTATTGTTCTTTTACTTCTTTTATTAATACAAAAGAAGACAAGGTTAATGATTACATAAAAACTCTTGTATATGAAACAGAACAAACTATTAAAATGGCCATAGATAAAGGGATTATTTTGAATACCATTTATATTGGAGGTGGAACACCATCCATATTAAATGAATCTCAAATTAACTCTATATTTGAGCCATTAAAAAAGTATTACGATTTGTCAAAAGTAAAAGAAATAACATTTGAAGCAGGAAGACCTGATACAATAACATTAGAAAAGCTTAAGTGCTTAAAAAGCAACATGGTTAACAGAATAAGCATAAATCCGCAGACCATGAATGAAAAAACTCTTGAAAAAATAGGGAGAAATCATTCGGTTAATGATATTTTAGAAAAATTTGCTCTTGCCAGAAATGTTGGGTTTAGCTCCATAAACATGGATATAATTCTTGGACTTCCCGGGGAAGATGAGGAAGATGCAGGGAACACCATTTCAGAAATTATAAAATTGAAACCTGAAAATATAACAGTCCATGCGTTGGCATACAAGAAAAAATCAGAGCTTACAAGAGAAAGCCATGAACTTTATAAGGATTACGACATCATTGATAAAATGCATGAAAAAGTAATGGATGAATGCAATAAAAATAATTATATGCCATATTATATGTACAGGCAAAAAAATATTAAGGGAAATTCAGAAAACATTGGCTTTACATTAAGTAACAAAGAAGGCATTTACAACATAATAATAATTGAAGAAGCGGAAACAATACTTTCCTGTGGTCTTGGTGCATCAAGTAAAATAAAAATGAGCAATGGCAAGCACATTCCATTAATTAATTTTAAAAGTTTAGAAGAATACAAAAATAGAATTGATGAAATAATAAACAGGAAAAAAGAACTGTTGAATTTATAACGAGGAGGAATTATGAAGGCAAAAGTAAAGGCATTTTATTTAGAAAACTGCCCACACTGCAAGCGTGCATTTAAAATGATTGAGGATATTAAGGCGAGCAATACTAAATATAATAATGTTGAAATTGAGTATATTGAAGAATCAAAGGATGTCCAAATTGCCAGTGCCCATGATTATTACTACGTTCCGACATTTTATGTTAACGGAGTAAAAATACATGAAGGAGTTCCATCAGTAGAAAAGATAACGGAAGTTTTAGAAAAAGCAATAATGTAAAAGCAGGACCGATTTTTACCGGTCCTGTTTTTTTACTCTTCGTGAGTTGCTTTTTCGTCATTCTTTTTTCTAAAAAGACCTTCTCTTTTTAAATGAGAGAGATGGCTTCTTTTTGAATCTGATTCTATTTCCCAATGAATTATAAGTGTTAAGGCAGCCCTTAATATTACAATTGAGGCAAGTATTATCAATTCATCTATGGTTCTTATAACCAAAGTCTTGAGAATTTCGGCGCCCAGTTTAAATTCTAGAGCCATTGCCAAGGCTTGAGAAAATTCAATTTTAATTGTTTCATCAGAAAAATTAAAAAATCTGATGGCATATCTTCCAAATGTCTTTATTGCTGAGTAAATTACTATAAATACCCCTATGAGTTCAAGTATGTGTGCAATATTTGGAACTAAGGTGTTAATTAAATGTTCTAGCATATTACCTCCAAGTATGAAAACATTTTTTTATATTATAATGGATATTGGTGTACTTGTCAAAGGAATGATCAAGTGAAAAATTGGAAGTTATATTAAAAGTTTTTTGCATAATGTACAAGTTTAATTATATATATGAAATAAGGGGTGAGGGATATGATTATATATATTAGAAAGAATAGCATAGGAATAATTTTAGGCTTATTAGTGCTTTTATTTGCTAGTTTGTTTTTTTATGAATCATTGTTTAATTTTTCAGTAACTGTTTCTACTGAAATTACCAACTGGGGGTTGAGCTTTAGAGAAAATGGCAAGGCACCTATTGGCAATGCAACTGCAAGGGCATTAAAAGAATATAATGCATACTACGTAGGAGATGATGAAGAAAAGGTAATTTATCTCACGTTTGATGCAGGCTTTGAAAACGGAAACACGGAACAAATACTTGATACGTTAAAAAATCACGATGTGAAGGCTGCTTTTTTCCTTGTAGGTCATTATTTAGAGGAAGAGCCTTTATTGGTTAAGCGAATGGTTGATGAAGGCCATATAGTGGGAAATCATACATATCATCATCCTGATATGTCTAAAATATCAGATGTTGAATCCTTTAAAAAAGAATTAGTATCATTAGAAGAACTATACAAGCAAATTACGAACCAAGATATGCCTAAATACTACAGACCACCTCAAGGCAAATTCAATGAAAATAATTTAGTAATGGCTAATGATTTGGGTTATAAAACTATTTTCTGGAGCCTTGCTTATGTTGATTGGTACACTGATAAGCAACCAAGTAAGGAACAAGCATTTAATAAGCTAGTACCAAGAATACATCCTGGAGCGATATTGTTATTACATAGCACATCTACAACAAATACCGAAATTCTTGATGAGCTTCTCACAAAATACAAGGAGCAGGGATATACATTTAAGACACTGGATGATCTAACTGGGGCAAGTGAAAACGATCAAAATCCAGAGAATACTCAAATAGAAATTAATAGTTGAGAAATATCATTGAATAATGAATAATGAAAAGTGAAGGAGGGAATTATGCTTAGGCATAATTCCTGATTTTTTTGGCACATTTCCTGTTTTTTTTCTATTGACAAATATATTCTCTTGTGTTAATTTTATTGTAAATATAATGCATGAGGAAGAGTAATCATAACAATTAATCATAGAAAGATGGGGAAGATGGAAACCTGTTATTAACTCATGATGAAGACACCTCTATAGAGCATACCAATTGAGAGGGACTTTTTAAGTCCAAATAGGGTGGCAACGCGGGTAATACTCGTCCCTAAGTAGGGATGAGTTATTTTTTTTGCAGTAGGTAGATCTACTAATTAGGAGGGTTTAATATTATGGAAACAATGGGAAACTTAAGAAGAACAAACATGTGTGGTGATTTGAGTTTACAGGACATAGGCAAGGAAGTTGTGCTTATGGGCTGGGTTCAAAAAAGAAGAAGTCTTGGAGGACTTATTTTTGCTGATTTAAGAGATATTACCGGCTTAATTCAAATAGTATTTGACACTGATGTAAACAAAGAAGCCTTTGACAAGGCAGAAGGTTTAAGAAGTGAATATGTAATTGCTGTAAAAGGTAAAGTATTAGAAAGACAATCTAAAAATTTAGAAATGGCAACAGGAGAAATAGAAGTTTATGCTGATGAGCTAAGAATTTTAGATACAGCTGAAACTCCTCCTATTTATATAAAGGATGACGATGATGTATCTGAACAAATGCGTTTGAAATACAGATTCTTAGATTTAAGAAAACCTCAAATGCAAAAAAACTTACTATTAAGAAGCAAGACATCAAAGGTAATAAGAGATTTCATGTATGAAAACAGCTTTAATGAAATAGAAACACCTTTTTTAACAAAACCAACTCCTGAAGGAGCCAGGGATTATCTTGTTCCAAGCCGTGTTAATCAAGGAAAATTCTATGCATTGCCACAATCACCACAGCTTTTTAAACAGCTTTTAATGGTTTCAGGCATGAACAGATATTTCCAAATAGTACGATGTTTTAGAGATGAGGACTTAAGAGCAAACAGACAGCCGGAGTTTACTCAGGTTGACATTGAAATGAGCTTTGTAGATGTGGAAGATGTAATTTCCATAAATGAAAAATTAATTCAAAAAATATTTAAAGAAATTAAAAATGTTGATATACAGCTTCCTATAAATCGTATGAGCTACCAAGTTGCCATGGATAAATACGGCAGCGATAAACCTGACTTACGTTTTGGATATGAGCTTCAAAATATAACAGAAATATTTAAAAGTTCTGAATTTAATGCCTTTAAAACAACATATGATGAAAAGGGTTTGATTAAATGTGTTAAAATAGACGGCTCTAGCGATGATTTTTCTAAGAAGGGGATTTCTAAGTTAGAAAAGTTTGTTAAGACATATGGAGCTAAAGGGTTAGCATGGCTTAAATATGAAAATGGAGCAATTGACTCTCCAATAGCAAAATTCTTAAGCGCAGAAGAATTGAATGAGTTACAAACTAAGTTAGAGCTTAAGGAAAAAGACATTGTATTCATAGTTGCAGACAAGGAATCAGTTGTTAACACTGCACTTGGTGCACTTAGAATAGAAATTGCTCATGAAAAGAATTTAATAGATGAAAATAAATATGAATTAGTATGGATTACTGAATTCCCATTGTTTGAATATGATGAAGAAGAAAATAGATATGTTGCAAAGCATCATCCCTTCACATCACCTGTTGATGAGGATATTGACAAAATTGAATCTAATCCCGGAGAGTGTCGTGCAAAAGCATACGACATAGTTATTAACGGTGATGAAATAGGCGGAGGAAGTATCCGTATTACAAACAGAGAGCTTCAAAACAGAATGTTCAGAGCATTAGGCTTCACTGATGAAGAAGCAAATGAAAAATTCGGATTCCTGTTAGAAGCATTTAAGTATGGAGTACCTCCACATGGTGGAATTGCATATGGGTTAGACCGTTTCATGATGCTTTTAACAGAAAGCGACAATATTAGGGACGTTATAGCATTCCCTAAAACTCAAAGCGCTACATGTCTTATGACAGAAGCTCCAACTTATGCATCAGACAAACAATTAAAGGAACTGGGAATTGAAGTATCTGAAGAAGAATAATTTAAGGTAAGATTAATAAACATATGCTTTAATGGCTATAACCATAGTTATATGTCATTCTGAACGTTAGTGAAGAATCTCATAATGTGAGATTAGGAGATTCCTCACTTTGCTCGGAATGACAAAAATTGAGTTTTATCAGATTATAAGTCAATGTTGAAAATCTAAGTGATTTGTAACGGAAAGGAATATTATGGATCAAGTAGGTAAAATAGAAAAATTACAAGGCAACAAAGCAACAGTAGCGGTAAAAAGAATTTCTGCATGTGGTGAAAACTGCAAAGGTTGCAGCTCAGCATGCGATCAACCCACAGTATATGTGGAAACTGAAACAAATGGTGAATATGAAGTTGGTGATTATGTAGAAATCACTACAGAAAACGATGTGGCATTAAAACAAATTGCTATACTATACGGTATTCCTTTTGTGGTTATGTTAGTTACAATTGGTATTGTACAAATTTTATTGACAAATAATCCGAACAAGGATATATTATCAGCAATTGCATCTGTCATATCATTAGTACTGGCATTTTTTATTTTAAAAGCTTATGATAAAAAGGAAATGAAAAATAATACGCTTAAATTTACCTTAGGCAGAAAATTGTAGTAATAAGAAGGTTAAACATGAATATATTTGATATGCAGTATGAAAACAACATTAAGAAAGCAGGACCTCTTGCCCAGCGCATGAGACCTACAACACTTAGTGAATTTGTTGGACAAGAGCATATTATTGGGGAAGGAAAAATTCTTACCAGGGCAATTCAGGCTGACAAGCTCTCTTCAGTTATTTTTTATGGTCCTCCCGGTACAGGTAAGACAACCCTAGCTAGAATTATTGCGGAAAATACCAAAAATAATTTTACCACATTAAATGCTGTTACAAGCGGAATAAAGGACATCAAAGAAAAAATAAGTTATGCTGTAGATGAATTGTCCATTTATAATAAAAGAACAATACTTTTTATAGATGAAATTCATAGATTTAACAAATCACAACAAGATGCCCTATTGCCATATGTGGAAAACGGAACTATAATATTAATAGGAGCCACAACTGAAAATCCTTACTTTGAAGTGAACCAAGCTTTAATTTCTCGTTCATTAATATTTGAATTTAAAAAAATAACTAATGATGATATTAAACAAGTCATTAAAAAAGTTTTGGAGGATACGGAATCGGGCTACGGTAATTTAAATATTGTGCTTGAAGAGGATGCATTAAACCACATAACAGAAAACTCCAACGGAGACGTAAGAAAAGCATTAAGTGCTCTTGAGCTTGGGGTAGAAACTACAAAAGAAACTAACGGTAAAATAATAATTGATATAAATGTGGCTGTTGAATGCATTCAGAGAAAAAAAATTGAATATGATAAAAATGGAGATAGTCATTATGACACCATATCTGCATTTATTAAAAGCATGAGGGGGTCAGACCCTGACGCAGCAGTGTTTTGGTTAGCCAAAATGATTAAGGCAGGAGAGGATCCTAAGTTCATAGCCAGAAGAATAATCATATGTGCCTCAGAGGATGTGGGTAATGCAGATCCCAGGGCATTAGAGGTTGCAATAAACGCATTTAAGGCTGTTGAAATAATTGGATTTCCTGAAGGTAGAATAACATTGGCTCAAGCAACACTATACGTTGCATGTGCTCCAAAAAGCAATGCATCAATTATGGCCATAGACAAAGCCATGGATGCAGTTGAAAAAAATTCTTTAGAGGTTCCTTTGCATTTAAAGGATTCTCATTACGGCGGGGCCAAAGACCTTGGAAGAGGATTAAGCTACAAGTATCCTCACGATTATAACAAGTTTTATGTTAAACAAAGTTATCTTCCTGAATCATTAAAAAACACAACATTTTATGAACCCAAGGAGTCAGGTTATGAGAGCAAAATTAAAAAGTTTTTAGAGTACCTGAAACAGGGTTAGAAGGGGGGCACCTATGAATTATAAATTATTTAGATCAAACATTACAGATTTAAATGTTGCTGATGTTTTAAGCAGTAAAATTGATTTTAGCAAGCTTGACAAAGAACAAGCGTATGACATTTCAGCAGAATTTTATAACAAGGACCTTAAGGAAGAAATATTAGATGAAAATGTTTCATATGAAATTAAGAAAAAGCATTATACATTTATTAAATGCATAAGAGATTTGTTTGAAATAAATAACATTAAAATCAACAAATTTTATCTCATGGGAACAGTTACAGAATTAATGGAAAATGAAATATATTTTACAGTGTTAAAAACAAATTTTAAGAGTAAATCAAACACCATATGGCCTTGTAAGGAAATATTCATCTTTGAAGACAGCAAAAACAAATTAGACGATTTATTGTTCTCTAATCAAATTTCAGAAGAAGATTATGAGTCAAATTTAGAGCTGTTAAAGGACGAGTTAAATATATATGAAAATGAAGAAGAGTTGCAGTATTTAAACTAAAAATTTCTTCTTTGTAACCTTATACTTATTTGTTAATAAAATAATATAGGGTGCAAAAGGAGGAATCGTATGGAACTGTATATTATAACATATAAGCATGCAAGTTATGCCGTAGCTGCGTACAACAAACTTATGGGCTATGGCGTACGAAATATGAGAATGTCTCAAACACCATTTGCCATCAAGGGCGAATGTGATTTATGTATAAAAGCATACGGAAAAAATACGTTAGACATTGTATTAAACGAGTCACGGGGGAAATTTCCCGTAAGCAACGTATACCTAGAAACAAATATGGATGGAAGAACAGTTTACAAGCTGATTCCATAATAACAAGTGTGGTCATATCGACCACATTTTTTTTATTTTTAATGTTGACAAAATTACTAGGGTATACTATAATTAACCATACCC
>CAZJKK010000079.1:0-1201 GCA_964546605.1 uncultured Clostridia bacterium
AATTCTGTCCATGTTTCAATAGGATAAACGAACAAGCATTTATCCAATCCTTTGCCTATATAGAATGTTTCACCAAGCTCATTTCTAAATTTGGAAGGTATTATTACTCTTCCCTTTTCATCAAATGAATGACTATATTCACCAGTAAACATATTCTACCACCTACTGGGCATATTATACCACAATGTGGGTAAAAAACACCACTACTATTTTTGAATTTTGCAAAAAATATTTTTTATCCACAGTAAAGCATGGAATTTTAATGGTTTTATTAACAAGCTGTTAAAAGTAAAAAATATTTTATCCACTTATATTACAAAAAAGGAGTTAATTTTATGGTTGTTCTTTTGCATTTTGTAGAAAAATCTGAACACAGGTGGTGTACAGTGGGGGGAATTTTTGTTTGACTTGAATGCCACATGACTGTATAATTGTGTTATTGTTTAAAAAACTAATAAATTATACGAACAATTGTATAAGATGGAGGTTATATGAATCCAGTAGCATTTAAAATATTTGGAATAGAAATAATGTGGTATGGAATTTTAATATCACTAGGAGTACTTTTAGGGGTATATTTTGCTCTTAGAGAATGTAAAAGAATTGGCTTTAAGGAAGATAATTTATTGGATTTTCTTTTAATTGCCATTCCAACATCAATAGTGGGTGCAAGAGCTTATTATGTAATATTTTCTTGGGATTATTACAGCAAGAATTTAGGAGAAATAATAAACATACGAAATGGAGGGCTTGCCATTCACGGTGCTCTCATAGCAGGTGTTATAGTAGGAATAATTTTTTGCAAAAAAAGAAAAATCAATGTTTTACAGCTTCTTGACATAGTAATACCTTCAGTTGCCCTTGGGCAAGCAATCGGCAGATGGGGTAATTTTGTTAATCAGGAAGCGCACGGCGGACCTACTGATTTACCGTGGGGAATAATGGTGAACGGCCAAAAGGTTCATCCTACTTTCCTTTACGAATCACTCATGGACTTTGCCATATTTTTATTTTTAGTGTGGTTAAGAAAAAACAAGAAACTAAATCACGGTCAAATTTTTGCTTTATACTTAGTATTGTATTCAATAGTAAGATTTATTGTGGAAGGGTTAAGAACAGACAGTCTCATGTTTTTAGGCTTAAGAGCAGCCCAGCTTGTAAGCCTTGCCTCAATAGTGGCAGGAGCTTTTTTGTGGATGTA
>CAZJKK010000079.1:1301-8392 GCA_964546605.1 uncultured Clostridia bacterium
TTTAATTATTGTCTCAATTTAGCTTCGAATTTATTTTCTAAATCATGAAGTATTTGGTCATTAATTTTTTCAACTTCCTTATCCTTCATTGTACGCTCTTTGTTTCTGAAGGTAACAGAGAACGCACAGCTCTTGTAGCCAGCCTCAATGTGTTCGCCCTTGTATATATCAAACAAATTTACACTTTCAATCAAGAACGGGCTTGCAGCTTTTATGGTTTCAATCATATCTCCAACTAATACTTCATCCTTGACAATAACCGCCAAGTCTCTTACCATAGCTGGATATTTAGGAAGGGGTTCATATTTCCAGTTAGTATCTTTATGTTTAAGTAGTTTTTCAACATTTATTTCTGCAACGTACACTTTGTGGTCCAGACCATAGTTATTAGTAACTTGAGGACTTATTTCTCCAAAAATTCCGGAATAATCATCATTAATATACAAAGCAGCACATCTTCCGGGGTGGAAAGTGGGGTTATCTGTAACAGGCTTTAATGTTACATTTATGCCCAATCTTGAAACTACTCCTTCAATTATACCTTTCAAATCATAGAAATCATAATTTCCATACATACCTATGCAAAGCTTTAATATTTCATGAGGCTCTTGTGTCACAGGCTGGTCCTTTGGAACAAATGTGTTTCCTATTTCATAAACTCTTGCAGCTTCAACACCTCTGTTGGAATTTCTTTGAACAACCTCCATAATATTTGGAATTAATGTTGTTCTCATAGAGCTGAAATCCTCTCCTAAAGGATTTAATATTCTTACGTAATTTCTTAAAGCGCTGTCCTCAGGAGCATTAATGCTATCATAAGTTTTTGGACTTATGAATGAATATGTTGTAATTTCATAAAGTCCCATGCCTGTAAGAATATTTTTAATATGATCTTCCAAATTACGAATAACTGATTTATTTCCTACTCTAGTACTTCCTCTGAGAGGCTTTGACGGAATGTTTTCAAAACCATAAAGTCTTCCCACCTCTTCAACTAAATCAGCTTCTTGTTCTATATCAGTTCTGAAATATGGAATCTTGCTAATTATTTTTTCACCGTCAAATGTTGATTCTATTTCAAGTGTATTCAAATAAGAAAGCATTTCATCCACAGGTATATCTATTCCTAAAAGCCATTCAACTCTATGTGGTCTAAGAGTTACTACAGGTGGAACATACTCGCTTTTTCCTGCTTCTAAGTATCCGCCAACAACAGTACCTGCACCTATCATTTCAATGAGTTGACATGCTCTCTTAGATGCAATTTCAACCATTACATAACCCATTGGCTTTTCGTTTCTTGCAGATGCCTCTGAACGAAGTCCAAGCTTTTTAGATGTTTCTCTTGTGGACTTTGGGTTGAAGTTTGCAGTTTCTAGAACCATTAGTTTTGTGTCATCATTTATTTCTGAATGATAGCCACCCATTACTCCGGCTATGCAGGCAGGTTTTTCACCATCTGCAATTACCAGCATATTTTCATCTAATTTTCTTTCGTTTTGGTCAATTGTTACAATTGTTTCATCCTTCTTAGCTCTTCTTGCAATCAGCTTTCTGCCTTCTAATGCTTCTAAATTGTAAGCGTGGAGAGGCTGACCAAGTTCAAGCATTACAAAGTTTGTAACGTCAACTATGTTGTTTATAGGTCTCATTCCCGCATCCATCAATGTTCTTTGCATCCATAATGGAGATGGTCCGATTTTAATGTCTTTTATAACTTTTGCATAGAAGCGAGAACACAAATCTTCATCCTCAATTTCAACTGCATTTAAGTAATCCTTAATATTGCCTTGTTCATTTTTAATTTCAATTTCAGGGAATTTAAATTTAGTTCCCAATGTTGCAGCTGTTTCCCTCGCCATACCAACTATGTTTAAGCAATCAGGTCTGTTAAATGTTACTTCAACTTCCAATGCACTGCCATCAAGCTCTAAAACTTCATTTATATCTTTGCCAAGAGCAGTATCTGTAGGTAAAATGGCAATTCCGTCTCTTGCTTCTTTTGGTATAACCTTGTCATCAAAGCCCAGCTCTTCATAGGAGCACATCATTCCATAGGAAGGAAGACCTCTGAAATTTGTTTTCTTTATTTTTGTTCCATCAGCCAAGACTGCTCCTTCGAGACAAACAGGAACAATATCCCCAACCTTCACATTTTTGGCACCTGTAATTATTTGAACAGGCTCACCTTGATTTATATCAATTTGAGTAACAACTAATTTATCAGCATTTGGGTGCTGAACTAATTCAACTATCTTACCTGTTACTACATTTACTATATTTTTCGTATAATCTATTACAGCATCAACGTGTGAGCCTGTAAGTGTCAATTTATCTGATAATGTCTTGTCATCAACGTTAATGTCAACATATTGCTTCATCCATTTAATAGGTACTAACATTTACATAACCTCCTAGAATTGTTTTAAGAATCTAACATCATTTTCAAACAGCAATCTGATATTAGGGATTCCGTATTTTACCATTGTAACTCTGTCTATGCCCATACCAAATGCATAGCCTGAATACACCTCAGGGTCAATACCGCAGTATCTTAATACATTTGGATGTGTCATGCCGCAGCCTAAAAGCTCCATGCTCCAGCCTGTTCCATGACAAGCAGGGCATCCCTTGCCCATGCATGCAAGACATGATACATCAACCTCTGCACTTGGCTCTGTAAACGGGAAATTATGAGGTCTAAAACGAGTTTTCATATCGCTTCCAAACAGTTCCTTGACGAACTGATCTATGGAATCCTTTAAGTTCGCCAATGTAACGCCTTTATCAACAACCAAGCATTCCATTTGATGGAACATAGGTGAGTGTGTGTCATCAACATCGTCAAAACGGAATGTTCTTCCTGTAGATACCATTCTAATTGGGAACTTGTTATTTTTTACTGCATCCTTCATAACTCTTATTTCAACAGGTGATGTATGAGTTCTTAACAATAAATCTTCTGATATGTAAAATGTATCAGACCAGTCTCTTGACGGATGGTCGTAAGGAGCATTTAAATCATCAAAGTTATTTTGTACTGTTTCTATTTCAGGACCGCTAATAACATCATAGCCCATGCGCATAAATAAGCTTTCCAGTTCCTCCTTAACTTGAAGCAAAGGATGTCTTCTTCCAACTTCAGGTACCCTGCCTGGCATGGTGATGTCAAGAATTTCTGATTTAACTTTACTTTGTTGTTCCTTGGCAGAAATTTCATACTTAATTGAATTTATTTCTTCTTCTATGGCAGCACGAACTTCATTTGCAACCTTACCTATTTCAGGTCTTTCTTCTTCAGACAAGCTGCCCATGGATCTTAATATTGCTGTTAATTCTCCTTTTTTACCAAGATATTGAATTCTTATTTTTTCAATATCCGCATTGTCATTACATTGCTTCAACTGATTTAACGCTTCAGTTTTTAATTTTAAAAGCTGCTCTTTCATTCTAACTCCTTTCAAATATATAAATATTTTAATATTTCGATTATATATACAACGCAGTCTCGTTCACCAAATTATTTGCTCCTTACGTCGCATAATTTGGGAACTCGTTGTATACAAAAAGCCTCACCCCCATATAAGAGGCGAAGCTTCGCGATACCACTCTTGTTCACCTTTAAAAAAATTATTTTTAAAGGCCTCATTTTATATAACGGTTTTTCCGTGCAAGACTACTGCTACTTCACCTTGCAGGCTCCAAAGGGAATTTCAACATATGTGTTTTAAATCATTTTCAGCCAAGATGATTTTCTCTATAAAAACATTGCATATGTCTACTGACTTTTTCATAGCCTTTTATTTAGTTTTAATTGTTGCCTGTAACATTATATATCATTGTTAAAATCGGGGACATTCCTCTTACTCTAAAGACTTTCCCTATATTAGAGGTGTGTCCCCATACCTCTTTAGCATTAATATTGCTATTATACCAAAAGGTTCTTTTCATTACAACAATTTTTTTCTTATTTCATAAATGCTTATTCCTGCCGCTATGGATGCATTTAATGATTCCGCATTCCCTGACATCTTTATTGTAATATTCATATGGGAATTATTTCTTATTTCCCGGGAAACCCCTTGACCTTCATTGCCAATCACAACACAGATTTTTTCATGTTTTTCTATATTTTCAAAAGATACATCCGATTCAACCACGGTGGAAATAACAACAAACCCTTCTGACTTGAGCTTTTGAAGCATTTCATCATCTTGGGCTGCATTTATAAAAGGTACTCTAAATATTGCCCCTGCAGAAGCTCTAACCACTTTAGGATTATATAAATCCACACATCCCTTGTTAAGAATCAACAATCCAGGACCAAATGCATCTAAGGTACGAATGATTGTTCCGAGATTCCCAGGGTCTTGTATTCTGTCACAATAAACTACAAATTTATAATCTCCAATGTGATTTAGATTTTCATCTCGCTTAATAACAGCTAATACCCCTTGGGTATTTATTGTATCTGCAATAGAGTTAAAAACATTATCTTGACAAATTACTATTTTGTCTTCTATATCATGATTAAGTTCAACCAGCTCTTTTATTTCTGTTTTGTTCATGGAACCTTCGCTGAATATTAAGTATATTATATGAGCTTTTTCCTTAATTGCTTCTTTTACAAACTTAATTCCTTCAACAATAAAAGCTTTTTCTTCGTCTCTGGTCTTTTTAGTGTTCAAAGAACGAACATATTTAATTTTATTGTTATCTTTGCTTTTAATAATATCCATAACGCCTGTATTCCATTCTTTTTGATTTTTTAATGAACGCAAATGATTAGTTGCCTATTTTCTTTAAATTGCTGTTACTTCCTAATAGTACAACTACGTCGTCTTTTTTTATCCTTGAATCACCTGAAGGAACCATATTGATTTTTTCTCCGGTTTTTATTGCAAGAACTGTCATTCCATATTCTCTTGAAACGTTTAGCTCTCTTAAAGATTTTCCTTCCCATTCTTCAAAAGCCACAACTTCTATAATGCTGTAATCAGGTGAAAACTCTATTACGTCAAGAATATTTGGAGTAACAAGACTGTATGCAACTCTAACTCCCATGTCTCTTTCAGGATAGATAACTTTATCTGCTCCAATTTTATTCAATACTCTGCCATGTGTTTCATTTGCTGCTTTTGCGATTACTACCGGTACTCCAGCTTCCTTTGCAATTAAAGTTGCCATAATGGAAGCTTGTATATCTGAGCCTATGGCTATAATGGCAACATCAAAATTTCTTAGTCCTATTGTTCTAAATGATGCTTCATCTATGGCATCCATTTGAACAGCATGAGCAACATATTCTGATATTTCTTTTATTATTTCAGTACTGGAGTCAACAACCATTACATCGTGTCCAAGTTTTGTCAATGCCTTTGCTGCTGCAGAACCAAATCTTCCACATCCAATTACTATTATTTGTTTCATTTCTCCCTCTCTTCCAACCTTATCCTATTATAATTTTTCCTTCAGGATAAGTATAATTTCCTATATATTTATGTTGCTTTAATAATGCATAAGCAACTGTCATGGGTCCAACTCTGCCTATAAACATTACAATAGATAATATTACCTTGCCTGCATTGCTCAAGAAAGGAGTCATTCCTCTTGATAAGCCCACTGTAGCAAAAGCCGACACTGTTTCATAAAGAATATCCAAATAATCATAGCCTAGTGCTTCCTCTGTTACGGATAATATTATTGAAACAATTATAACAATCATTAATGATAAAAGAAGTATAACTGCCGCTTTTACTGCTGTTTCAGGCATTATTCTTTTTTCGAAAACCTCATAATCTCTTTTTCCCTTTACTATGTTATAAGCTGTTACCACCAAAACACCAATAGTAGTTGTTTTAATACCGCCTGCTGTAGATGCAGGAGAACCACCTATAAACATCATTACAACAGATATGGCAACTGTTGCCATCCTCAAATTTCCTAAAGGTACTGAATAAAATCCTGCAGTCCTGGGGTTAACAGCTTGAAAAATTGAAGCATTGATCTTACCCAACAAATCAAGATTTCCCATTGTTCCCGGGTTATCATGCTCAAGAGCATACATTGCTATTGTTCCTCCCACCAGCAAAATACCTGTTATTATTAATACCAGTTTAGAATGAAGTGTGAGCAATTTAAATCTTTTGCTTGCATAAATGTCCCAAAATACGAAGTATCCTATACCGCCTGTTACTATTAATCCACAAACAGCCAATGTTATAATAGGATTATCCACATAAATAACCATGCTGTCTCCAATTAGGTCAAAGCCTGCATTACAGAAGGATGAAATTGCATGGAACAATGAAAAACCAATTCCTTTTACCAATCCATAGTCCCTTATGAATACCAAGGAAAACAATACAGCTCCTGCAAATTCGACTCCAAATGTGTAAAACAGAATGTTTTTCGTTAATCTAACTACACCTTGCAGTTCATCCGCACTTCTCTCTTCCATGATTAAAACTCGTGTTTTCAATGAAATTCTTTTTCCAATGAAAAATGAAATCATTGCTGTCATGGTCATTACTCCAAGTCCGCCTATTTGTATCAACGATATTATAACAACTTTGCCAAATACTGTCCAATGCGATGCCGTGTTAACAACCACAAGACCTGTAACACATGTGGCTGAAGCAGCTGTAAATAGCGCGTTAATAAAACCTACACTTTTTCCGTTTTGAGAAGAAAAAGGAAGGCTTAAAAGTAATGCTCCAATAAAAATAATTGCTGCAAATCCAAAGAAAAAAATTAAGTATGGGTTTTTCTTAATATCATTTATCTTTCTTTCTAAATATTTCATGAATAATTTACCTCTTAACTTAAAGAATGCACAAATTGGATAAATTTATGCACTCAACAGTTGTATTTAATATGTCCCATCATTATAGCACTTTAATTTTAAAATACAACATATATTTTGTAAAATCGAATAGTTGTACATTATAATGCGCAGGAGAATTCACCAAATTTTCTGTTCGCTACCGCTCACAAAATTTGAAAATTCTGTGCGTTTGACCTACCAACTATTTTTTAGAAAAAAACACTCTGAAAAATGTGGTTAGGTCATAAAAAAAGACTGCAATAAA
>CAZJKK010000079.1:8402-9072 GCA_964546605.1 uncultured Clostridia bacterium
CTTTAATTTTAAAATACAACATATATTTTGTAAAAATTTCGCAGTCTAGCTCATCAAATTATTTGCTCCTGGGATAGGGCATACAAAAAGACTGCAATAAATTACAGTCTTGGGGTTTGTTAGGCTTAAATTGCTTTTACTTGCTCTACAAGGCTTGTGAATCCTGCTGGATCATAAATTGCCATTTCAGAAAGCATTTTTCTGTTTATTTCTATGTTGTTTTGTTTTAAAAGATTTATGAATTTGCTGTATGATAAACCGTTTTGTCTTGCAGCTGCATTAATTCTTGCAATCCAAAGCTGTCTGAATTCTCTCTTTCTTAACTTTCTTCCTACATAAGCATATGAAAGTGACTTCATAACTGCTTGATTTGCTGTTTTATATAATTTACTCTTTGCTCCGTAATATCCCTTAGCAAGTTTCAATATTTTTCTATGGTTTTTCTTAGCGTTTACGGCTCTTTTAACTCTTGCCATTTTATTTTCCTCCCGATGTTCTGATTAATATGGTAATAATTTGCTTATTCTATCATGGTCTGCACTTGATACTAAAGTGCCTTGTCTTAAGTTTCTAATTGATTTAGAAGCTTTTTTTCCTGTAAAGTGATTTTTTCCGGCTTTTGATCTTTTTATTTGACCGCTTCCAGTTTTAGAAAATCTTTTTGCTGCTG
>CAZJKK010000080.1:0-1801 GCA_964546605.1 uncultured Clostridia bacterium
GTCTCCGTCAAAGCTTTATTAATTTTTATTATTATAACTAAAAGGCACAAGCATGTCAACTTTTATTTTTTTCCTATATATTCTAAAATATTATCAATAAATTAAAAAGGTATTGTTTTTCTCCATATAATAATATATAATTCTTAGTGAAATTAATATTGGCGCATCAATATAATATGGATAATAAGGTTCCAAAGTTTCTACCAGACAACCGTAAATTGTTTGACTATTGAATTACTGCTTATAAATGATGCGAATAGTTCTATTCGCTTTTTTTATGCAGATTTGGCATATTAATTATTTTATGGGAAATATTAAAACTAATATTTTAAGGAGGAATTATGGATAACTTTTTTAAACTAAAAGAAAACGGCACAAACGTATCAACAGAAATCATGGCCGGATTTACTACATTTTTTGCCATGTCCTATGTAATATTTGTAAATCCTGCAATATTGTCTGCAACTGGAATGCCTTCTCAGGCAGTATTTTTAGCAACTATAATTGCAGCAGCTATTGGAACATTGGTAATGGGGTTGTTTGCTAATGTGCCTTATGCGCAGGCTCCAGGCATGGGACTTAATGCATTTTTTACATACACTGTTGTTTTTGCCCTTGGCTTTACTTGGGAACAAGCATTGGCTCTTGTATTCATATGCGGATTGTTAAATATATTCATAACCATAACAAAAATCAGAAAAAGCATTATAAAGGCAATACCTGAAAGCTTACAAAATGCCATTAGCGGTGGTATTGGTATATTTATAGCTTATATAGGCATTAAAAACGCAAATATTATTCAATTTACATCTGAACCTTTAAACATTATAGCCATCAATGGAGAACAGTTTGCAGCTGGTGGCACCTACAGCAATATATTTTCTGTTGTTTCAAACGGAGGTATTATACCTGCCTTAGTTGATTTTACAAACCCAGCAACTCAGCTTGCTCTTATAGGCCTAGTTATTCTTGTTGTATTGCTGGTATTAAAAGTAAGGGGAGCCGTATTATTAAGTATAATTGTTACTACATTGATTGGTATCCCTTATAAGGTTGTCGACCTTTCACTATTATCCGTGAATACAGGCGGATTAACTTCAGCATTTGCTGATTTGGGAATAACATTTGGTGCAGCATTTGGACCAAAGGGAATGCAATCCTTATTCTCAGATCCCTCAAGAATTCCTCTTGTTATTATGACTATATTTGCATTCAGCCTTTCAGATACATTTGATACTATTGGAACTTTCATAGGAACAGGCAGAAGAAGCGGAATATTTAGCGAGGAAGATCAAAAATCCTTGGAAACAAGCACAGGCTTTAAATCTAAAATGGATAAAGCGTTGTTTGCAGATGCCATTGCTACTTCAATTGGTGCTGTTTTTGGAACATCAAACACAACAACATACGTTGAAAGTGCAGCCGGCATAGGTGCAGGAGGAAGAACAGGATTAACAAGCGTTGTAACAGCTCTTTTATTCTTAGCATGTATATTAATCGCACCTATTGCTGGAATGGTTCCTGCTGCAGCAACATCTCCAGTATTAATAATTGTTGGAGTAATGATGTTATCATCCTTTACAAAAATTAACTGGGAAGATCTAGATGAAGCAATACCTGCATTCTTCGCATCAGTATTCATGGCATTCAGTTACAGTATTTCCTACGGAATTGCCGCTGGATTCATTTTCTTCTGCTTGGTAAAAGCAGTAAAAGGTAATTTTAAGGATATTCATCCTATACTGTTTGTTTCTACAATCTTATTTTTATTAAATTTCATAGTGCTCGCTGTTATACAATA
>CAZJKK010000080.1:1901-8877 GCA_964546605.1 uncultured Clostridia bacterium
TGTGTCTCCATACCTCTAAAAAAGAATTCAAATATGAATTCTTTTTTTATTGCTTTGAAACCAAATGTTCCCAGCTTGCATTTTAAAACCTCTCAATAAATTACTTTTATGATGCTCATCTTGCATTTTTGAAGTTTATAAATAAAAAGTTGCAGAAAAAATGGTTTTCCTAAATTTTTTTTTATATATTTCGCATTTTATTGTTTACAAATTGCATTTTGAGTGATATAATAAGTTATCAAACAAAACTTGGAGGTATGAGAAATGAATTTAGTCGTGAAAGATATTAATGATGTAGTTGCAAAAATGACTTTTAGAAAATGCGGTACTATTACTTGTATATATAATGTTGATAGCAAGTGCAGTCAAAAAGAATGCGAAATGCATGAAAGAGGATTAAAAAGAGAAGAAGATTAATAGCTATGAAAAAAGAATATTGCTCAAAATAAAAGCAGAAGTATCAAGTTGATTCTTCTGCTTTTTAGTTTTTTATAAATCTCCAGGTTAGACTGCCTTAGATTCTGTTTGAATTATCTCTAAATATTTGAAAGCTTCTATTGCATCCCAAAATATCAACTCGTCGCTTATTAATTCCATCATTCCAGCCCTTAAAAACATTTCTCTTACATTTGGCTGAATTCCGCAAAACAAAACAGCCGTGCTGCTATTTTTAATCTTTGAAACAACATCTTTAAATTCAATTACTGCTGTTTCATCTATGGATGTTACTGCCCTCATGGATATTATTATATTTTCATTATCCTTGGCATGTTCCACAAGAGACCTAAGCTTATCACTTGTAACAAAAAATAATGGTCCTGTCAAATAAATTATTTTTGTTGTTGTATGATTAGCTGAAACTTCGTGACCTTTTATTCTTTTAAGATCAACAGGGCTCACGTCAATCTTTAATTCTGTATCCTTCACAATAAATATTAGCATTCCCATGAATACTCCTAATAAAATTGCAATTGTCAAATCAAATAAGACTGTAGCTAACATAGTCATTACAAATTCCAAAATAGCAGTCTTAAATTTTCTTGTAAAAATAAATTTAATTTCTTTCCACTCATTCATGCGCCATGCAGTAACCATCAGAACGCCCGCCAATGCAGCCATGGGTATTCTTGAAATAAACTTGCCTAGAAAAAGCATGGAAAGCATCAACCCTAAGGATTGTACTATTGATACAAGGCGTGTTTGTCCTCCTGACTTAAGACCTACGCTTGTTCTTGCAAGAACTGCTGAAGCCGGTATTCCCCCGAAAAACGGTATTATCATATTTCCGATACCTTGTGCCACCAGTTCTCTGTCTGCATTAAGAGGCTGATTTTTTATTTTTCCTGCAGAAGCTCCACAAAGGAGGCTTTCTATCATGCAAAGTATGGCAATACTTAATGCAGGGCTAGTTAAGCTGAATACATTATTAAATGAAAAGCTGCTTAAATGTAATCTGTTTTCTAAGAAAATTGTGCTGGGTATTTCCCCAACCAACTCTACTGGAAAATTCATTATATTATTAAAAATCAAAGCTATAACTAATCCTGCTAGGGATGAAGGTACTTTGGCATTCCACTTTTTAGGCCATAAAATCATTACTGCTATTACCAACATTCCTATTAGAAAAGCATAAAAATTTATATGAAATCCCAATTCTCCATAAGATAATAACTTTTCTACATTTGTTTTTCCGCTTGATACGGTGCCGAAGAAATTATCAATTTGACCTAAGGCTATTATTATTGCAATACCTGATGTAAATCCTGTAATAACAGGTCCGGGTATAAATGAAACGAGCTTTCCAAAATGAAATATGGAGGCTATTATTAAAAAAATTCCTGCCAAAAATCCTGTAATAAAAATTCCTTCTGTACCATATATAGCATTAACTGTTGCTAATATGGCAATCATTGTTCCTGTAGGACCACTTACCTGGTAGGAAGCCCCTGCAAGTCCTCCCATTACAATACCTGCAATAATTGCAGATATGATACCTGATGCTGCTCCTGCTCCCGAGCTTACACCAAAGGCCAAAGCCAAAGGAAGTGCAACTGCAGAAACAGTGAGACCTGCCATTATATCCCCAGACAGCTTTCCCCCGTTGTAATTCTTAAACTCCAGCTTTAAATCTTGAAAATGTTGTGTAATCATTTCTATCATTTATCTCCATATATTTATTATACTAAATGAATACTATCACATTATAAAATATTTAACAACCTGGACAAAAGCTAGAAATCGTTTGTATTAAAAATAAATTTTAAAATAACAAAAGGGCCAGTTCTCACTGTCCCCTTTCCTCTAAAAAATTATTTTATCTCTTGTTATATCTGTTAAGTCCTTACACCCTGACATAATCATTATGTCTCTAAGCTCAGCGCCTATTTTTTCTGTATATAACTCAACGCCTTCTGCTCCTCCGCCAAATGCAGCAATTACATAAGGTCTTCCTATTAATACAGCATCTGCCCCAAGGGCAATTGCCTTAAATACATCGGCTCCTGAACGAATACCTCCATCAACGAAAATTTTTAATTTATCCCCAACTGCTTCTCTTATTTCCGGTAACATTGCACAGGTTGCCGGTGCATGCTCCAGTACTCTGCCTCCATGAGAAGAAACTACTATTCCGTAAGCTCCTGCTTCTAAAGCTTTTAAAGCTCCTTCTTTAGTCATAACGCCTTTTACTATGAACGGAACCTTTGTAGCATTTGTTATTTCTGAAAGCTCCTCTACGCTTTTTGCTGATACAGGTTTGCCTGCCAATGCTAAATTAATCAGTCCCGCAGAGTCAATGTCCATAGCAAATGCCATGGCACCAGTCTCTTCAAGCATTCTTACCTTTTCCAAGGCTTTATCATTTTTCCAAGGCTTAATAGTAGGTATAGCCATACCTTCTGCTTTTTTTATTATTGGAAGACTGTCCAAAAAAAAGCTGTCATTGGCGCCATCTCCGGTAAATGCAGCTGTTCCTGCTTTTATTGATCCAAATACAACTGCTTCATCATATTCTGACTCAGTTATGGCTCCGTTGTAATTTAAATTCATACCTCCTATGGGAGCAACGAAAAATGGATACTTAAATGTCCTGTCAAACAAGGAAATGGTGGTATCTTGTCCTTTATTTTCGTAAATAGTGTCAAGCTTAATTTTTACTGAAGATAAAAAGTCCAAGCAAATTTTAAAAGCAGCTCCGCTTCCCTTTCCACCTGTCCCGGGGATTTCTCCCTTGCATACAACTCCATTACACTCTTTGCAAACTCTGCATTGAGGTGCCATTTTAATTCTTGCATTTTCAAGCAATTCTTGATAAGTCATTTAATCCTCCTCATAATTTAACATATGTTTGATTCGTTACTGTTTTGAAACACAATTGAAGAATCTCCTTTTTATAATAGAAGATTCTTCGTCCCTGCGTCTATCTGTTTTTTAATTGCTCAAGTCTTTCTACAACCTTATCCATCATTGATTTGTATTTTTCCAGTTTTTCTTTTTCTTCATTAACTACACTTTCAGGAGCCTTGCTGATGAATTTTTCATTGTTTAATTTACCATGAACTCTTTGAAGCTCTCCTTCAAGTTTTGTTTTTTCCTTTTCAAGTCTTTCAATTTCCTTTTCATAATCAATTAAATCTGATAATGGAAGGAAAATTTCAGTTCCATCTATTACTGATGAAGCTGTATCTTCATCGATGTGAGATTTATCTTCAACAATTTTAACATCTGTTATATTGGCAAGTGTAGCAAAGTGTTGTGCACCGGAAATAATATATTCGGCTATATTTTCCTTGTTAGGTATGAAAATTGCTCTTGCCTTTCTTGAAGGTGCAACATTCATTTCAGCTCTTGTATTACGGATGCTTCTAACTGCTTCCATAATAAATTCCATGGAGCTTTCTGCTTGTTCAAAGTTTTCTTCTTCATTATACAGCGGCCAATCTGCTCTTACAAGTCTTGTGCTTGTATTTGGCAAATAAGACCAAATTTCTTCTGTAATGAAAGGCATAAATGGATGTAAAAGCTTTAACATATCCTTTAAAACCTTTATAAGAACAAATCTAGCAGTGTCTTTGTCGGTTCCTTCTTCTCCATACAATCTTGGTTTTACAATTTCAATGTACCAGTCGCAATATTCATTCCATATGAAATCATACACTCTTTGTGCTGCCATACCAAGCTCGAATTTATCTAAGTTTTCTTTAACCTCTTTGGCAGCCTTGTTTGCTCTTGAAATTATCCATTTATCCTCAGTTTTATAATTTTCCTTGGCAATTTGTTCATCTATTAAGTCCCCTTCAATATTCATTAAAACAAATCTTGATGCATTCCATAATTTATTGGCAAAGTTACGACTGGATTCAAGCTTATCGTTGTTAAAGCGAGTATCATTTCCGGGAGAAATGCCTGTCATAAGCATAAAACGTAAAGCATCTGCTCCAAATTGATCTATTACTTCAAGTGGGTCTATACCGTTTCCTAATGACTTGCTCATTTTTCTTCCTTCAGCATCTCTAACCAAACCATGAATAAATACATGTTTAAATGGAGACTCTCCAGTTGCTTCAAGGGCAGAGAACACCATACGTACAACCCAGAAGAATATAATGTCATAGCCTGTTATCAATACATCTGTAGGATAGAAATATTTTAAATCCTCTGTTTGGTTCGGCCAGCCTAATGTGGAGAATGGCCATAATCCTGATGAGAACCAAGTGTCAAGAACATCTTCGTCTTGCTTAATGTTTGTGCTATTACATTTAGTACATTTTTCTGGAGCTCCCTTAGCAACCATTATTTCACCGCATTCTTGACAATAATATGCAGGAATTCTGTGGCCCCACCACAATTGTCTTGAAATACACCAGTCTCTGATATTTTCAAGCCAATGAATATATATCTTTGTAAATCGTTCTGGAACAAATTCAACGTCTTTGTTTTTGCTTGCTTGAAGTGCAGGCTCAGCAAGTTCTTTCATGCTTACAAACCATTGGTCTGAAACTCTTGGTTCTATTATGTTGTGACATCTGTAACACGCCCCAACGTTGTGATCAGTTTTTTCTATTTTAAGCATAAATCCGTTGTCTTCAAGATCCTTTACAAATGCTTTTCTGCACTCATAGCGGTCCATTCCTTTATACTTGCCTGCATGTTCATTCATTGTTCCGTCTTCGTTCATGCAGTTGATTTGCTCTAGGTTATGACGAAGACCTATTTCAAAGTCATTAGGGTCATGACATGGAGTTATTTTTAATGCTCCTGTTCCCTTTTCCATATCAGGATATTCATCGCCAATTATAGGGATTTCTCTTCCTACTAATGGAACAATAACTTTTTTACCTATTAAATGCTTATATCTTTCATCGTCAGGATGTGCTGCTATGGCAACGTCGCCGAATATTGTTTCAGGTCTTGTGGTTGCTACAACAAAATATTCATTTGGATTATCTACGTATGGATATTTTACGTAGTAGTAATTTCCAGGTGTATCTTCATATTCAACCTCTGCATCGGATAAAGTTGTATGACAATCAGGACACCAGTTAATAATTCTGTTTCCTCTGTAAATAAGTCCTTTGTTGTAAAGATTAATGAAAAATTCTTTAACTGCCTCGTTGCAGCCTTCATCCATTGTAAATCTTTCTCTTGACCAGTCACATGAGTTTCCAAGCTTCTTAACCTGTTCAACTATTCTTCCGCCGTATTCTTCTTTCCACTTCCATGCTCTTTTTAAGAATTCTTCTCTGCCCAGTTCTTCCTTTGTCTTGCCTTCTTCTTTTTTGATTTTTTCAACTACCTTAACCTCAGTGGCTATGCTGGCATGGTCAGAGCCCGGAAGCCATAGAGCCTCGTAGCCTTCCATCCTCTTCCATCTTGTCAAAACATCCTGCAATGTCATGTCAAGAGCGTGACCCATGTGAAGTTGTCCTGTTATGTTAGGAGGAGGCATCACAATTGTAAATGGCTTTTTGTTTGTATTAACTTCTGCTTTAAAGCTTTCTTCCTTCATCCAAATATCATAAATTTTTTCTTCAAATTCCTTTGGATTATACTTGCTTGGTATGTTGTTCATATTATCATTCCTTTCTTTATTTCCTTATTTCTTACTTTACATACATGTTTTCCAATGAAGATTTTAATTAAACTTCTGATAATGAGATTCTTCACCTTTGGTTCAGATGACGTTTAATACAAAAATAATAAAAGGGCTTTCTCTTCCTAAAAGGACGAGAAAACCCGCGGTACCACCTAATTTCCATTTCTGGCTCTTAATTTTTTAACGGATACACCGTTTAATCCTACTGCTAATTCAGATTAAATGCTCCAAAGCTACCTTCAATACAAATGGACATATGAAATCTTTCAACCAGTGGATTCCACTCTCTGTGAAGTTTTTGTACTTACTCTTCTTTTTCATTGCATGCTTAAATATTTAATTACCTACCATATTATTAAAAGTTAGGAATTTTGTCAATGATTTTTTTAAATCACTTACCTTATATCACTTCCCTTATGCCGTAATTTTTCTTGGAATAAAATAAGGACAATTATTTATTTTATCAACATATATATCCGCATCTATTTTAAAAATGCTTTTTAATAATTTTTCATTAACTATTTTGCAAGGTTCTCCATATTCCCAAAGTTCTCCGTTATTAATTACCAGCAGCTTATCTGAATATCTGGCTGCTTGATTTAAATCGTGCAACACCATAATCACGGTTATACCCAAGGTTTTGTTTAACTCCTTTACTAACTCCAATGTTTCTAGCTGGTAACAGATATCAAGAAAAGTTGTAGGTTCATCAAGTAACAATATTTTAGGTTTTTGTGCCAAAGACATTGCAATCCAAGCCCTTTGCCTCTCTCCTCCTGACAGTGTAACAATATATCTATTCTTCATTTCTTGTAATCCTGTTTTTTCTAATGCCCATGTAACAATATCCTTATCTTCCTTGCTCATTCTTTTGCCAAAACT
>CAZJKK010000081.1:0-6775 GCA_964546605.1 uncultured Clostridia bacterium
TCTAAGGCTCCAGTTTTCAAAGCTGGAAAATCATTAAAAGAAGCAGTTAACGAATAAGAATAAACATAAATAAAGGTCGTACATCGACCTTTTTTTGTTATCAATTTTATTTGTTACTTAAAAAACCAAGAATTAAAATGTCTGGTTATAGAAAGCTCTTCCATAAGAAGTTCAATAAATCGTTGCAATATTTCGTTATATGTGTGGCTTTTTTTTTGAATTAAAACTAATAATACTTCTGTATCTGGTATTGGTATGGATACCAGCTTATCAATTCTTTTCATATCAGGATGAAAATCACATCCAATGCTAAAAGCATCTGTTGATACAACTATCTGACTTCGAGTGTCCCTTTCAGTGACGTTTATTGTTTTGTCAGGATCTACATATCCTTTTGAAAATATATCAGAGAAATCTGAAAAAACATTGAATCGGTAATTTACATATGGATAAAGATGTAACTTATCAAATTCAAATGGAAGCTTTTCCAATAAGGGATGTCCGTTTCGTACGTTTACGTTAAGGTTCATCTTACCAATGACTTCAATATCAAGGCTCTTGTTAACCATGGTATTAATGCAGCTATCTAATGTAATTTTGTTCATAAGCACAATACCCAGTTGACTTTTACCCAGGTAGATATTGTCTATTATTTCACTTGAAGAACCTGTATATATAGAAAAATCCAATCTTTCGCTAGTTTCGTACTCTTTACAGAGCTTTGCAAATGCTTTTGTAACTAATGTATGGTTGAACATACATTCAACATAAAGCTTGTTGTAAGGCCTTTTTTTAGTAATTGCTTCAATTTTTTCAAATTCATGAATTAAGTTATTTGCATGATTTAAAAAAACCATACCATCAGGAGTTATACTTATTCCTTGGTTGCTACGGTTAAAAATTTGAATTCCTAATTCATCCTCCAGAGAATTTATGGCTGAACTTATATTAGGCTGTGAAACATAAAGCTCTTTTGCTGCCTTTGAAAAGGAAAGAGATCTAGAAACGGCTAGAGCATACTCAATTTGTTTTAAATTCAATTTATCATATCCTTTTTATAAAAATTGTTTAAAAATCAATGTTATATAATTTAATTATGCAGGTATTAATTTAATATATTGGACATAAAATTTTGTCAATGTTAATCTTATATATAGCTGGAGTAAATTGGATTAATTACATTATAACTTGGAATAAAAATTATTTCAAATAGAAAATCGTTTACCGGCTTTATAAATAACATAATAGGAGGCAATAATGGATTACACATTTTTAGAAAAACTTATTGAAGAAAAACAAGAAAAATTTAGAGCTGTCAGCAATAATATATGGGATTTTGCAGAGCCAGCATACAAGGAATATAAATCATCCTCATTGCAGCAACAGGTTATGGAGGATGAAGGATTTAGTGTTGAAAAGGGGATTGGGGGTATAGAGACGGCATTTAGAGCTAAGTTTGGCAATGGGAAACCAGTAATAGGTTTTTTAGGAGAATTTGATGCACTTCCTGGAATGTCACAAAAAGCTGACATGACACACAAAGAAGAAATAACAGACGTTGATTGTGGTCATGGTTGTGGACACAACTTATTAGGTGCTGCATGTATGCAATCATGCGTGGCTTTGAAGGATTATATAATGAAGAATAACATTCCCGGTACTATAATTTATTATGGTTGTCCTGCTGAAGAGGGAGGAGCTGGGAAAACATTTATGGTTCGTGAAGGGTGTTTTGATGAATGTGATGTTTGTTTAACCTGGCATCCATATTCTGTAGTTGCTGGTTCATTTTCATCATTAGCTAATGCAAGAGTTTATTATAACTTTAAAGGTATCAGCTCACATGCAGCAGTTTCACCACATTTAGGAAGAAGTGCACTTGATTCTGTTGAACTTATGAATATTGGAGTTAATTATTTAAGAGAGCATATTATTCCTGAAGCTAGAATTCATTATGCTGTAACAAATACAGGTGGTATTTCACCAAATGTTGTTCAGTCAGAGGCTCAAGTATTATATTCTATAAGAGCTCCAAAAAATAATCAAATGCTGGAGCTGCTTGAACGAGTAAATGCTATTGCAAAAGGTGCAGCAATGATGAGCGGAACTACTGTCAGTATTGAGGTTGCAAGTGCATATGCGGATATAGTTCAGAATAAAACTTTGGACAACTTGGCATATAAGCATTTAAATGAAATTTATCCTATAAAATATTCAGATGAGGAATTGGAATATGCAAAGTCCTTTTATGATATTGGAAGCAAGGAAGACTGTATGACATATCAAGCCCTGGCTCAAAGATTTTTTGGGGAAAAGGGAGAAAATTACTTTAAAGGTGTTATGGCAGATGCAGTATTTCCTCCTAATCCGCAAAAAATTGGGTCAACAGATGCTGGTGATGTTAGTTGGAATGTACCAACAACATGGTTCAGCGGTAATTGCTTTGCTCTTGGAACACCTTTACATACATGGCTTGCAGTATCACAGGGAAAATCAAAAATTGCACATAGGGGTATGACAGCAGCAGCAAAAGTATTAGCTCGTTGTGCTGTGGATATATTAAACAACCCTCAAATTGCAGAGCAAGCTAAAATGGATTTACAGAAGGAAACTAAAGGAATTAAATATCAATCTATTATACCAGAGAAACATAAAATTTAAATATAAGAAAGAGGCTATTATGATTGAATTGTTAAAGTTACCTGAAATACTGGGAATGTTTCCATTAATTTTGTTTATTGTGCTGACTTTAATTGGTAAGCCACAAATTGCTGTATTGTTTTTGGCAACTGCACTTGCTATGATATTATCAGGAACAGGTATTGGGGCGTATTCTGATTTATTGGCACAGTCAATGGGCAGTGATCTTGCATTAATTGGTTTAGTCATATTGATGAGCAGTGCTCTTGGCAAGGTATTGGAACTTACAGGTGTAAGTCAGACAATTGTTTCAGGAGTAGTGAGAAAAATAGGAGTAAAAACTGAAAAAAGTGCTATAATTACAACTATTATATGTTCAACTCTCGTATGCGGTACCCTTGGTACTTTAAGTGGAGGGAACTCTATCATAGCTCCTATAATTATTCCTGTAGTGGCAGCAGCAGGCTTAAGCAAAAGTACTGTTGGCACAATATTTCATAATGCAGGTGAAGTAGGGCTGATTTTAGGACCCTTAAGTCCTGCTGTGGTGGCATTGATGTCTATAACTGGGCTTTCTTATGGACGCATGATGTTGACAGCAGCGTTGCCTTATGGTGTAATATGGATTATAACTGCTTATTTTGCAGCTAAAAAGGTACAAAATAAAACAAGAAGTACAAATCCTTATACAGAAATAAACTATGATGAAACATTTGTACCTACTAAAAAGCATAAAAATCAAGTGTTGGTTTTTTCTGTTTGCTTTGTTGCATTTATTTCATATGCAATAATACATAGGTTGGGCATTGCATATCTTGCCTTTGTCATGCTTGCTATGACAATAATTATGGGTATGGTATCCGGATACAAGACTGATGATATTTTCAAAACAGCCATTTCTGGTATGGCTTCTGCTCTTCCCTTATTCCTTCTGTTCTTATTATTCAGCCCATTGTTTGAAATGATGACAAAAATGGGGGCTTTCAAAGCTTTATCTGATGTGTTTTCAAATTTAATAACAGTAAGCGGAACAGGTCCATTAAGCAAAGCTCTGGTCATGATAGTTGCAACCCTTATAGGCAGCTTTGGAATTGAGGGAGCTGCAGTAGTTCAAATGCAAATTACACATGAGTTATTCCTGCCTGTTCTTAATATGGTTTCCATGCCTATGGAACTGTGGGCTGTGGCATTAATTGCAGCAGCAAGAATTTTGGTTTACCCTACAGCAAATATGATTGGACAAATGGGTATAGCCCGTTCTGATGATATGAAATCCATGTTAAAGGTAGGATGGACTGTAGCTGTTGCAACAATGGTGTTTATAGTAATATATTCCTTTATAGGAGTAAAATTTCTGTTTTAATGAGGTGTTCCAATGAAATACAAGGTAAATAAAAAAGGGATGATAATTGCTAAAATATTCAGTGTAATATTTTGGAATCAGTTCAGATATCCTCAACCCATAAAAGGAAGATATGATATAGCAAATAATAAGTTTGAAAAAATAAAGTGGGCATATAAATGTTGGATAAAGCAAACTGAGGTAGCAGAAAAAAATAGTGGCATTGAAAATTATTTTTCCAACCAAAATTTAAATTTTAAACTTTCAGACCAGTTTGTTGAAGAAAGCAACATAACTTTATCTGCCGGAGGAGACTTGATGGCAGTAGATGCCATTTCATATGAAAGCACACCTCATTTATTTGATGGAATTAAAGATTTTTATTTAACTGCAGACATAGTATGTGCAAACCTGGAATCCACTGTATATGAAAAAGCTCCCTTGGGCAGAAATCAAGTTCCTGATATGCCTGCCAAGATGAATACATCAGATTTAATGCTTGATAGATTTATTAAAAACGGTGAAGGTATCAATTATTTTTCAACAGCCAACAATCATTGTTATGATTATGGTGAGGAAGGGCTCATTGCTACAATCAACATTTTGAAAAGCAGAAACTGTCATTATTCTGGAACTAACATTACTCCAGAGGACCAGGAAGATGTATTGATAATTGAAAAAGATGGCATAAAGGTTGCTATGCTTTCCTACACATTCGACATGAACGGTAATCACTATGAGAAGAAGCACTTGATTAATGAAGTAAGGTTTAATGATGAAAATGTTGACATATCCCTTGTAAAAAAACATGTGGCTCTTGCGAGGAAAAGGGGTGCAGACATTATTGTTGCATCATGTCACTGGGGGTGGGAATTTGAAATGTATCCTCATAAAAACAGTATTGATGTCGCCCATTTGTGAGCTGATGATGGGATTGATGGGATACTTGGCGGTCACCCTCATGTTGCACAGCCTATGGAAAGGTACGAATCTATAAAAGGAAAACAAGTACGACAATGTTTGATTATATATTCATTAGGAGATTTTGTAAGTTATCATCCATTATCAAAAAACTCCAAAATTACGTACACAGTGAAATTTAAAATTTCAAAGGGTTTATTGAACAATGAACATATAACTCAGATTAATGAGCTTGAAATCCTACCGGTATATATATTAGCAGATGAAAAATCAAATGATATTTATGATTTTAGGCTTTTAGAATTCAAGGAAGTTCTTAATAATCCCCAAAATTATGGATTAACAGATGATGAAAGAAATGACCTTGATCGTTTAGATAAACAAATACTCAAAAAGATACTATTGCCTGCTAATTGGAAGTTATAATTAAATAAATTAAAATTCAATTAAATTGTATAATTTTTACATGTTGACATATAATATGAAATATAATATAATTGCAAATGCAAATCATTTGCAATTTGGAGGTCAGCATGATAGACGTATTAATGGATACTCTTATAGATTCATTAAAAATATTACCATTTTTATTTATTACTTATTTAATAATAGAATATATAGGTCATAAATCTTCAGACAAGTTGATTTTTGGCTTAAGAAAGTATGGTGTGCCAGGGGGAGCACTTTTAGGAAGCTTCCCTCAATGTGGCTTTTCTGTAGCAGCAGCTAATTTTTATTCTAATAAGGTTATTTCTGTGGGAACGCTAATTGCAGTGTTTATTTCAACATCTGATGAAGCAATTCCTGTTATTCTTGCAAATTCAGGAAGTTTTGAGGTTGTTTTAAAGCTGATTATTACAAAGGTGGGAATAGCAATTATTGCTGGTTTAGTAGCTGATTTTTTCTTTGCAAAATATTTTGAAGGGGAATTACAAGAAGACACAGGGCATAACCATCATTTTCATCATCCCCACGGCGGAATTGTACGATCAGCATTTGAGCATACAGTTCGTATATTTGCTTTTATAGTAGTTACAATTTTTTTAATGAATTTGTTAGTTTATCTTATTGGCGAAGAAAATTTATCAAGAGTTCTTTTAACCGGAAGTATTCTTCAACCGGCGGTGGTAGGTTTATTTGGCTTTATACCAAACTGTGCATCATCCATAATTATTACACAGCTATATCTTAGCGGAAGTTTAAGCTTTGGATCAGCAGTTGCAGGCTTGTCAACAGGCGCAGGGGTGGGGCTTTTAGTATTGTTTAGAGTTAATAAGAACGTAAAGGAAAATGTAAAGATTATGCTTTTTATTTATTTTATGGCTGTATTGTTTGGAAGCATGATTAATTCGAGTATTTTCTTAAGAGGAATATTATGATTGAAGAACTTTTAAAAAAGGCATCATTAAAAAATACAAGTCAAAGATTTACAATACTTTCAATAATTGAATCATCCAAGGAACCCATAACAGCAGAAGAAATATATAAGCAGCTGGTTTTAGAAGACCTGAAAATAAATTTATCAACTGTATACAGAACTCTTAATGTTTTAACAGACAAGAGTATATTGATTAAAATACTTAAGGCAGATGGAACGGCAGCCTATGAATTAAATAAAAGCACTCACAATCATTATATAACATGCAGTGAGTGCCATTCTTCCATGTTGATAGATTGTTGCCCTATAAGGGATTTAAGCGATAAGGTCAACCAACAAACTGGTTTTAAGGTTACAGGTCACAGCCTTCAGCTCACAGGTATTTGCTCGGAATGTCAAAAACGAAAAGGGGACACACCCAAATAGGTATGTCCTTAAATATTTTATTTTTTAGAGGTGCCCAAATACGCTTCTTTAACCTTTTGGTTTTGCAA
>CAZJKK010000081.1:6875-8846 GCA_964546605.1 uncultured Clostridia bacterium
CTGAAAACTCTTCTTCCTTCAGGAACAAGGGTGATACCCTTCTTAACAATGTCAATGGTGTCCATACCCATTATATTTTCACCAAGAAATTCAATTTCTCCTCCTGAAGCCTTAACCAGACCTGCAATAGCTCTAAGTGTTGTACTTTTGCCTGCTCCGTTGGCTCCTATTAATGTAACAATTGATTTTTCCGGAACTTCAAAAGAGATTCCTTTAACAGCAGAAATTCCTCCATAATTAACCTGGAGATTTTTAATTTTAAGCATCTTCATCCACCCCCAAATAAGCTTCAATAACCTTAGGGTTGTTTTTAACTTCTTCAGCTGTACCCTCTGCTATTAATTGTCCAAAGTCTAATACATAAATTTTATCTGATATTTCCATAACCAGGTCCATATGGTGTTCTATCATGAATATGGTTAGGTTAAATTCATCACGTATATTGTGAATGAACTTTGCAAGAGATTCAGTTTCGTTAGGATTCATACCTGCAGCAGGCTCATCTAAAAGTAAAAGAGTTGCATCTGTAGCCAGAGCTCTTGCTATTTCAAGCTTTCTTTGTTCTCCGTAGGGGAGAGAGCTGGAAATTTCATTTTTTAAATGGAGTAGTCCCAACCTGTCTAAAAGCATTTCTGATTTTTCTCGCATGTTTTTTTCTTCTCTCTTTGCCCATTTAAGTCTTAGTGTTGCGGAAAGGAAATTGGATTTAACATGAAGGTGATTTGCAATTAGTATGTTGTCAAGCACTGTTAAATTTTTAAATAGTCTTATATTTTGAAAGGTTCTCGCTATACCCTTTTTTGTAATTGCATCAGGTAGTAAACCATTTATTTTTTCATTATTAAAATATACATTGCCCTTTGTGGGAAGATAAACCCCTGTAACAACATTGAAGGTTGTGGTCTTACCGGCGCCGTTAGGACCAATTAAAGCCACAATTTTGCCATTTTCCACATCAATATTGAGATTGTTGTTAGCTATTACACCACCAAACTGCATGGTGACATTTTCAAGCTTTAATACACTCATTAAGCTGCACCTCCCTTAGTTGTCCTTTTACGGTCTTTTTTCTTGAATAAGCCTCGTATTATATCCCAAGACAATTCTTTTTGACCTAAAATACCATTTCTAAAGTATAAAACAAGAAGCATTAACAATACAGAGAAAATAACCATTCTAAATCCAGCTCTGAATAGGGGAATTGTTGTGCCGAACAAAATGAGAGTATCGTCAAAGAACCTTAATACTTCAAGTCCTGCAGTAACAACAAATGTGGCAATTACTGTACCTGATATGCTTCCCATTCCTCCAAGCACTATAATTAACAAGAAGTTATAGGTCATGGTAATGTTAAATTGGTTTGGTGCAACAGATACTAACAAGGAAGCCAACAATCCGCCGCCTATACCTGCGAAGAATGCACCTATGGAAAAGGATAAAACCTTATGTTTAAAAAGGTTGATTCCCATAGCCTCTGCAGCAACTTCGTCTTCGCGAATTGCTTTAAAAGCTCTTCCATAGGAGGAATTTATCAAGAGCTTCAAAAATATTACAGAAGCAATCATAATACCAAAGAAAATCCACATGGAGGGCATTTCAGGAATATTTTTAATTCCTAAAGCACCATTTGTTATGGGTTGTGCATTTGTAATAACTATACGGATAATTTCTGAAAAACCAAGAGTTGCTATGGCAAGGTAGTCACTTTTTAACCTTAGTACAGGGATTCCTATTAAAATTGCAACTAATGCTGCTATTATGCCACCTAAAATAAGAGCCACGACAAATGGAAGCTCTATTTGTGCCAACACCGGGTTTTGTTCCACAATATAAAATATACTTGGTCTTTTTTCAAGAGGAACAGTAAATATGGCAACAGTGTAAGCTCCTAAAGCCATGAAGCCTGCCTGTCCCAGTGAAAATAATCCTGTAAAGCCATTTACCAAGTTCATGGAAACACTTACTATGGTG
>CAZJKK010000082.1:0-4205 GCA_964546605.1 uncultured Clostridia bacterium
CAGCAAAATATTTTTATAGTACAACTTAAATATAAAAAATATTTAAAAAATCATTGACCTTTTACTCGATTTCATATAGAATTGGTAAGTAAATTAATTATCTAAATTTGTTGTTTTTTAAAAAATAATAAAAATAACTTTTTAGAACGATATATGATTAAAAATAATAGAGACTAAAAAAAAAACCCCTTTTTTGTCTCTGTTTTTATGTTTAAGGGAAGAAATCGGGTATATTATATTTAATAAATGGGTGTTAGTTAGAAGACAGGAGGAAAAAATGCCAAAGTACATTTTTGTAACAGGTGGAGTTGTATCATCATTAGGAAAAGGGATTACTGCAGCGTCATTGGGAAGATTATTAAAAGCAAGAGGGTTAAAGGTTACACTTCAAAAATTTGATCCTTATTTAAACGTTGATCCGGGAACTATGAGCCCATATCAACATGGTGAAGTATATGTAACAGATGATGGTGCTGAAACTGACCTAGACTTAGGACACTATGAAAGAATAGTTGACATAGATTTGACAAAATATTCAAGCATCACGTCAGGTAAGATTTACTGGTCGGTTTTAAACAAGGAAAGAAGAGGCGATTACCTGGGGGGTACTGTACAGGTTATTCCTCATATAACTAATGAAATTAAATTAATGTTAAAAAGAATAGCATCAGTAAATGATGTGGATGTGGTTATTACTGAAATAGGCGGAACAGTTGGGGACATAGAAAGTCAACCCTTCTTGGAAGCAATTCGTCAAATCAGATATGAGGTAGGAAGAGAAAATGTAATGTATATTCATGTTACATTGCTTCCTTATTTATCAAAGGCAGGAGAGCTTAAAACTAAACCAACACAACACAGTGTAAAGGAATTATTAAGCATAGGTATTCAGCCTGATGTCCTTGTATGCAGGACAGAAGTAGAAATAAGCGCAGATCTTAAATCAAAAATAGCATTGTTTTGCAACGTTGATAAACAAAATGTAATTCAAAATGCTGATGCAGATTCATTATACGATATACCTTTGTTATTGGAAAAAGAGGGCCTACCAAAGCTGGTATGTGACAAATTTAAATTAACATGCAATGAACCTGACCTGACAGAGTGGAAGGATATGGTTCAGCGCTCTAAAAATCCTGCCCATAAGGTTAAAATTGCTCTTGTTGGAAAGTATGTTGAGCTTAAGGATGCATATCTTTCTGTAGCTGAAGCATTGAGACATGGAGGAATTGATAATTCAGCTGATGTAGATATTAATTGGGTTCATTCAGAGTTGGTTGATGAAACGAACTATGAAGAGATACTTAAAGACAGCGATGGAATTTTAGTTCCCGGAGGATTTGGAGACAGAGGCATAGAGGGCAAAATATTGGCTGCTAAATATGCAAGAGAAAACAAGATACCTTTCTTAGGAATTTGTCTTGGGATGCAAATGGCAGTTGTTGAATTTGCTAGAAATGTTTTAAAATATGAAGGTGCAGACTCAACTGAGTTTAATGCTGAAACAAATTATCCTGTTATTGATATTATGAATGATCAAAAGGATATTGAAAATCTTGGGGGAACAATGAGACTTGGCAGCTATCCTTGCAGACTTGTGGAAAATACCAAGGCTAAGGAAGCATATGATGGAGCTGATATCATTAATGAAAGACACAGACACAGATTTGAGTTTAACAATGATTTTAGAAAGGTATGTGAGGATAACGGACTGATAATATCCGGTACATCACCTGATAACAGACTTGTGGAAATTGTTGAATTAAAAGATCACCCATGGTATGTGGCAGCTCAATTTCATCCTGAATTTAAATCAAGACCAACAAGAAGCCATCCATTATTTAAGAATTTAATTAAAGCTTCTATTGAATATAAAAATAATAAATAAAAATAATAAAAAAGTCATTCCAAAATGAACATTGGAATGACTTTTTTTAGCTATTTATTTCCTTGTTGCTCACAATGCCTGCATATATGCACAGTATCATCATTATTTGGGGGGTGAAAGCGACGGAATCCACCAGACCATGAATCATTGTCATTGCAAATATACTAAATGCTGTAACCCACATTTCATTGTTTTGCTTAATCAAATTGTTTTTAAACTTATATATAATGTTAATTAGAAATGTAAAAAATATGGAGAATCCCAATATTCCCGTTTCAGTTATTACTTGCAAGTATATATTGTGACAATGCTCAATTTTTGTGCTGACAATGGACGAATATTGTGGTATGTGCTTAAATAATGTTCCAAATCCAATACCCGTAATAAAATTATCCTTTATGATTCTTATACACGTTTTCCATACTTCAAATCTATATAAAAACGAGCTGTCACCTGCAACCTTTATAAAGTTTGTACGGCCAATTCCCATAATATAATCTGCAAAAAATATAGTTATTGAAATAATTAATGCATAAAATAAATATTTTTTATTAAAAAATGAAGCTAAAATTAATGCTGCAATTAATGATACCCAGGATGTTCTAGAAAATGTCAATATTAAACACATTATACCCAGTGCAAATATAAAGGATTCTAATTTTAGCTTTCTAAAATCCAAACTTTCCGTCGCCATTATAACAATAAAATTTATATAAAAGCCAAAGACATTTGGATTAAAAAATGTGGAGTAAATTCTTTTAGACAAAGTATAGCTGTCAGTATCCACCCACTTTAGAGGTATTACAAACTTTGGATTAAAATATTGCATAATTCCTATGGAAAATACAACTAAAGATATTATAAAAAAATATTTTTTTACTGTAATTGTGTTTATTGATTTTATTGTAAGAAATAAGCTGTAGGAATAAAAGCACATAATCATCATAATCACATAAAATGCTGTAATAAGCTTGTAATTTGATGAAAAGAATCCAATGGTAACGTATGAGATTAACAATAAATATTTGCTTTTTATTTTTAAGCTTACCTTTCTTTTACATAAATCTGAAATAAAAACTGCTGCAATAAATACGTAGGCAGCAGGAATAAATATGACAGATAATATTAACAATAAAAAGGGTGTCAATAAGATTTTTTCTGAATTTAATCTAGAGGTTAAGCTGTTCGTAATTTCATAATTCATTTTTGTTCCTTATTATACTTATATTATTATACTTATATTGAATTTTCCTTTTCTTTATTTTGCCACAAAAGGTAATAAAGGATGCCTGCAATGATTATAATACCTCCTACAAGGGTAAATATAGAAGGAAACTCCTTGAAAACTATCATTGCCATTATGCTTGCAAAAATTGGCTCGCTTAATGTAGAGACAGATATTAATGTTGATGATACATACTTAACCATGTAATTATAAACAGTGTGACCTAATATGGTGCAGAAAAATGCAAGCCCCGCAAATATTAAAAATTCCTCTGAGGAATAAGGGTATAATGGAGTATTTGTACCAATGCACATGGCAAATAAAACAACAGCCGATACGGAATAAACAACAAATACGTAAACACCTGCACTTATATTTTTCCGTACAATACCTCCAATAATCAAGTACCCTGCAATAAACACCGCTCCAAGGAATGCAAGTATATTTCCAACCATCATGTTTGTTGCTTTATCGCTAAAGGACCCCATGGCTATTATTATTGTGCCAGCCAAGGACAAAAGTATACCAAAAGACTTATTGCGGTTTATTCTTTCATGAGCTATAAAATAATTTAGAAGTGCTACGAAAATAGGGCTGCATGATACAAGAATTGTTGAGTTTGCAACTGTGGTTAATTTTATTGACGATATCCATGCTGCATAGTGAAGGGCAAGGAAAATTCCGCTTAATATGCACAACAAGTATTCCTTTTTTGATATTTGCTTAAATTCGCTTCTTTGATTCATCATTACAGGAATCAAAAGCATGCAGATTGTAAAAAGCATTCGGTATGCTGAAATTACCAAAGCTGGTGCTTGAGAAAACCTGATTAATATTGATGACAGTGATGTAAAAAATGTACCTGCCAAGACTATGTATTTTGATGGAGTTTTCATATTAACCTGCCTATTATTATTCATGGCGAACCCAGCAACACCGGGTCAAAGTAATGTTAGCATAAAGATTGTAAAATTTCAATTATTTTATAACATAGAACATATTATTAAAGCAATAATAAGAATAGTTTATTTTTAGCACAGCAGAAATGAAGGGAGGCAGCAATGAACGATTTATTTGGTTCCATATCTATAA
>CAZJKK010000082.1:4215-4618 GCA_964546605.1 uncultured Clostridia bacterium
TTAGTTTATAACATAGAACTTGTTATTAAAGCAATAATAAACATATATAATTATTCAGTTAACGTAGCAGAAATGAAGGGAGGCAGCAATGAACGATTTATTTGGTTCCATATCTATAATTTATATTATTAACATAGTAATGGCTGTTATAATAATTTTTTTGGAACGCAAGGATCCAACTGCTACATTGGCATGGGTTTTGGTTCTTGTTGTTTTTCCTGGGGTGGGTTTTGTATTTTACCTCTTATTATCTCAAAATTTCAGCAGAAAAAGGCTTTTTAGCATGAAAATCTATGCTAAGAAAACATTCGGTGATTATATAAGTGTCCAACAAAACTTATTTAACAGTGGGGGTCTTGTGTTAAATGATAAAAATATAGATAACTTCAGAGATTTAATTAAA
>CAZJKK010000082.1:4628-8806 GCA_964546605.1 uncultured Clostridia bacterium
TGATTTTTCATATACTCAAAATAATGAAGTTAAAATATACATTGACGGACAGCAAAAGTTTTATGAGCTATTCAATGATATTCAAAATGCCAAGCACCACATTCACATGGAATATTACATTATTAAAAATGACAATTTAGGAAATGATTTGTTAAACCTTCTTATTAAGAAGGCAGAGGAAGGCATCGAGGTAAGACTAATGTTTGATTCTATTGGAGGCAGGCACATACCCAAGGAAACCATTGACCGATTGAAGCATTCAGGTGTAAAGGTAGCAATATTTTTCTCAAGTACTTTTCCATTTTTTAATTTTAAAATTAATTACAGAAATCATAGAAAAATAGTAGTTATAGATGGTGAAACAGCATATATAGGCGGATTTAATGTTGGTGATGAATATATGGGATTAAACAAAAAAATTGGATATTGGAGAGACACTCATGTTCGTATTTCAGGTGATGCAGTAATTGATTTGCAAACAAGGTTTTTCTTAGATTGGGGGTATGCTTCAAAAGAGGATTTAATGTTTTTGCCACACTATTTTCCAGACACTAAAAAGGATGGTAATGTGGGCGTGCAAATAATTAGCAGTGGTCCTGACAAGCTAGATGAAGTTATAAAAAGCAACTATGTTAAAATGATCAATTCAGCTAAGGAAAGCATTTTAATTCAAACTCCTTATTTTGTGCCTGATGCAAGTGTTCTTGAATCCTTAAGAATTGCAGCAAAGTCCGGTGTAGATGTTAAAATCATGATACCATGCAAGCCTGACCATCCATTTGTGTATTGGGCAACCTATTGGTATTGTGGGAATCTGCTTCCTTATGGTGTGAAGGTGTATACCTATGAAAATGGTTTTTTGCATTCTAAGACTTTGGTTGTTGATGGAAAGGTAGCATCTGTGGGAACAGCTAATTTTGATATGAGAAGCTTTAAGCTAAACTTTGAAGTTAATGCGATAATATTTGATACTATGATAGCATCAGCATTACATGACATATTTTTTAATGATTTGAAATATTCCTTGGAATTAACAAGGGAGCTGTATTTGGAGCGAGGTCTTGTCATAAGATTTAAAGAATCCATATGCAGATTATTATCTCCATTACTTTAAGCTTAACTCTTTGAGTAAATTATGGTATATTGAATTAAAGCAAATGATGAAGGTGATGAAATGAAAAGATACTTTGTAATTTATAATCCTACCTCCGGCAAAGAATTAGCCGGGCAAAAAATATTCCACGTTGCAGAAACTGTTATGGAAACACAAGATGTGGTGTTTACTTTTTATGCTACAAAGAAAAAGGGTGATGGTGAGGCTGCTGCAATTAAAGGATGCTTAGAAGGCTATGATTTAATAATAGCTTGCGGTGGTGATGGAACTGTACATGAGGTTGTAAATGGAATAATGAAAAGCCCTGTAAGAACAAAGCTTGCTATCATGCCTGCCGGAACAGTTAATGACTTTGCAACACAGCTTAAAATACCCAAGACATACGCAAACTTTGCTTCATTGTTAATGAAGTATAATTTCAAGTGTATTGATGTGGGAAAAATAAATGAGAATTATTTTATGAATGTTGCCGGCGGAGGCGCATTTATGAATGTTGCTCATGATGTAACCATAGAAGCTAAGACCATATTAGGTAAGTATGCTTATTACTTTAAAGCAGCCTTTGAGGTTCCGGGACAACTTGAAAAATCAAACCATAATAAATATACCATTGATGGAGAACAGTACAATTATAATACATTGTTGTTTGTTGTAATTAACACTTCAGGGGCAGGAGGATTTAAAAACTTGAGTCCTAAGGCTAAAATAGATGATGGCTTACTTGACATAGTAATATTTGAAAAGGCAAATAATGCAGATCTTCTTCAAGTTTTTGCCATGGTTTTTAATGGTCAGCATATAGCTCATCCAAAAGTACATTACTTTCAAGCACAAAATATAAAAATCGAATGTGATAATGATTTGGCAATAGACACAGATGGTGATTTAGGAGGCTATGGCTCTTCAGAAATTACTTCTGTACATAATGCAATAGAAATATTAGTGCCGTAATATGATTAGCAGTTGATGGCAATAAAAAGAGGAGAACAATCGCTTAGCTCTTGATTACAATGACATTGGAATGTCACTCAGAGAGCGCAGCTCGAAGAATCTCCTCTTTTGACGTTTCTCAGTACTAAATATTTGTAACAAACATTAAATAGATTTTAAAAATTTATTAATAAGCTGTGTGGATTTTTTTGCTGCTATTATTGTGAATGTAGGAAAATCCATGTGTGCTGAACCATCTGCCTTATCTGAAATGGATCTAACTATGCAAAAGTCAACATTATTTAAATAGCATACATGACCTATGGCAGCACCTTCCATTTCTGCACATAAGGCATCAAAATTTTCTACTATATATTCCTTCTTATCTTGACTGCATATGAATTGATCACCTGAAGCGATTGTACCAACTATTACATTAGTGTTTTCAATAGTATCAGCAGCCTTTTTAATACTTTCCACAAGCTCTTTAGGGCATGGTATGCTGACTAAATCAATGCCTGATATGAGTCCTTTAGGATCACCAAAAGCAGAGGTATCAAAATCATGTTGAACCACGTTATCTGATATCACCAAGTCTGCTATATCTAATTTTGAATTTAAGCTTCCTGCAACACCTGTATTTATTATGGCATCCGGTTTATATTTTAGTATCATTGTTTGAGCACATACGGCAGCATGAACCTTGCCCACTCCGCACTTTGCAACTACAACTTGCTTTTTTTGCAATGTTCCTTCATAAAATACTATAGAGCTGATTGTTTCTTTTTTTATATTTTCCATGGATTCAATAAGTTCTGCAACTTCAACATCCATGGCTCCAATAATTCCTATTTTCATCATATTCCTCGTTTACATGTATTTTTAAATATTTTATTATACCAAATATTAAAAGTCAATACTTGTCATTCAGAGGAGTAGGCGAAGGATCTCACGATTACTTAAAATGTTCACCTTTTATTGACTTGAACCGTTACCACTGACACAAAGGTTATTATTTTGAACAGAGTGAGGAATCTCATCATTTAATAATTTTCTAAATAATTTATTTTTTTCTTGTTTTGTGATAAAATATGATTAATTATTAAATTCAGGTGATAGGATGCATTATACATACATAGTTGAATGCAGTGATGGGACGCTGTACACAGGATACACAAACAACATAGAAAAAAGGTTGCAGGCTCATAATTCTAACAATGGAGCAAAATATACTAGAGGAAGAACTCCAGTACTATTAAAGTATTTTGAAGAGTTTGACAATAAGTCAGATGCCATGAAAAGGGAAGCACAAATTAAGAAAATGCGCAGAGGAAAAAAACTATTGTTAATAAATGCTAAATTATAATTGTATAGCATACGTTAATTTGTTATAATTATAATATATAACACGGAGGAGAAAAAGTATATGAAGGATAATTTAATAGTAGATAGTTGTACTGATTTTAATAAAGATACTGAAGATATACCAAGGGTACCATTTAGAATACTTATTGAAGAAGAAGAAATTATAGACGAAGATACAGATATTATTAAACTTATTGATAACATGAAAAATTCAAAGTTACAAACAAGGACTGCATGTGCTCCTCCTGAAGATTTTATTAAAAAATTAAAAGAAGATGCAAATAATTTTATTGTTACCATATCAAGTCCGTTAAGCGGCTCTTACAATAGTGCAATGGTTGCTATGGAAACTTTTAAAGAAAGATTCCCTGAAAGCTTTGTTCATATTTTTGATTCTAAAACTGCAGCTGCAGGTGAAACTTTAGTGGCTTTAAAGGTAAAGCAACTTATAGAGGAAAAATTAAATGCTTCAGATATAGTAGAACAAGTCACTAATTATATTTCAAAAACCAAGACATTATTTATTCTTGACTCCTTGGATAACTTGGCTAAGAATGGAAGAATAAGCAATTTTAGTGCGTTAATGGCAAATATGCTGCACATTGTACCAATTATGGGTGCAGACAATGAAGGAAGAATTGAACTTAAGGAAAAAATAAGAGGCAAGAAAAAGGCATTCCAAAGACTGGTAGATATGATTGGTGAATACAATGTTGATTTTGAAAATACTATTTTAGGAATTACACATGTAAATTGCTTAGAAAAGGCA
>CAZJKK010000083.1:0-8649 GCA_964546605.1 uncultured Clostridia bacterium
ATCTTCATTAATAAATTTTACAACTGCAGCCGATGTTTGTGTGGCACCAGATATAGCATCTACATTACCGCCAGTTTGAGGCTTAGAAATAATGTAATTTTCATTAACAGCAGACGTTATATCTATGTTTCTAAATTGACTTTTATAGTCTTCCTCAGAAATACGTCCACCAAGCCCCGGTGTTTCAGATTGAGTTACAAAATCAATTCCAATAATTTTTGTTAAATCCTCATTTAAACCTATGTAACCTGTGATTGAGCCCCAAAGTCCCGGACCGCTAATAGGAATTGCATATGCCTTTTCTTTATTTCCTTCTATCAATGCATATCCTTTCATATCTCCAAAGCTTTTTTCAATAATTTTCTCATTAAAGATTTCTTCAATTTCTTTTGGGTTCTCACCTTCGGGTAAAATATTAAACACATAAAGAATTTTATGTCTTAATTCGTTTGCATTGTTAAACTCAATGGTATTTGCTGTTACATAGTTAAAGGTAGCCAGTATTGATACAAATACAGCAGTAACAACAACCATAAATACAACCGGATAAATTAATGGCTTTTTCATGTTCTTACCTCCACTTTCGTACTCTTCTTTGTTTTAGCTTCCTTGATAAAATAATCAATAATGGGGGCAAAGGTATTGCCAATTAGAATTGCAAACATCATTCCTCCATTAAAGAGAGATAAGGCTCTTATAAGCACTGTTACTAATCCAATGATTATTCCGTAAATCCACTTGCCGGTCTCAGTCTTAGCGGCAGATACCGGGTCGGTAGCCATAAAGACAGTTCCAAACAAAAATCCTCCAAGCAGCATTCCATATAAAGGACTAGCAACATTTAAATCAGTTAAGAAATACAAAATTGAACTTGTAGTTAAAAATCCAACGAGAGAACCAGCCATTATTTGCCAAGATGCTGCTTTTTTGTATATTAAATATACAGCAGCAATTAAGATTAAAATTTTACTGGTTTCACCAATGGAGCCAGGAATGAGACCAACAAATAAAGATTGGATATCCACTGTTTCACCATAGTTTTTAAACATTATCATTGGTGTAGCACTAGAAATTACATCAATTTCATTTGTAATATAAGTTCCAAAACCCCCAGGGAGTCCATGAGCTATATCATTCCAAGATATGGTGAGAGGCTCAGGAAAATTAACATAAATGAAGGCTCGGCCTACAAGGGCAGGGTTGAAAATATTTTTTCCAAATCCTCCAAATACAAGCTTCCCAAAGAAAACTCCAAAAATAATTCCTAAGACAGCGATCCATATAGGTATTGTTGCAGGTAATGTTAAAGTGTAGAGAACACATGTAACAAAAATTGCTTCTGATGCTTTACTCCCTTGTTTTTTCTCCCAGAAATACTCCATTAAGGAACCTGCTAACAGTACCGTCACAAGCAAAAAAATAACTCTTATTCCATATAGATATGTTGCAAATAGTATAATTGGAATTAAACACAACAGAACAGTACGCATCATTTTTTGGGTTTTAAAATATTTTTTTAAGAGTTCATTAATAGACATATAACCTCCAATTAAGATATTCATTAAAATTTATTATATCATATATATCCATAAATGCATTAATTAAAACTTATTTTATAAATTTTCTTAATACTACTTTCTATTCTTGAAAACATTTTCAATACATGATATAATTCCGTAATATTCATTGATAATAAGTTGCACAATTGTATAATATTGCAAAGGGGGCAAAGCTGTGTTAATGAACTTAATAAAAAATTGGGAAAGATTTGTAAACAGTCACGAAATATCAAAAGATACCAGAACTGAAATATTGGAATCATGGTACAGATGTGAGAAAATGAGCGTTGATTATACGTCTGGCAGAGGAAGAAAGGTATCAGATAATATATTGATTGACTGCTTAAATAAAAGAAAAGAGTTAATTGAGGTTGCCAGACCAATAATGGAAAATGTATTCGAAATTGTTAAAGATACAAGCTATAGCGTTGTGCTGACAGATGAAAACGGAATAATAATTGACCTTATTATTAACAAGGATTTGGAAGAAAATCATAAAAAACTTAACTTTGTCAGGGGATCTATTTGGGATGAGGAAAGCGTTGGCAACAATGCAATTGGTACATGCCTTGCTACAAATAAACCTATTCAGGTAATAGGCGCAGAACATTACTGTGAATATCATCACCGATGGACCTGTTCTGCAGCTCCCATTCATAACTCCAAGGGAGAATTAATTGGTTGTTTTGATTTGTCTGGAAGGGCAGAGGATGTGCAAGCACATACATATGGCATTGCAGTATCCAGCGCCAACAGTATTGAAAAGCAATTCGCGATAATAGAATCATACAATCTCATGGATACAGCATTTGATTCAATGCTTGATGGGATAATGTTTGTAAACAGCCATTTAAAAATATACAAGTTTAACCAGCACATACCTGAAATATTTAAATTAAAAGAAAATGAAGTATATAACATTAACATTGAAGAAACATTTAAGGATTTTAATATTGTAAATAACATATTTAATAACAAGCAAAAAATTAAGTATTCAGACATGACATTACATATAAACAATAAAAAAATAGAATGCTCATTAACTATATCTCCTATTATTATGGGTGAAGAAGCAATGGGGGCAGTATTTTTAATTAGGGAAGCCAAACAAATCACAAAAGAAATAAGCAAGCTGGCTGGATTTAAAGCAAATTATACATTCGACAGCATAATAACTGTCAATCCAAGGATGCTGGAGTTAATAAATACTGCAAAGAAAATTTCAAAAACAAACTGTTCTGTATTAATAGAAGGAGAAAGCGGAACCGGCAAGGAATTGTATGCTCAATCCATACATAATGAAAGTTTCAGAAGAAAAGGACCTTTTATAGCAATAAATTGCTCTGCAATTCCTAAGGAGTTATTTGAAAGCGAGCTTTTTGGTTATGAAAGTGGCTCTTTTACCGGAGCAATGAAGGGTGGAAGACCGGGTAAATTTGAACTGGCAAGTGGAGGTACAATATTTTTGGATGAAATAGGCGAAATTCCTTTAGATATTCAACCAAAGCTATTAAGGGTATTAGACAACAATAAAATTGTAAGAATTGGTGGCACGCATGAACGAGATTTAGATGTAAGAGTAGTGGCAGCCACAAACAGAAATTTACTTGAAGAAATAAACGGAGGATCTTTCAGACAAGACTTATACTACAGATTAAATGTAATCAATTTGAGAATACCAGCCTTAAGAAACAGAAAAGAAGACATATTAGAGCTTTCTAAACATTTTTTAAATGAACTAATAAAAGAAAATGAAGGTATGAGTAAAAACTTCAGTGCTCAATTTGAGGAAAAACTAATGAAGCATAATTGGTCTGGCAATGTGAGAGAGCTCAAAAATATTATTCAAAGGGCTTACTATATGTCTGAGGGAGATACTATAAACAACGTCGTTTTTCAAAAACAAATTCATAATGAAAATGATAATGTCAATGAAAAAATCATGTCTTTTAACCTTAAGGAGGTGGAAAAAGACAGGATTATACAGGCTTTATTGGCAAACAGAAGAAATGTAATAAAAGCTGCAAAGGACTTAAATATAAGCAAGGCTACCATTTATAGAAAAATAAAAGCCTATTCCATAGATTTAGATAAAATAGAAAAAATGTCAGTGTAAATTAATAATAAAAATTCATCTCAATCAATCTTAAAATTTTCTCATTTTGAGATTGATTTTTTTTGCTTATTTGAGGACAATAATAAATCAGTTAAATTTTTTGTATCAAAATTCCATTTATATATCAACACTTCTCATGATCAGTTTCAAAATGAGAATGGTTTCTTTTTATGAGACTTTTTTAATCTCACTTTTATGATTTAATTATTTATTTTGAATAATTAAATACAAGTTTTAGTTGAAGTTTAAACAAATTATGAGTATATAAATAAAAAACTTTTTTTTCATATGGATTGGCACATGAATTGCAATTATATAAGACAAACAGTAAGGAGGTGGCGCTACGGACAGATTCATAATAGAATTTGGTATGGGTATAGACTTTCATGGGCAGGACGTAACTAAGGCTGCAGTTAAGGCAGCAAAGGATGCAGTATCTAAAAGTTGTCTCATTGGATTAAATGAGGTATGCGGTTTCACTGAGGATACTATTGATGAAAACGTATTTATTGAAGCGACTATTGCAGTATCAAGGCCTGATGAAGTAGTTAAGGAGGAAGTATCTAAGTGCTTTCCGGTAGGTATGGTTACAGTTAAGACTGTAGCAGGCGGCTTAAAAACAGATGGTCTTTATTTTACTAAATTTGGTGATAAGGATGACTCAATTGAAGTTGCTGTTGCAAGTGTAAAAGTTGAAATAAAAAATGATGGGAGGTAGTATTTTGAACATTACAAACGAGCAAGTTAAAAACATGTACCAAACAATGCTTAAGATTCGTAAATTTGAAACAAGAGCCAAGGACTTATTTTCAGAAGGAAAGATTCCGGGCTTTGTGCACCTGTATATAGGTGAAGAGGCTGTTGCAACAGGTGCTTGTGCTAATTTAAATGAAGATGATTACATTACTTCTACTCACAGAGGACATGGACACATAATTGCTAAGGGCGGTAACTTAGACAACATGATGGCTGAGCTGTTTGGCAAGGAAACAGGTTATTGCAAAGGTAAGGGCGGTTCAATGCACATTGCTGATGCAACAAAGGGAATACTTGGAGCTAACGGTATAGTTGGTGCAGGACACAACATTGCTGTGGGAGCAGGATTAGCTGCACAATACAAGAAATCCGGACAAGTTTGCGTATGCTTTTTTGGAGATGCTTCCACAAATCAAAGTACATTCCATGAAGCATTAAACTTGGCTAGTGTATGGAAGCTGCCGGTAGTATTTGTATGTGAAAATAACGGCTATGGTATTTCTGTAAGCCAAGAAAGACATCAAAACATAACTGATGTTTCCGTAAGAGCTTCAGCTTACAATATTCCTGGAGTAACAGTTGATGGCAATGACGTGTTCGCAGTTTTTGAGGCTGTTGGTGAAGCAGTATCAAGAGCAAGAAAGGGACAGGGTCCTACATTGGTAGAATGTAAGACTTATAGACATAGAGGACACTTTGAAGGGGATATGACTGTTTACAGAACTAATGAAGAATTAGAAGCATGGCTAAAGAAAGATCCAATTCCTAGAGTTGAAAAATATATAGTTGAAAATAATATTATGACAGAAGAAGATGTTAAAAATGAAAATGCTCTTGTGGATAACATGATCAAGCAAGCAGAACAATTTGCTAGCGAAAGCAATTTCCCTACATTAGAATCAGCTCTTGAGGATGTATATACTGATATAGTTGAGGAGGGCAGAATAAGATGAGAAAAATGACTTATGCAGAAGGTATAAGAGGCGCTATGAGCCAAAGAATGAGAGAAAATCCTAATGTATTTCTCTATGGTGAGGATGTTGGAAAATTTGGCGGATGCTTTGGATTATCAGCAGGTATGTGGGAAGAGTTTGGTGAAATGAGAGTAAGAGACACTCCAATTTCTGAAGGAGTTATAATAGGTGCTGCAGTTGGTTCTGCTGCATGTGGATTAAGACCAATAGCAGAATTGATGTTCGTTGACTTTGCTACTGTTGGTATGGACCAATTAGTAAATCAAGCAGCTAAAATGCGATACATGTTTGGAGGGAAAATTTCTCTTCCAATGGTTGTAAGATTGCCATCAGGTGCCGGCATTGGTGCTGCAGCACAACACTCTCAATCTCTTGAAGCTTGGTTAACACATGTACCTGGTCTTAAGGTTGTATATCCTTCAAATGCACAGGATGCATATGGGCTTATGCTTTCAGCTATAGATGATGACAATCCTGTAATGTTTATGGAAAACAAAGTGCTGTATTCAGTTAAAAGCGAAGTTGAAGATGAAATTGCTCCAATACCATTAGGAAAAGCTTCTGTTGCTAAGGAAGGCTCAGATGTAACAATCATAACTTACGGCCGCCAGGTGCTTGACTCATTAAAGGCTGCTGAAGAATTGGCTAAAGACGGAATTAATGCTGAGGTTATAGACTTAAGAAGCTTGTATCCTCTTGACAAGGAGACAATTTTTAAATCATTGGAAAAAACGCATAAAGTAGTATTAGTAAGTGAAGAAGTTAAAAGAGGAGCTTACACAGGTGAGGTTGCATCAATAATAGCAGAAGAATATTTCTTTGAATTAGATGCTCCCGTTAAAAGAATTGGTGCTTTAAATACACCAATACCATTTGCTACTAATTTGGAAAACTATGTATTGCCAAATGACAAGGATATTGTGGCTGCAGTAAAATCATTGTTTTAATTAAAAGCATACGTAGCATAAGCTACGTATGATTTTTTACAGGAGGTGTACATGGTTTCAATAGGAATAATAGCAAATCCAGCATCAGGCAAGGATATCAGGAGGTTGGTGTCTCATGCCACTGTAATAGATAACAATGAAAAAATCAATATAGTGGAAAGAATAGTATTAGGAGCTCAGGCATTAGGTGTACAAAGAGTGTACATGATGCCTGATTCCTACAATATGGGATACAGAGTTGAAGATAAGTTAAATACATGCAATGAGTTAAAGTGTGAAATTAATGTTATTAATATGTACAGATTTGATGGCATTGAAGATACCATAAAGGCTGCTAAGTATATGGAAGAATCAGCAAATGTGGGATGTATTGTGGTACTAGGCGGTGACGGAACAAACCGTGCAGTTGCAAAGGCTGTAAAAGACATACCCCTTATTTCCATTTCTACGGGAACAAACAATGCCTATCCTGTTATGATGGAAGGTACCATTGCCGGAATAGCAGCAGCAGCAGTAGCATCTGAGAAATTTGACGAAAGTCTGTTTTTAGAAAAAGACAAAAGAATTGAAATATTAAAGGATGGTAAGCTCATAGACATAGCCTTGGTGGATGCAGTTATATCCAATGATACATTTGTAGGTTCAAAAGCCATATGGGATATGAATAGAATTGAGAAAATTATAGTATCAAGAGCCCATCCTGCATCCATAGGTTTTTCCGCTGCAGTAGGATGTAAAAAGATAATTTTGCCTGCTGATAATTACGGTGCAGTAGTAGAATTAAACAATACAAATAAAAAAATATTTGCAGCCATAGCCGCAGGGGTGGTTGATAAAATACCGGTGTCAGAACCCCATATTTTAAATTTATATGAAGAGTACTCATACACTTCCAGCTATCGAGGCACCATTGCCCTTGATGGTGAAAGAGAAATACAGTTTTCTGAAAATCAAGAATTTGTTTTTAAAATAACAAGAGAAGGGCCAAGGCGTGTAAATGTGAAGAAGGTCTTAGAAATAGCACAATTAAACGGTTTTTTCAATGTTTAAAGTTTAAAGGAGGATTACATGGCAAATTTTATAGTAATGCCTAAAATGGGGCTCACTATGAGTGAAGGTACAATTTCAAATTGGAGAAAGCAAGAAGGGGATGCCATTAGGCAAGGAGAAGTCCTTTTTGAAGTTGAAACAGATAAATTAACTAATGATTTCGAATCAACAAGTGAGGGAATATTAAGAAAAATTTTGGTTAGAGAAGGAACAGTACCTGTATTAGCACCTGTAGCAATTGTGGGAACTGCCGATGAGGATATAAGCGCTTTTTTGAAAGAAGTTGGTGCACCTGAACTTGAAAAAGAAGAAGTAAGAACAGAAAGCATTAAAGCTGAGCCCAAAACTTTAGCAGCGCAAGGCGGCAGGGTTAAAGCATCCCCAAGAGCTAAAAAGCTTGCTCAAGAAATGGGAATAGATATAAATTTAGTCATAGGTACCGGACCTGATGGTTCTGTTACTGAAAATGACATTAAAAATTACAAAGAAACACCAAAAGAAGATACAAAGAAGGTATCACCTACAGCGGCAGTTGTAGCGGAAAAGCTTGGTGTTGATATGAATAAAATAGAAAAAGATACACGCATCATGAAAGAGGACGTAGTTAAATTAAAACTAAGTGATGAATTAGAAAAATATGCAGCTCCACAAGAATACAGAAAAACAATGAGCACCATGAGGAAAGTAATTGCCAAAAGAATGCTTGAAAGCACACAAATATCACCTACTGTTACATTTAACATAAAGGTGGATACATCAGCAATGAAACAATTAAGAGAAGATGTTAAAGATGTAATGAAAGTATCTTACAATGACATTCTGGTAAAAATATTATCAAAAGTTTTATTGGAGTTCCCTTTACTTAACAGCTCCATTGATGGAAATGATATAATTACACGTAATTATGTAAATATGGGAGTTGCAGTTGCATTGCCGGAGGGATTATTGGTTCCTGTAGTTAAATATGCAAATGTAAAATCAATAAAGGAAATTTCTCAAGAAATAAAAAGCTTATCAGAAAAAGCTAAAGAAAATAGACTTACGCCTGATGATTTACAAGGTGGAACATTCACAATAAGCAACATAGGAATGTACGGAATAGAATCATTCAGTCCTATAGTAAATCAACCAGAGGTAGCAATACTGGGAGTTAATGCAATAAAGGAAGAGGCTGTAATTGAAAATGGTGAAATAAAAATTAAGCCATTGATGAACTTAAGCTTGACAGCTGACCATAGAGCAGTGGA
>CAZJKK010000084.1:0-8552 GCA_964546605.1 uncultured Clostridia bacterium
TAAATATCTGTTATATACTTCACCTGCTAAATCCAGATGAGCATCCGCCACAATGCTATTCCTATGTAAATTTAAAGCTACTTCCTTAAAATCCATTGTATATCTCCTTTGCTGTGATTATATATATTATAAATAAGTTATGAATATTTTACAAGTATTTAATAATTAAAATGTATGTAAAAGTATGTAAAAGTAAGTAAAAGTTAATAGGATTTGTGTATCACAAATCCTATATTTGTTATTTAATAATTTTAATTTCTTTTGAAGCTTTATTCAAAACTTCATTGCCATTTTCTGTTACAGCCACAATGTTTTCAATTCTCATTCCAAATTTTCCTGCTATGTATATACCTGGCTCAATGCTGAAAACCATTCCTGGTTCAAGGTTTCTTTTATTGCTTGCCTTTATGTCTGGAGCTTCATGAACTGAATATCCTATACCGTGACCTAATCTTGTAAAGAAGTTTTTGCCGTAGCCTGACTTTTCTATTATTTCTCTTGCGGCATTATCAACATCAGGTATGTATGCACCTTTTACTGCCATTTTTTCTCCAGCTTCCTGAGAGGCTAATACTATTTCATAAACATGTCTTTCTTCCTCTGTAATGTCTCCTACAAATACAGTTCTTGACATATCAGCACACATGTTATTATACTTACAACCCCAATCAAGTATTATAATGTCTTTTTCCTGAATTATTCTCCCTTCTTGATTGTAATGAGGATATGAAGAGTTAGGACCGGAGCAAACCATTGTAAATCCCTCATCAGCTCCCTTTTCCTTAAATATTTCATTCATTTTTCTTGCTATGTCAGCTTCTTTTATGCCAGGTTTTATAAATTTCAAGAGTTCTTCATAGGATTCGTCTGTTATGCGAGCAGCTATTCTAAGGTTTTCAAGTTCTTCCGTATCCTTTATCATCCTCATTTCTTCTAAGTAAGGTTTTCCGTTTACAAACTTAACATCCACAGCTTCCATTATTTGAAGAATTATAAATGCTCTTTCAGTAGAATTTACTCCTATGGTTTTTCCTATTAGGCCATTTTCTGCAAAGGCCTTTTTAACAGTATCTGTAAATATATCTCCATCAAACCATCCATACACCTTTATATCTGGTCCCAAGACTGCTTGTACCTCATCAAGTGTGAGCAAATTACAAATATAAAAATAAGTACCATCATTTTTAATAATTAATGCTTGAAATCTTTCACAAATATGAGTGTTATGTCCCATGATGAATTCCATTTCCTCAGAAGGAGCAATTAACATAGCATCCATGTTGCTTTTTTGCATTATGTTCACTAATTTATCCAAATATTTTTTCCTCATAAACCCTCCTCGTATTGATTTGATTTTATTAAATTAGATTATATCAAATATTTATAAATACTACAACGAAATTACATAGTCTCATTCACCAAATTAGGGCATCTTTTATACCACTGACGGTTCGAGAAGTAAATTGCCTGTTTTAAATCTATTTAGGTTCAGCATGCTTACGTCAATTGTAGGCTCTAGTCCTAATATCATTTCAGTCATTACAATACCCGTAATAGGTCCAAACATAAACCCATGACCACTGTAACCAACGCATATATAAAAACCTTCTACATTGTCTGCCTTGTCATAAATAGGTTGTTTATCTGGAGTCATATTGTAAAGTCCCGCCCATTGTCGTACCATTCTTAAATTGGAAATAGGAGGTAGAACCATGTCTATTGTCTTAGCCATTTCTTCCGCAAAGTGCCAGCTTGACGTAATTCTCAAATCTCTTGGTTCATTGGCATCTCCCCTGCCCATAATAAATGAACCTTCCGGTGATTGCTGCACATAAAAGTTAAGTCCAAAGCTCATAACCATAGGGTCCTGCATTGGCTCAACAGGCTCTGTTACTAATATTTGATGTCTTTCTGAATAAACAGGAATATCCACTCCAACCATGTCGCATATATTTTTGGCATATGCATTAGTAGCATTTACAACTATATTTGTGGAAATATTGCCCTTAGTTGTTTCAACGCCTACAACTCTTCCTTTCTGTGTCTGTATTCCAGTAACTTCTGTAAATGTATAAAATTCTACTCCAAGTCTTTTAGCTGCAGTATAAAAAGCGTCCGTGGTTTTGAATGGGTTTAAAAATCCATCCCTGCCGCAAAATGCTGCTCCTTTTAATACATCTGTATTTAAATATGGAACTATCTCTTTTGCTTCCTGTAAGCTAAGAAACTTTGAAGGCACTCCGCAGGAATGTTGAACTTCAATATTTTTTTTGAATTGTTCTATTTCTTTATCAGTATCAGCTACAAGTAGATACCCCTTTTGTTTAAAGTCAACATCTTTATCATATTCCAGTATTTCATTTGCATGCTCATAAAACTCAATGCTTTTTTTAGCAATTTTGCAGTTCATTTCTGTTCCCCACTGCATTCTTACACCAGCACCGCACCTTCCTGTAGAACCGCTGCATATATAATTTTTTTCAATTACCACAATATTTTTAACACCTTGTTTTGCCAGGTTATATGCAGTTGAGCAGCCTGAAATTCCTCCGCCAATTATTACAACTTCAGCACTATTCTTCATTTCTTCTGCCCTCCTGTGCTATTAATCCTAATTTTACCCCTACTACAGGTGGTCTTGTAGTTTGAAATTTAACGTCTTTTATGTTTTGTCCCGTGGCGTTGGCAATTTCTCTCATAACAAGCTGGCCGCATGTCTTGCCTTGGCAAGGTCCCATACCAATACGGGTAATTCGTTTTATTTCATCATAAGTAACATATCCTTCGCTGATTAAATCTCTGACTTGCTTTAATGTAACGTCTGAACATCTGCAAATAATTGTATTTTCTTCCATTATGCCACCACCCTAATGTTTCTTAAATCATATAAATATTTTCTATCTACTTCTACTGTTATGACAGGTGTTCTGTCAAAGGATTTAGGATTCATAATATTCACAACCTTAACATCTGCAATATATTGTCCTTCTCTGTCAAGCCCTTTAACTATATCCCCTACTTTAGGCAAAGGAATAAATTCATATGGAATTTTTATTTGTACGTATTCTTCTGATTTAGAACCGTCCACAACCATTATGGCAAGACCGGGGCATTTACTTAAACATATAGCACAACCTGTACAATTCTCTGGGTATAGTGCAGGTATATTATTTATATCCTCACCCACATAAATTGCATTAAATTTGCATGCAGTCTGGCATGGATTGCATGGAATTTCCTTGTAGCATTCCACTACTGCCACCGGTCCATTATTTATTCTATCCAAAGAAGGAAATTTACCCATTACCATTTCTTTTGTCGGTATTCCTGTTTTTTCAAACATATAAGCCTCCTATATCATTATTTGTTCTATTCCTGATAATATATGCTTGCCAACAGGACCGGAACGCAAATCATTTAATTGCTTTACATAATCATTTTTTCTTTCATCATAATTTTTGGAATAACCTATTTTTGAAGCTGCACAAAGTCCTGCCAAATAACCTTCAACCATTGCGGCACTTGCCTCTTCAACACCGGTTGAATCTCCTGCAGCAAATATATTTTCAATTGTAGTTTCGTAATTTTCATTTCTTAAGGGAACAAAACCGCTTAGCTGTGGGACATACTTCATTTCACATCCCCTCATGGCTAAAAGCTCGTTTAGTGGTGTGAGTCCCACTGATATACACATTACATCCACATCAAATTCTTTTTCTGTACCTGATATGGCTTGGAATTTTTCATCCACTTCACAAATTATTGCCTTTTCTAAATAGTCTTTTCCTATTGCTTCTTTCACAGTATGAGATGTTAATATGGGAACTCCCATTCTTCTTATTTTCGAAGCATGCACAAGGTATCCACCTATTTTGGGAGCTGCATCAAGTATGGCTGCTACCTCCACACCTGCCTGCATGAGCTGGTAGCTTACTATAAGTCCGATATTTCCTGCACCCACCATGAGTACCCTGTTCCCCGGTTTTACACCATGTACATTCATTAGTGTTTGCACCGCTCCTGCTCCATAAATACCCGGTAGGTCATTGTTGGGAAAAGCCAATGCTTTTTCAAATGCACCTGTTGCCACAATTACAGCTTTTGGTTTTATTTTATAATAATTATCTTCCTTGTGAAGAACAGATATAATTCCGTCTTCAAACATTCCTACAACAGTTGTTTCTGTAAGTATTTCAACATTTTCTTTATAATTATTTAGTTTATTAAGTAAAATTTCTGTAATATCAATTCCTCTTGTAGAAGCATATTGTTTTTCAGAACCAAAAAACATATGTGTCTGTTTAACAAGTTGACCTCCCAAGTTTTTGTTTCTTTCTATAATTAATACCTTAGCTCCGCTTTCCAATGCACTTATGGCTGCACATAAACCGGCGGGACCTCCGCCTATTATAACAAGTTCAGCTTGTTTCATACAATCACTCCCTTACCTTCCTGTGTTTCTACTGCCATTCCATCTTCCAAATCTGTAACACATGTTTTAACATTAGCAACACCATTTACAGTCATTAAGCAGGAAGAACAATTTCCTATGGCACAATAAAAACCCCTTGGTCTATGTAAAAATAAGCTTTTACCCAGTACTTTAACACCTGCAGCATGGAGTGCCGCTGCAATAGTTTCGCCTTCATATCCTTCTACTGTCTCACCGTTAAATGTAAATGAAACTTTTTTATCTTTATGAAACTCAAGGATTGGATGCTTTTCAATTCTCATATCTTCCTCTTTCCTCCTAGTTTAAACGTTCAATATTGTTTTGCAATTCTTATGCCAAACGTTATCAAAAGGATTTCTTATGAAAGTTAGGGAATAACAAAACTATTATCTCAATTCTACCATATAAAGGACAATTTTCCGACATCTTGTTCAATATTCGTCATGTCAATTTTTCGACAAGTTCCTTTTTGCAAAATATTTGTTAACTTATGGATATTTTATTAATAGTTCAAACAAAATTTTAAATTTGGGGTGATTTAAAAAAAGTTTATTCCTCATTGCTGGAACATACCAATATTTCTTTTCAATTTGAACTTTGTATGGTATAATGCTTCACACGATTATTTAAAGATTGTACTTATTGGAGGAAAAAATGAAAATTATTATTGTCGGAGGGGGAAAGGTTGGCTACACATTGGCAAAACAGCTTACCACCGAGAATCACAATATAACGTTAATTGATAACGATGCAGAGGTTTTAGCTCATGCCGATGAAACGTTGGATATTATGTGCATCAGAGGTAATGGTGCAAGTGTAGAAATTTTAAAAGAAGCAAACATTAGTGAAGCTGATTTGTTAATAGCTGTAACTGATGGTGACGAGCTGAACATGATATGCTGTGTTATAGGTAAAAAATTAGGTGCACAGCACACTATTGCTAGAATTAGAAATACAGATTATTCTAATGAGCATAAAATGCTAAAGCAAGAGCTTGAGCTGGATATGGTTATTAACCCTGAAATGGATGCAGCAGCTGAAATAGCAAGAATGGTTCAATTTCCCTCAGCCACTGATGATGTTGAAACTTTTGCTAATAATATGTTAGAAATGGTTGAATTCAGGGTTTTGGATACTGACCCCATAATTGATATTAAGCTTAATGATCTAACAAAAATGCTTCCATCAAAGGTATTGTTTTGCGCTGTAAGAAGAGATGATGAAATAACTATTCCAAAAGGAAACTATTTTTTTAAAGAGCAAGACATAGTCCATGTAATTGGTGAAAGAAAGGATATTTCTAAATTCTTTAATTATTTAGGAAGAAGTACTCACAAAATTAAAAATGTTACTATAATAGGCGGTAGCAGAATAGCAATTTATTTGACCTGGCTTTTGGATGAAATGGGTATACACACAAAAATAATTGAGCTTAACAAGGATAGGTGTATACTTTTGAGTGAAATACTTCCTAACGCATTAATTATTTGTGGAGATGGTACTGATCAAGAGGTCTTAGACAATGAGAATATTGAATCTGCTGATGCTACCATCGCACTTACAGACATGGATGAGGAAAATTTAATTTCTTCATTGTATGCAATGCAATGTGGTGTTCAAAAGGTTATATTAAAAATAAACCGTCACAATTATATTCCTATTGTTAAAAAGCTTGGTCTTGATAGCGTGGTAAGTCCAAAGCTAACTACTGCAAACAGTATTTTAAGATACGTGCGTGCACTGGATAATTCCCAAGGAATAGCTGTTGAAAAACTCTATAAAATTCTGGATGATGAAGCTGAGGTCGCAGAATTTACAGCTAAGTATTCTCCAGACATTAGTAATATTAAGCTAAAGAATTTAAATCTTAAAAAGGATGTTTTGATTGCTGCCTTGGTACGAAATAAAAAAATAATAATACCTTTTGGAGATGACGTTATAAAAGAAGGTGATAAGGTAATAGTAGTTACAAAAACCGGCTTTATCACTGACCTTAGCGAAATATTAGAAAAATAAAAAATTAATTTAGGGGCAAAAATATGAACATAAGAATTGTACTTAAAATATTAGGTACAGTAATTTTTTGGGAATCCATATTGATGATTCCATCACTATTAATATCAATCGCTGATACGAGCTATGATATTAAAGCTTTTATCATAACTATTTTCCTATGCTTTGTTGGAGGATTATTATTAAAAAATATTAGAACAAACGAAAATGAAATGCGAAAAAGAGAAGGATATGCAGCTGTAGCCATAAGTTGGCTTGTAATGTCCATGTTAGGCGCACTACCCTTTTATATAAGCGGTTCCATACCTTCATACATTGACGCTGTTTTCGAAACAGTATCAGGTTTTACCACAACAGGCTCTAGTATAGTAAGAGATATTGAAGCAATGCCAAGAGGATTATTATTTTGGAGAAGCTTTACTCACTGGATAGGAGGAATGGGTGTCCTAGTTTTTACAGCAGCACTTACTTCCCTTTCAGGAGGAGGACGTTCTGTATTTTTAATGAGAGCAGAAAGTCCCGGACCAACCTTTGGAAAACTGGTTCCTAAGCTTAAGGATTCTTCAAAGATTTTATATATTATTTATGCAGGAATGACAACAGTTTTAATCATTCTTTTATTAATAGCCGGCATGCCTGTATTTGATTCATTTATACATGCGTTTGGAACTGCCGGAACAGGTGGTTTTTCCATGAAAGCCTTAAGTATTGGTTATTACAACAATCCATGGGTTGATTGGATTATTACCATAGGAATGTTTTTATTTGGTGTTAACTTCACATTATATTATTTATTGCTAATAAAAGGTGACTTTAAAAGTATATTTAAAAATGAAGAGCTTCGATTATATACTTTTTATGTATTGCTAAGTGTTTTCTTGGTATTTTTAAACGTACTTCCTAATTTTAATTACGATAAATCTGAAGCCTTAAGACACTCAGCATTTACAGTATCAACACTTGTTTCAACCACAGGATATGCTAATACTGATTTCAATTTGTGGCCTATGTTTTCTAAATCCATATTGATAACTCTTATGTTTTTTGGTTCATGTGCCGGCTCAACTGGTGGTGGTGTTAAATCAATCAGAATATTGGTTTTGTTTAAATCATTGCTTAATGAAATTAGCCGCGCTATTCATCCAAACTCAGTGAAGGCAATTAAGGTTGATGGAAAATCCATAGATACAGACACATTAAAAAGCATATTGATTTTCTTTTTTGCATATGTAATGATTATAGTATTTGCAGTTATCATTGTTTCATTGGATAATTTTGATTTCATGACTTCTTTTTCAGCAATCATGGCAACAATAAGCAACATTGGACCGGGCTTTCAGGTAGTAGGTCCCATGGGTAATTATGCAGACTTCTCAAATTTAAGCAAAATTGTAATGACATTTTGCATGATAGTTGGAAGGCTGGAAGTAATTCCTGTACTAGTATTATTTGCTCCATCCATTTGGAGAAGACATTAAAAGGCTATGCGAAAATCTTTCGCATAGTCTTTTTTATTTAATCCCCATAATTTTATATATTGCATTTATATCTAACGAATTTCTAATGCAATCAGCTAATACATCATACTGTTCTTGTTTATATTTATCATAATCAAAGTCATTTATTTCTTCTAAAGATATTCCTTTATTATGGGCTAAAATTTTTCCTATTGTATTAACAACCTGAGCGTTGTCAAATATGCCATGAAGATATGTTCCACCTACATTATCTTGAACACATCCGTCATGTTTTGACTTTAAGGTGTTCATAGGTTCGCCTTTTTCACCTTCTATAATTCTTGAGATGCCCATGTGTATTTCATAACCGTTTACTTTAATACCTGAGAGATCTCTGTAAAGGCCGTTTAATTTATTGATTGTTCCCGATGTTTGCACAGTGGTTTTATCCTTTGAAAAGTCAGTAGTTATATTTAACAAACCAAGACCCTTAATGCTTCCTCCACCTTCCACATTTTCAGGATCATTTATTTGCTGCCCCAGCATTTGATATCCCCCGCAAACACCAAATACTGCTTTTCCTTGTTTTGCATGTCTTATGATTTTCGTTTCCAAACCTGATTGTCTTA
>CAZJKK010000085.1:0-8532 GCA_964546605.1 uncultured Clostridia bacterium
CTTTTCAATTAATGATTAATAAATAATTTAAAGGGTATAATTTATGTTAGATTTAATTATAGGAGACAATATGGATAATAAATTATTTTACAAGAAAAACTATATTTGGGAAAAGCTTAGCGCTGAAGAAAGAGATTATGTTTTTAAGCTAAGCGATGATTACAGAAAATTTATGGATGCTTCTAAGACTGAGAGACTTTCTGTTAAAGAAATAATAAAGAGAGCAGAAGAAAAAGGTTTTGTACCTTTAGAAGATGTTAAAGAAGTAAAACCAGGTGCTAAAATATATTATAAAAACAAAGAAAAAAACGCAGTGCTTGTGGTTATAGGAACTGACCCTATTGAAAAAGGAATGAACATAGTGGGTAGCCATGTGGACTCACCTAGAATTGACTTAAAACAAAATCCTTTGTATGAAAAACATGGGTTGTCATTATTAAAAACACATTACTACGGTGGCATAAGAAAATACCAATGGGTTACAATTCCCCTTGCATTATATGGTACTGTTGTTAAATCAAATGGCGAAGTAATAGACGTAAGTATAGGAGATAATGATGATGATCCTGTATTTTATATAACTGATCTTCTTCCTCATTTAGCTAAGGAACAAAATGACAAAAAGCTTTCTGAGGCTATTGAAGGAGAGGGCTTAAACGTAATAATAGGAAGTCTTCCTGCTTTAAATGAAAATGATGTAGAAGATGAAAAGAAGGACAAAAAGTTTAAGTTAAATGTGCTTAAAATATTAAATGAAAAGTATGGAATGATTGAAGAGGATTTCCAAACTGCTGAACTTGAAATTGTTCCTGCAGGTAAATCTAGAGATGTGGGTATTGACAGAGGAATGATTATGGCTTACGGTCATGATGACAGAGTATGTGCATATACTTCCTTACAGGCAATACTTGAATTACAAAACACTGTAAAGACTGCAGTAGCTTTATTTGCTGATAAAGAGGAAATAGGAAGCGTTGGAAATACAGGAATGCATTCAGCATTCTTTAACAATATGGTTGCTGAGCTCATATCTATTGAAAACAAAGGCAATTATAATGAGCTTTTATTAAAAAGAGCATTAGCTAATTCAAGCATGCTTTCATCAGATGTGGCAGCAGGAATAGACCCTACATACGAAAGTGTTACAGAAATACAAAATGCACCGGTAATGGGTCAAGGCGTTGCTATGGTTAAGTATACCGGCAGCAGAGGAAAATCCGGAGCTAATGATGCAAATGCTGAGTATATAGGAAAAGTAAGAAAGATATTTAATGAAAATAATGTAATGTGGCAGCCTTCTGAATTAGGAAAGGTAGACCAGGGAGGCGGAGGAACTATAGCCTACATCATGGCAAATTACAACATGGATGTTGTGGATTTGGGTGTTCCTGTTTTAAGCATGCATGCACCATTTGAAATTATTTCAAAAACAGATTTATTTATGACATATAAAGCATACAAAGTATTTTACAATAACATGATATAATTAATACAATAAATGAGATTTTTCGGGCTACACCTCTGAATGACAGATAACCATTGTGTAAAAGCAATGGTTTTTTAGTGCTTATAACATTGAATTTAAATATAAGTAAATATTATTTATATTTAGTAATAATTATATATAAAATGATAATTTTATGACAATGCAATTGCTTTTATAAATTGTATAATTTGCAAATACATTTTTTTGAATAAAATATTTGTAAAAGTTACAAAAATACAACAAGTTTAAGAAAAACACAATTTATCAATGGTTTTAAATTGAATTTCTATGAAGGGAAACGTATGCCTAATCGCTTGGAACATTTCATTTGATTGACTTTTCATGTATTGGAATGTATAATACATATGTTATTAATTTAATTAATTGATTTGGAGGTACTAAATTGCAGAGTGAATTTGTACAAGCAAAGAAAAGTGAATTTGAAGAATTAAAAACCTATATTAATTCTGTAAAAAATTCACAAGGAATATTAATGCAAACTTTACAAAAGGCGCAAGATATATTTGGATATTTGCCTTTAGAAGTACAACAATTTATTTCAGATGAAACAGACATACCTTTAGCAGACATTTATGGTGTGGTAACATTTTATTCTCAATTTACAATTGAAGAGAAGGGTAAGCATAAAATTGGTGTTTGTTTAGGAACTGCATGCTACGTAAGAGGGGCTGAAGAAATTATCAGCAAGATTTCAGATGAATTGAATATTAAGGTAGGAGAAACCACGGGCGATAAATTATTTACATTTGAAGCTACCAGATGCTTAGGATGCTGTGGATTAGCACCTGTTATGATGATTGACGATGATGTTTACGGAAAATTGGAACCAAAAAAAGTACCTGATATATTAGCAAAATATAAAAATTAGGAGGCATGTATGAAATCCTTAGACGAACTTAAAAAAATAAGAGAAGAAGCCATAAAAAATGTGGAAATGAGAAATACCGACAAGGAAGTAAGAATAGTTGTTGGAATGGCTACATGTGGAATTTCAGCTGGAGCTAGACCTGTTTTAAGTGCTTTGGTTGAAGAGGTTTCTAAACGCGGACTTCATAATGTACAAGTTGTTCAAACAGGTTGTATTGGTATGTGTACTTATGAGCCAATAGTTGAAGTGTATGCACCTGACAAAGAAAAGATTACTTATATACATGTAGATGCTCAAAAAGCCAGACAAATAGTTGCTGAGCATATAGTTAACGGAAACCCTGTAAAGGAATATACAATTGGAGCAGCTGAATAACATTTAATGGAGGTAAGGTTATGGCAATTTTCAGATCTCACGTCTTAATATGTGGGGGAACTGGTTGTACATCTTCAAAATCACCTTTGATTAAAGCACGTTTTGAAGAGAAAATAAAAGAATTAAGTTTAGACAAAGAAGTTCAGGTTGTAGCAACAGGCTGCTTTGGTTTGTGCGAAGAAGGACCTATTGTTATTGTATATCCTGAAGGTTCATTTTATTCAAAAATGACAGTTGAAAAAGTAGATGAAATTGTAGAAGAGCATTTACTGAAGGGCAGAATTGTAGATAAGTATTTATTTAAAGAAAAAGTAAAAACAGATGATACGGCAGAACATAAATCCTTAATGGATGTAGAATTTTATAAAAAGCAAAAAAGAGTTGCTTTAAGAAACTGTGGTGTTATAAATCCGGAATGTATAAATGAATATATAGCAAGAGACGGGTACATGGCATTAGGAAAAGTTCTTACAGAAATGACTCCTGATGAAGTAATTAAATTAATGAAGGATTCAGGTCTTAGAGGAAGAGGGGGGGCAGGATTCCCTGTAGGAATGAAGTGGAGTTTTGCTGCACCAAATAAAGCAGATCAAAAGTATGTTATTTGTAATGCTGACGAAGGAGACCCGGGTGCATTCATGGACAGAAGTGTTCTTGAAGGAGACCCTCATGCCATATTAGAAGCAATGGCAATTGCAGGCTATGCAATTGGCGCAACAAAAGGATATATTTATGTAAGAGCTGAATACCCTATAGCAGTTCACAGACTTCACGTAGCGATTGATCAAGCAAGAGAAATAGGACTTTTAGGTAAAAACTTATTTAATTCAGGCTTTGATTTTGATATAGAAACAAGACTTGGAGCAGGCGCCTTCGTATGTGGAGAAGAAACAGCTTTAATGCAATCAATTGAAGGAAATAGAGGTATGTCAAGAGTTAAGCCTCCATTCCCTGCAAACAAGGGTCTTTGGGGCAAGCCAACAGTTATTAACAACGTTGAAACATTGGCAAATATTCCTCAAATTATTAACAAAGGACCAGAGTGGTTCAGAAGCTTTGGTACTGAAAAATCTGCAGGAACTAAGGTGTTTGCTCTTGGAGGCAAAATCGTAAATACAGGACTTGTTGAAGTTCCAATGGGTACTACTTTAAGAGAAGTTATTTATGACATAGGCGGCGGCTGTCCTAACGGTAAAGAATTTAAGGCTGTTCAAACAGGCGGTCCTTCAGGCGGATGCTTAACTAAAGAACACTTGGATACTCCAATAGAATATGAAACATTAATGGCTGCAGGTTCCATGATGGGCTCCGGCGGTATGATAGTAATGGATGAAGATAACTGTATGGTTGACATTGCAAGATTCTTCATGGATTTTATAGTTGATGAATCATGTGGTAAATGTACACCATGTAGAGTTGGAACAAAAAGAATGCTTGAAATCTTGCAAAAAATCACACAAGGCAAGGGCACGATGGAAGACTTGGAAGAACTTGAAAGTTTGGCAATAAGCGTAAAGGATTCATCTTTGTGCGGTCTTGGACAAACAGCTCCAAACCCGGTATTGTCAACGCTGAGATTTTTCAGACATGAATATATAGCACACATTGTAGATAAAAAATGTCCTGCAAAACAATGTAAAGCTTTGTTGACTTATGAAATCAACAAGGACAAGTGTACAGGATGTACTCTTTGTGCAAGAAAATGTCCTGTAAGCTGTATTGAGGGCACTGTTAAGAATCCTCATGTCATCAATCAGGAATTATGTATCAAGTGCGGCAATTGCTACAGCGTATGCAGATTTGGCGCAGTAGAAAAAAATTAAGAGGGAGGACCTAACGTGGCTTTAGTTAAACTTAATATAAATGGAAAAGAAATAACAGCCGAAGCTGGCAAGACAGTATTACAGGCTGCTTTAGAAAACAATATTGAAATACCTCACCTGTGCTTTGATGAAAGATTGGAAGTATATGCAGGCTGTGGATTATGTTTAATTGAAATTGAAGGACAGCCAAAGACAGCAAGAGCATGTGCAACACCTGTATCTAATGGCTTGGTTGTAAGCAGTGAAACTAAAAAGGTTGTAGAAGCAAGAAATAGTGCACTTAATTTATTAGTTTCACAGCATATAGGAGATTGTAAACCCCCATGTACTTTAAATTGTCCTGCTGAAACAGACGTTCAAGGGTATGTGGGATTAGTTGCTAATGATCAACCATTAGAATCATTGAAGCTAATCAAAGAAAAATTGCCCCTTCCTGCATGTATAGGAAGAGTATGTCCTCATCCTTGCGAAAAGGCATGCAGAAGACAACATGTTGAAGAATCAGTATCAATTGCTTGCATTAAAACTTACGCAGCAGATTACGATTTAAGCCAAGAAAAACAATATATACCTTCCATGAAAGCACCAAGCGGCAAGAAAGTTGCAATTGTAGGAGCAGGTCCTGCCGGCTTATCAGCAGCATACTTCCTGTTAAGAGCAGGTCACGCTGTGGAACTATTTGAAGCAATGCCTAAACCGGGCGGAATGCTTAGATATGGTATACCAGAGTATCGTCTGCCTAAAAATGTAGTTGATGCAGAGGTTGCTATTATTGAAGAAATGGGAGCAAAAATTAATTACGGCGTTAAAGTTGGAGAAGACATGTCTCTTGAATATCTTCAAAACAAATATGACGCAGTATTCTTAGGAATAGGTGCTTGGAAAAGCTCACCTATGAGATGTGAAGGCGAAAATACCAAAGGAGTATTAGGTGGTATTGATTTCTTAATTAAAGTTGCTGAAAATAAGCCGGTAAAAATAGGCAAGAAGGTTATAGTAGTAGGCGGCGGTAACACTGCAATGGACGTTGCGAGAACAAGCATTCGTATGGGAGCAGAAGAAGTAAGAGTAGTTTACAGAAGAACTGAAAGCGAAATGCCTGCTGAAAAAATAGAAATTCATGAAGCAAAAGAAGAAGGAGTTATATTCTCATTCTTAAATGCGCCTGTCTTAGTTGAATCAGACGGTGAAAAAGTAACAGGACTAAAATGTGAAAAAATGGTTCTTGGGGAAAAGGATGCATCAGGAAGACAAAAACCTGAACCAACAGGAGAATTTGAAACATTTGAAGCAGATACAATAATTGCTGCCATAGGACAAGAAGTAGATTGTGGCAAAATCAACGTAGCACAAGGCAAAAAGAAAAACATTGCTATTAATGAAGAAACATTTGAAACAAACTTAAAAGGTGTGTTTGCAGGAGGAGATGCTGCTACTGGACCTAAGATAGCTATTGATGCAATTGCACAGGCTTTACATGCTTGCGAAGTAATTGACAGCTATTTAAACGGAGAAGTAATTCCATACAAGAAATTACCTTTAGTTTATACAGAAGTAACAAAAGAAGATTTTAAAGACAGAGAAGTTGTTCCAAGAGTTCAACACAGAACTGTTGAAGCTGAATTAAGAAAAGTAAACTTCCAGCCAATACTTCCTACTATGACAAGAGAAGAAGCATTAAAGGAAGGCTCAAGATGTCTTGAATGCGGATGTAAGGATTACTTTGAATGTCAGCTAGTTAACTATATTAAGAAATATGATATTGACACAGTTAAATACCATGCTGAAAATGAAAGAAAAGAAAAATCAACAGACCATCCTTTCATTTCTCAAAATGTTGACAAGTGCGTTCTTTGCGGACTTTGCGTAAGAACATGCGATGAGGTTGTTGGAGCTAGTGCACTAGGATTTGTTGAAAGAGGAAATGCAACATTTGTGGCGCCTGCTTTTGAACAAAAGCTAAAAGTTACAAGCTGTATATCCTGCGGTCAATGTATAGATGTATGTCCTACAGGTGCATGGTTAGACAGAAGAAATAATATTAAGGAAATTCCTTTAAATCTAGAACAAACAAAGACAGTTTGCAGCTACTGCTCAGTAGGATGTGAAGTTGTTCTTGAACACAAGGACAATGTAATATACATGGCATCAAGCCCTAAAGAAAATGAAATACCAATGTGCGGAAAAGGTAAATTTGGTATTGAGCACATTAATAATGACAACAGAATTATTGCTGCTAAATCAAGGGTAAAAGGCAAACATGAGCCGTCTGCATTACAGGTTGCATTATTTGAAACATCTAAGCGCTTAAGAAGTGTTCAGGATATGTATGGAGAAAATCAAATAGCATTTGTAGTATCTCCAAAATTAACTAATGAAGAACTTCTAAAGATTAAAGCTGTTGCAAATGAATTAAATACTAAGTTAACAGGTTCATTTACTGTTGACTCTGAACCGGGAATAGAGGCAGTACTTGGTCAAAATAAATCAACAATAGGCTTTGATGAATTAGACAGCGCTGATTTAATTATTTCAGTGGGACAATTATATGAACAACATCCGGCAGCTGGAATGAAGTTAAGAAGATTGTCTTCAACTAAAAATATAATTTCAGCATCTACAGTGAAGACTAAGACTGAAATTTGGGCTAAAAAAGCAGATGTTAATGATTACGAAATATTCTTCACTCGTGTTTTAAAATCATTAATTGACAAAGGCGTAATTAAGAAAGAAGTTGTAAGTGCATATGCTAATGGAGAAGAGCTTTTAAGTGCTCTTGAAAAAGTAGAAGTGCTTCCATCAGCAGAAGCAGTTGCAGAAAGCTTTAAAAAGGCTAAAAAACCTGTAATAATAGCTGATGAAAATACAGTTAACAACAAAGCATTAAAAGTGTTGGCTGACATAACAGTGCTTACAGGAAATAAAAACAAACCTCACAGAGGATTAATAACATTAAAGGCTAAATCAAACAGCCAGGGAGCTTGGGACTTAGGATTCAGAACATCTAAAGAAGAAATAGTACAAGCACTTCAAAACAATAAGATAAAAGCACTTGTTGTAATTGGAGAAGATATAATAGGGAACGTTCCTGAGTTAAAAGAAACAGTTAAGAATTTAAAATTCTTTGCAGCATTTGACATTATGAATAACGAAACAACAGCTGCTGCAGAATTTATTCTTCCACTTTGCAGTCTTGCTGAATCAAGCGGTACAATCACAAGCGCTGACGGCACTGTAAGAAATGTGGTTGAGGCTATAAAACCACTTACAGGAATGTCTAACTTAGCTATGTTCGGAAAAATAGCAGAATTGTTAAATGCAGCTGATTGCGAGACAGCGTGCGAAAAATGTGAGACAGCTCTTTATGTTCCTGCATTAAACAGCAAAGAAAAAGAATATGAAATTTATGACACTGTAGAAAAAGCATTTTTGTTAAATTTAAAAGAAAACTGCGTTAAAGCATATTAGCAAATAATTAAAATCCTGTTAAAGACCCGGACTGCGAACCTTATTAGCTTCACAGCCGCTGCTTTAGATAAAAATTATGACGCATTAATATAAATGACTCATGATTTGGATATAAAATAATTAAAGTCCTTCATTGAATTACTCATTGTGGTTCAGTGAAGGATTTATTTATATTTATTCTTTATATTTTGGGAAAGATAAGCTATAATAAATGCAACAATGAAATTATCAAATTACCGGAGAGAAGAAATGGAACAATATTTTACAAAGAACCCTACAACTGATAAGGACATATATAAATTTGATTGGAATATAGGTGCTGATAGATTTAATTTTTATTCAAGCAACAGTGTTTTTTCAAAAAGCGGAATGGACTTTGGTTCACAACTATTAGTTGAAGCAGTAATACAAGATAATGAGAATTATGAAGGAAGCATTTTAGACTTAGGCTGCGGCTATGGTCCCATTGGCATATCACTTGCTCACTTTTT
>CAZJKK010000086.1:0-8287 GCA_964546605.1 uncultured Clostridia bacterium
CAAACAAGTAATACCTCCTTATGAAAATGTCCTTGTCTGGCTGAGGCAATTCATCCAAAGTATCTTTAATAATATTTTTATTGATTGTTTTACTAGTTTCATTAGTTAAATCCAATTCAAATTCTAAGTCCTCTTCTTCTAAAGGTAATGATTCATGTTTTATTACCTTGCGATTGTATGTATTTATACTTACATGACGAGCTATGGAAATTATATAATTCTTAAGCTTGCCTTTTTCAACATCAAATTTATCAACGGATTTCCAAAGCTCGACAAAGACATCTGAAACTGCCTCTTCTACATCTTGAGCATTTTCATATCCTATTATTCTTACAACAATGGTTTTTACCAATGTCCCATATTGTTCTATTGCTTCTGATAAACCTTTTGAAGGATTATCTTTTATTAATTTAATTAGCTTATGGTCATTCATTACATTCTCCTGCTATAGCTTCTCAATTATATATTCACATTATATTATATTTTCACTCATAATTTTTATAAAAAAATAAAAAACTCTGAGACCGAACTCAATAGTTTAATGTTCGGCTCAGAGTTTTTTTAGTTTTATGCTTCTGATGTTGCTTCTATCTTAAACTTGTTTACCAAGTCATGCAACATTTGTACTTGTCCTGACATTTCTTCGCTGTTTGCTGCACTTGCTTCTGCAGTTGCTGCATTTTCCTGAACAACTGATGAAATTTGCTCAATACCGCTTCTTATTTGATTTACCGATACTGTTTGTTGAGTAGATGCATTAACTATTTCATTTAGTGACATACTCCCACCACTCATAGAAGTGGGGGCTTCTCGTTCGAGTAATCCATCGATTACAGCATAAGCGAGCTATCCCCGTGTGCCCCACGGTTCTATATTTTTATGTAAGCAAGATTCTAAGTCCTTCGTTTCTTATATTTATGCTTGCATTTATATCTCTGTCTTCTGTGTATCCACATTCACATGCAAATATTCTGTCTGATAAGGATAACTCAGTTTTTATTCTTCCGCATTTACTGCATGTTTTGGATGAAGGATACCATTTGTCTACCTTTATAAGTTTTTTTCCTTCTTCTTCTAATTTGTATTTCAAATATTCTGTGAATTTTCCATATGAATTATCCGAAACACTTTTTCCAAAATGCAAACATTGTGACATTGCTTTCATATTCAAGTCTTCTATACATACTACATCGCATTCATTGGTTATCTGTCTGCTTAGCTTGTGTAAGAAGTCTTGCCTTTGATTTTTTACCTTTTCATATAGTTTTGCTACTTTTATTCTTTGTTTATTTCTATTATTGCTCATCTTTTCGCATTTTGATAATTTTCTTTGCTCTTTTGCTAATTTTTCTAGTGCTTGTATGTAATACCTTGGATAATTAGCTCTTGTCCCATCTGATTTTACTACTAATTCTTTCATAGAAAAATCTATCCCTATGGATTTATTAGTATCTATTTCTTTATTTATCTTTTCTTTTTCATATTCTACTAATATGCTAACATAATATTTTTCTGTAGGGGTCTTTTTGATAGTTGCTGATTTTATTATTGCGTCTTTAAGAATTTCTCTATGTTGTTTTATTTTGACGGGTGTTTTTAACTTAGGAAGTATAAGGTATCCATTTTCTATTTTTATGGTTCTCTTTTGATTGTTTGTAGTATAACTGTTATAATTTCTTTTCTTTGATTTGAATTTTGGAAATCCTATTTTGGGGTCTCTGAAAAAGTTTTGGTACGCTGTTTCAAGGTGTAATTGGGCATTAGACAAAGCAAGGCTATCTACTTCTTTTAACCATACAAATTCTTTTTTATATTGTGCAGGAGTATTTTTTAACATCTTTTTAGTTTCATTGTAATATTCTATTTTGTCGGCTAACATCTTATTGTATATAAACCTTACACAACCAAATGTTTTTGCAAAATATATTTTTTGCTCTGAATTAGGATATATTCTATATTTATATGCCTTATTCACTACTTTTCACCTTGACTTTCAATATACTTTTTTACTATGTCAAGTGGTGCTCCTCCTGTTGTTATTAAGCAAAAGCTTTGTGACCAAAATGTTTCTTTCCATAGTTTTTCTCTTATGCTTGGAAATTCCTTTTTTAATAATCTGCTGCTTGCACTTTTGTATGCATTTATAAATTTACTTATTTCTGTTTTAGGGTGTGCTTTAAACAATATATGTACATGGTCTTCATCATGATTCCATTCCAAAAGTGTAATACTATATCTAGGACTGATATATTCAAACATTTCTTTTGCTCTATTTGATATGCTTTCATCAAATACTTTTCTTCTATATTTTACAACCATAATCAAATGATAATTCAACAAAAAAACCGAAGTAGTATTCCTATCTAAATCCATATTTTTATCGCCACCTTATATTTATTGACTGATTATATTATACTAAATTATATTGTATTAATCAATACAATATCTTCCAATTCATCCCACCACCTACATTTTCACTTAAGTGAACAGGGTAATTTAGAGATGGGATGGTTCTTGGAAGTTTATATTAAATATGTATCCCGTTTCATTATTTACCTTAACAATTGTTTGTTCAGCATTCTCGGAATTTACATTAATTGATGCATCCCTATCATACAGTGTTACGTCAATCGTTTTTCCAGCAGCATCAAAATACGTTTCAGAAATCATGGAATCATAAGCAAGTCTATCATATAACTCATACCCTCCTGGCACATATCCCACATTAGAAATAACACATATGACTTTACTGCACAACATCCTGCTTATCCACATTAATTATCATATAAATTTACTGAATATTTTTTTTAGAAACCATTGCCTCATTGAATTCTAGCAATTTTATTTTTTCATTTTCAACTAATTCTATTAAATCCCTAGCTTCAGCATATACAAGAACACCATAAGTTTTTACACCATAATCTTCAGCATATTTTAATGCTGATTGATAAAATTCATTTTTCCATGGTCTGCGTTCTATGACATTTACTGCTTCTTCTCTATCTATGACATATTGCAACAAACTTTTATAATGAAGCTCATATGCCTGTGCTTTCAGAGGTTTATCGCTGTTGCTTGAACCTACAGGGTTAACAAGCCATTTTAAAATAGTAAATGCTTTATACTTTTCTTCAATATCATCGTCCAAATGCACTCCATCCCCATTCAATTGAATACCTATTGAATCCATGGTTTCCTTGTCTGATGAATCAGTTCGTATTCCTGCCCATATAAATCTAACTTTAGAATATTTTGATTCTAAATTATACAATTCCTCCATGGTCAAATCATTTTCGAAGGTTAGAGCTGCGGAAACATAAGAAACGGGATTTAGCTGTTTAATATGATTTAAAACTTCTTCTTTTTGCTCTTCAATATATTTTCTTTCTCTAATTGGAATTTGAACATCTATAAATATAAAATTACTATCTAATATGTCTTTATTAGTAGTATATATTTCACCACGTTTTATTTTAGAGCTAACATTGTAACCATTATTATTAAAAGTATTACGATAAAAGTAATCTATATCGTATGTTCCAAATCGCTGTCTTTCAACATGAGTAGTGCTTACTGTATATCCAGGCATATTTAATTCTGTAATTGCTTTCAAATCAAAATCAATATCTTTATCTGCTTTACCGACTGATATTTTAGAAGGATTGTAATAAAGGGTATCAATAAATGGCGACACAACGAAAAACACTGCAAACAGCAAAGTTAGCACTGTAGCAACAGAAGAAAATACTAATTTTCTTAATCTTTTATTTACGCTTTTCTTAAGTTTCAAAGTTTCATCTGTATTTTTTTCTATACTTGTCAATTCTGTTAAATCCACAAGTTCATCATCTATGATATTTGATAAATATTCTTCTATTGCTTCATATTTTTCTATATCTTGCTCTACAATAAGCTTTTCTTCTTCAGAAACTAAGCCTTCTTTATATTTCTTTAATAAATCTTTATATTTCATTCTCACCCTCCAACTTAATTTTCAATTTCTTTCTGGCTCTGAAAAGAAGCGTCTTTGCAGAGCCAGTTGTCATTCCTGTCATTTTGCAAATTTCATTAAGGGTAAAGTCAAAATAATAATAAAGAATTAGAATTTCCCTATAAGAACGATGAAGATTTATGACCTGATTTTATAAGTGTCTTTTTACTTCACTCTCCATTAAATTATCTAAAGGAGTTAATTCTGAAGTTAGTATAAATTCTAATACTTCTGTATTACTGAATTCTTTATCTTTTCTAGCATGATCAATGAATAGATTTTTGCAAACTCTAAAAAGCCAATATTTAATATATGAAACATTATCATCAAGAGATAATATAGCTTTGTAGAATGTTTCACTGGTCAAATCCTGTGCCATATGATAATCCTTACACAATGAAAAGGCATAAAGATAAAGTTCTCTATGGTATTTTATATATAATGTTTCCAGCTGGTCGTTTAACACAGAGACACCCCTTTCACCTAATAAACGAAATATTAGGATTTAGGTTACACTTAGTATTATATAAATTTAAACCAGAATGTTACCCCATCTTCTTTATTGTCTGCACCATATGAAAACTTGTGTAATTCTAAAATTTTGTGTACAATTGAAAGTCCAAGACCTGAACCTTTTGTGTTCCCACGGTCTAAGTACATAATAGCATATAAATGTATCTTTTTTGTATCCTTATATTAAGTTTATATAAATACATAAAAACAAGACTGTTTGAACGTTCATCAGTCTTGTTTACTTTCTCATACCCAAATTCATTTTATATTAATCCAATACCTTTGAAAAACTTCACTATTATCTATATCCTCAGAATCAAGGATACCTCCGTTTTTTATTATTGTTTTTACAGAACCTATATTGCTTTTTAAACATGTTATTAGTACTTTTGATAATCCGATGGTTTTGCAGTGCTGTAATGCCATTGAAAGCATGCCACATGCATAACCCTTATTTCGTTCACTTGGTCTGATACCATAACCAATATGGCCTCCTCTAAATGATAAATACTCATTAAGCTGATGCCTAATTTCTATTGCACCTAATATTTTATTTGCATTATTTATGAGCCAAAAGGTTGTACAAGGAACAAATCCTTCAGGTAACCCAATTCCTTCGCTATATTCATTTAAATTTTTTACTAATAAATCAAAATCATCAGTATCAAGGTTTAAACTCCATGGTATAAGCTCTCCACCATATTTTTTCCATTCAGATATCATATTTAAATATTCATTCTTTAAATCTGCATTTGGTTTTTTTAACACTGATCCATTCATTTTACCACCTCTCTTATTTAAACATATTATCTAAATGTTGATATAATGAATAAATAATTCAACAAGATTTGGATCAAATTGAGTGCCTGAATTTTCCTTTAATTCTTTTATAGCTCTCTCTTTTGTATATGTTAGTTTATAGGGTCTTTCATGAGTCATTACTTCATATGCTTCAACTATAGAAAATAATCTAGCTAAAAAAGGAATCTCCTCACCTATTAAGCCTTGTGGGTATCCACTTCCATCCCAATGCTCATGATGTGCAAAAATGCCTTTGCCAATATGAGAAAGTTTTATAGATGCACTAACTATCTTAAATCCGAGTTCTGGATGTCTTTTTACTTGTTGCCATTCCTCTGTAGTTAAGGGTCCTTCTTTTAATAAAAGCTCTTTTTCCAGTCCAATTTTTCCTAAATCATGTAAATCTGCTAACAAAACAAGGTTTTCAATATCGTTTTTATCTAAATTTAAAGCTTCGCCTATTTGTCTGCATAGAGTAATTAGCCTTTTGTAATGTTCTTTGCTTTCATATTTATTTTTATAAAGCTTATTCTTAATAGAATTTATTATCATGTCATAATTTCTTTCGCAATTAGCCATTTTATCTGCATACATCCTTTCTTCCGCAAGCTTAAAGAGTATGCTAAAGCTATTATAATCATCATACATTGTTGCATATCCTAAAGCTACAAGAGGTTTAATGGGATCCTCTTTTGCAGTAAGAGTAGCATTTTCGATGTTTTTAACTATATCATTTGATTCTCGTTCATCTGTTGATGGCATAAGTACTACTATTTCATCGCCGCCTATCCTGCAAGCAACATGATTGTCTTTGATGTTTTCTTTAATTATTTCAGACACTTTAATTAACATTTGGTCTCCAGTTTCATGACCAAATGTATCATTTGTAATTTTTAATCCGTTTAAATCTGCCACAATAATTGAGAAAGGTAAAGAACCTTCATGTTGTAATTGTTTTAGAATTTCAACCATGTAAGCCCTATTATATAGTCCTGTCAGCTCATCATGATACGTCTTAAACATCAGTTCTTTTTTTGATTCTTCTATAGTCTTAGTTTTTTCTTTTACAGCTAGTTGTAGACTTGAATTCCACGCCAGAATAACAATTATAATTATTATTAGAAAAAGAACAAAGCCCAAGACAGCCATCCAAAAGTATTTATTCTGAAATATATTTTGACGTTGTAAAGACAACCACTTTTCTTCTATTTCTTTTTTCTCATTGTCAGTAATTTGAGCTAATCCTTTATTGAGAATTTGGCTTAAAATAGGCCAATCGCTTCTAGTTGCTATGGATAAGCTGGAATCATAAGGAGCCTCTACATTAACCATGAGATTTGAAATATTATCTCTTTCGATAATCTCTGCAGCACTCATTATTTCTATAATCATTGCATCAGCTTCACCAAAAGCCACCATTCTTATTCCATCACTTGGAGATTTCACCGTTCTATATTCCAGCTTCGGATAATTGTCATTCAAAAATTCTACAATATCATAACCTTCTATTACTATTATGTCCATGCTTGCATTTGCTAACTTTTCAAATGTTAAATTCTCAGAAAAATTTTTTCGAGTAATTATAACATTAGGGTTATCTATATAGGGTATAGTAAACTCCAGGTATTTAATTCTTTCAGGAGTTTTAGTAGCAGCTGTTATACCTGTTAATTCTCTTATTTGAGCTTGTCTTATAAGTTCATCAAAATTATCAAACTGCACCATCTGAAACTGAATTCCTAACTTCTGTTCTAACAGGTTAAAATAATCAGCTGAAATACCTACATATTGTCCATTGCTTAAGAATTCCACCGGAGGATAGTCTATTGTATATCCAATTTTAATCTTATCCTTATGCTCATCAAGCCATGTTTTTTCTTCAGCTGTCAAAAAGATTTTCTCGGTGTTGGCACCCTTCATATTAAACAAAAAAAATAACGTTATCATACCAATGATAATTAAGAATGCCAAAATTGATATATTGAATTTCTTAGATTTAATAATGTCAGTCCCCCCTTCCTTGTATAATTTCTTTACCTGCTCTATTGCTTCTGTGAAATGAATTCTCCAGCTTAGCAATTCTATAAAATTTTAACTCTAATTTTATAGATATTTTAGCATTATTATAGTTAAGAGTCAATAATTCATTGTGAAATGACAATCAATATGTGCAAATAAGGGGATGTCTCAAAACCAAAATTTTAAGACATCCCCTTATTTTTCTAATGATATTTTTATCGGTATTATATTAACCCGTTTTAAGGGAATGAGATTGTTCTTATTTTCATCACAAATTATTCTTATTGTACTTTGTTTTTCTCTTTTTTACTGTCCTGTTTTCATAATCACCTGAGATAATGCTTATATTTCCGTCAGCTTCCAGAACTGCCAATTCAATATCTTCTAAATGAGCCACACCATGTTCTCTTGCGGCTTCTTTTAATTCATCCAATGATATCATTGCTTTTGTCAGATTTTGATTGTTAACTTGTCCGTTATAAATTAACATTATGGCTTCACCTTGAACGAAACGTCCTAGCCGTGGAAATTTGAAAAGAAGAATGTTAAACAAATGATTTACAATAAAAAGAGAACTTGCAGCAACAATACCGCCAAATAATGTGGAGTTAGAACCTACCATGGCATTTTGCACTGAGTTGCTTATTAAAAGTATGAAAACAAAATCAAGCAAAGACAACTGAGATAATTCTTTTTTTCCTAAAAACCTGATTGCTGCCACAATAAACACATATATCAATACAGAACTCATAGCAATAGTTACATATTCTTTTAAAAACATAATTCTCCCCTTTCATTTCATACTCAAATATAATCAAACATTGCCTGAAATTCAATTCCCCTTAAGAGCAATTCTTACTTAATCTTTCATTAATTATAGTCTAGTTTCAAAACTAGGTCAACTTTACAAAATGAGAAAACTAAAAAGACACCAACAATTACTGTCAGTGCCTTTCATCAAGT
>CAZJKK010000087.1:0-8191 GCA_964546605.1 uncultured Clostridia bacterium
TGGTAATTCAATTTGAAGAGTACTTAAAAGGTGTTGTAGCTTCTGAAATGCCTGCTGAATTTAATATTGAAGCATTAAGGGCTCAAGCTGTTACTGCAAGGACCTACTTGCTTTATAGGATTAAAAAATATCCTGATGGTCAGCCTGCTCATGCTGGTGCACCCATATGCACAGATACTCACTGCCAGGTATGGAGCTCTAAGGAGCAAATACTTGCATCTCATGGGAATGAATGGTTTAATAATTATTGGAGCAAAATTGAAGAGGCTGTAAAGTCCACTGATGGTTTAATATTGACCTATGATGGAAAAATAATTGAGCCGCTGTTTCATTCAACCTCTGGGGGAAGAACAGAAAATTCAGAGGATGTATTTTCAACAGCCGTGCCTTATTTAAGAAGTGTTGAAAGCCCTTATGAAACTGAAGCACCGAAGCTTCGAGATTCTGTTAAAATTACAGTTGATGAATTTATTAATAAACTTGAATCTGCTCATGGTGATTTGGATATTGCCCGTGATAATTTGGATGAAAAAATAAAGTTAGGGGAATTAAGCGAAGGCGGTAAAATCAAGACAATTTATGTGGATAACACAGAAATAACCGGAAGAGAGATTAGATCTCTTTTTAACTTAAACTCAACTAATTTCAGCTTCATCCAGTCAGGCAATGATTTGGAAATTATAACTACCGGCTACGGTCATGGTGTTGGAATGAGCCAATGGGGTGCTGAAGGGATGGCAGATCAAGGCTATAGCTACCAAAAAATTTTAAAGCACTATTTTACAGGAATTGAAATAATGAGTTTAAAATAAATTTAAAGTATATAATGTTATTGCATAGCAATAACATTATTTTTTTCTATACTTTTAATTTTTAATATGTTATTATTTAAATATATAATTAACAGAAAGGAACTAAAAATTATTATGGTTTTTATAAATGATCAAGCTTACAAGGAATTTAAAGAGCTTTTAGACAATGCAAAGGTTGAATCTTACAATGTTAGAATTGCATTAGACAGAATGGGCTGCAGCGGTCCTATGTTTGGTGTATATATTGATGAGCCAAATGATGGGGATGATGTTGAAAAAATAAAAGATATTACTTTTATCGTTGAAAAACAAATTAATGAAGAATATGGTGGTTTTATAATTGTATCCTCCGAAGAAAACGGTGGATGTGGTGTTGGTCTTAAGCCTGTTGTCCAGCCTTCATCTGATGGATGTGGCGGTGGTTGCAGCGGCTGTGGCGGCGGTTGCAACTAATAAAAATGAACATTGAATAGTTATTGTAAGTAACGGCTTAAGCCGTTATTTTTTTGCATTAAAAAAACGGCCTAAGCCGTTATTTTTTATATTATTCTGCTACATATGGCAATAACGCTATTGATCTAGCTCTTTTTATTGCTCTTGTTACCATTCTTTGATGTTTAGCGCAAGCACCTGTAATTCTTCTTGGTAATATTTTACCTCTTTCAGTTGTATATTTCTTCAACTTAGCAAGGTCTTTATAATCTATGTGTGTAGTCTTTTCTTGGCAGAATTGACATACCTTTTTACGTGGTCTTCTATTTTTGCTGAATCTTTCGTTCTTGTCGCCTCTATCGCTTTTATCGTATCCTCTTGAACTCACTTAATAGTTCCTCCTTCCATAAAATTATGTTTTATTAAAATGGGATATCTTCGTCATCTACCGGTTGGAAAATGTCATTATCTTCATCTTGGAAATCACCGAAAAAGCTGCTATCTGGCTGTACGGGTCTTCCTCCTTGTTGCGGCATTGATTGCCCTTGGCCTTTTCCTGCGCCAATAAATTCTACTCTATCTGCTATAACATCTGTTGTATATCTTTTTTCGCCTGTTTGAGTAGTATAACTTCCTGTAGAAATTCTGCCATGTATTGCACATTGACTTCCTTTTACAAGGTAGTTTGCACAATTTTCAGCTGACTTTCCAAAAACAGTTATGCTAATAAAATCTGCTGTTGGTTTGCCTTGACTAATCGCTTGTTGTTTTTTTTCTCCGAACAAATCTTTATCTACGGCTAATGTAAATCTAGCAACAGCCATTCCTGAAGAAGGTATAAATCTTAGTTCAGGATCCCTAGCCAGTCTTCCTATTAATACAACATTATTCATACTTTTTCCTCTTTTTTTATTATTCTTCTTCTACTGTAATCATATGTCTAACTACGTTGTCGCTGATTTTAGCAATTCTGTCTAATTCATCAACAGCGTCTGAGCCTGCAGTAAAGTTAATAAACACATAAAAACCTTCTCTTTTTTTGTTGATTTCATAAGCAAGTCTTCTTTGACCCCACTCATTAACCTTGTCAATTGTTCCCTGTCTTTCAGTTATTATGTTTTTTAATTTTTCAACCTCTGCATTTCTTACTTCTTCTTCTAAGTTAGAAAGTAAGATTAAAGCTAATTCATATTTTCTCATCTGAGTCACCTCCCTATGGACTTTGGCTCTTGCTAAACAAGAGCAAGGATAGCTTATATATTATAGCACCATCAATATTTTAATACAAGCAATTTTTTTAAAATTTATTTCATTATCTCATATTCGGCTTGTTCATTGCAATAATTGCACTTTTCATTTTCAATTTTAATTATTTGCGGTGCTTCTTCTGTACTATTAACAAAATCATCAATTGCCATTTCTATGTGTTCCTTGCAGGCATAAATAGTTTTATTATCCATTTTGGCTCCTATATTTCATAAACTCGGCTTGATTTGTCCCTATAGGTCATATCTAGACAAATGCCTGGATTAACGTCTATTGAATTTTCCTTTAAAATATTTTCTACAGTCTTGTATGCAAGCTGTGGAAAGTTGTTTTCCTTACTCAAATGACCAAGAAGCACAATTTCATTTCCTCTTTTAACAACTGCTGAAATTAGATTTCCTGCAGTTTCATTAGACATGTGACCAAATTCTCCTAAAACTCTTCTTTTTAGAGGCCATGGATATGGTCCTATAAGAACCATGTCTTCATCATGGTTTGATTCAACCAACAAAAGATCTGAATCCATGATGCTTTTTTGTATTAATTCATTTGTACAACCTGTGTCTGTCACAAGACTTATTTTTTTATTTTTATAAAATATATTATATCCAACAGGATGTGCTGCATCGTGAGATATGTCAAATGACTTTACTGTTAAATCTCCTATTTCTGCGCAATCCTCAAGGATTTTAATGTTTTCAGATTTTATTTCACCAATAACTTTGCTCATGGCTTGCCATGTTTTTTCATTTGCATAAATGGGTACATTAAATCTTCTTGAAATAATGCCTGCCCCTTGTATATGGTCAATATGCTCGTGAGTTATAAATATAGCATCTATTTTTTTTGGTTCTTCTCCAATATTAGTAATTTCCTGCTGTATTTTTTTACCGCTTAAGCCTGCATCAACAAGAATAGTGGCATTTTCAGTTTTAATGTATTGGCAGTTTCCACTGCTTCCACTGTATAGTGAACAAAATTTTAACTTCATCGTCTTCCCCTTATGTACCTTTTGCATAGCAATAAATCAATTTATATTATCACAATTCATAACATTTTACAAATAATAATTAATGTCTGATCCATGATTTTGTTTCGTTCCATTATCTTAAAAATATAATTCATATAAAATGCCTCTATTTCATATAAATTTATTATAGCATTTATTATGAAAATATTATTTAAGAAGGGTATATATGATCATACGAATAAAATTTAAACAATTAATAACAATAACTTCCATAGTTTTAATAATAGCTTTTGCTTTATCAATTTACTTACACACTACTCAAGCAGTATCTGCAAACAATGAGAAGGATTTTATTAAATGGGTTGATTTCAGAATGTCCTACGATGCTATGGATAAAGCCCTTAAGGCCGATATTGCAAGTGTAGATGAAGAAATAAAGCTTAATTGGGTAGAAATACTGGCTTATCTGGGAACCCGCTATGGGGGGGATTTTTTTTCTAGATATAAGGCCAAGGACATGGATAATTTAATCGCAAAATTAAAAAGCGGTGTTAGTATAGAAGAACTTACAAAGGATTTAAAGCATTATGATTATTATTATGAGGCTTATTCTGCAATACTTGGAAACTTTGTAGGTCCCTATGAGGTGCAAATAAAGGATGAAAATGACCCCAGCAAAAAAGTATGGGTTCAAAAATATGGATTGAAGGTTTTTTCTCCTATAGCTGCAGGTTATAACTATGGACATTATGATGACTTTGGAAACTCAAGAAGCTATGGCTTTAGAAGGGTACACCTAGGCAATGATCTTGTAGGATCTGTTGGTACTCCTATTGTTGCAGTGGAAACAGGAAGAATTGAAGCATTAGGATGGAACCAATACGGGGGATGGAGAATCGGAATAAGAAGTCTTGATAATTTGAGATATTATTACTATGCTCACTTAAAAAAGGATCACCCTTATGTTAAGGCATTAAAAGAAGGGGATATTGTATACGCAGGAGACGTTATTGGTTACTTGGGTATGACAGGATACAGCAGAAAGGAAAATGTAAATAATATAAATACTCCTCACCTTCACTTTGGAATGCAGCTTGTGTTTGATGAGTCTCAAAAGGAAGCATTAGCAGAAATTTGGATAGATGTGTATAGAATTGTTAAGTTGTTAAACAGAAGCAGATCTCCTGTTGTCTATAACAAGGATATTAATGAAAGTGGGCGGGTTTATGACATAAAATTTCATAACGTGCCGGAAAGAACCATTGGAGGAAATTAATCAATACGGTCTGAATCATAAAAATTTATATGTAAATTCTCTATAATAAAAGAGCATGCGCTAAGCATATGCTCTTTTAATCTAGGTAATTCTTTTAAATATATTTATTTTAATTTTCTAAATTTTCTGCATTATTTATTTTGTCAATAATTTTTACCATTATGGCTGCAGTCTCGGCTCTTGTAAGATAGTCATCAGGACAAAAGTTTCCAGAACTTTTACCTGATATTAAGCCATTTGTATATGCTGCTTTTATGGCATTAATTTCATTTTCATTCAAGGAATTTATATCCGTAAAAATAGTTTTTATATCAAGTTTTTCAAACTCTTTGTCTTCCTCGAATAAGTTTTGAATTAGGATTGCTGCTTCCTTTCTTGTTAACTTATCTAAAGGATTAAGCATATTTTCATAATTTTCTAACAAGTCAAGTGCATATGCCTGCTCGACATATTCTAAAGCCCAGTTGTGAATAGCACTTGCATCTTCAAATGGCAATGTTACTTCTTCATCATTTGTTTCTTGTAATTCTAATTCTTCTTGTTCGTTTATAGCTTTACTTAAAAATATCAAAAATTCTTCTTTTGTAACTATATTGTCTGGGTTAAAGGATGCTGCCTCACTGACTACCCCGTCCTTATATAGCTCCATTATATTTTTTCTTGCCCAATGGAATGCGATATCATCAAAGACGTATCTTCCATGCTCTGTATCTCCTGTTCGAACCAGCCAATTTCTTTCTATCCAGCCTTCATGATTTTCATCAATCATTACCTTGTACCAATAGTATCCGTTTTGTAAAACCGGACCTTCGGTTATTATTCCAAGCTGATTATCTCCAAGTTCATGAATATACTTGCCTGCTGGAGCATCCCTTAAGTTATATTCTCCTCTTACACCATTTGTACGCACATAATCTCCATTTTCATAAAGAACTATGAAACCGCTGTGTGCACTGGCAGGTGTAGGCACAACTAATGATCTGCTTGGCTTGCCTGATTGTGGAAGATATGAAAAATCTATATTGCTAATAGTCTGACCATATTCCCTTTGTGCTACATTATAAATAAGCTGCTGATATGTGTATTTTTTCGAATATGAAGATGCCATATGTGGATTGTTGCTTTGTGCCCAGCCATTGTAAGCCCAAAGGGCAAAATACCAATTTTCCAATACATTTGGATCCATATTGCCTACACATGATACAGAATTATATGAGCTCATGCTCCATTTATTAAGAAGCACATCTGCTCCTGCTTCAATGTTGTACTGTATATCATACTTTAATTTATTAGTATCATATACACCGCCGGTGTTAGTTACTTGCATTAAACCAATGCTGCTTCCGCTAATTAGCGGTGAGCCATTAGAATTATAATGCTCATACACAGATTCAACTCTTGCTATGGACTTTAAAATAACAGATGGAATTGCCATTTCCACGGCAACTTCATCTATCATATTTTCTATTTCCTCACGTGGGGGATTATAGTCTGCATAAGCAAGGGTATTAAATGTAAACAGAAAAATGAAAATCATCATTAAAACTTTATGAGATTTGGTTTTCAATATTTTCATATTTACTCTCCCTTCTAGATTTTAACCGTTAACTATTAAATATTAACTATTTACTTGCACACGGTCAATTATGTTTAATATTTCTGACTTTGTTCTTTCCAGTATACTCATGGATTGAACCTTGTTTTCCCCCTTAATTGATAAATAAACCTTTAATTTTGGCTCTGTTCCGGATGGTCTAAGAACCACCCAAGAACCATCTTCAAATGAATATTTCAAAACATCTGATTTGGGATAATTTAAATTTTCAGTCTTCCCATCTTTTAAACTTAAAACCGTACCCATTTTATAGTCATATATATAAGGTATATTTTTGTCTGCTATGGCAGCCATTTTATTTTCTCTAAAATAGTCCATTATGGACTTCATTTTACTAAGCCCCGTAACCCCTGCAAAGCCCAAGTTCACTGTTTCTTCTATGTAATATCCGTGTTCATCATAAATATTTTGAAGCACTTCTAGTATTATTTTCCCACTTTTCTTAAAATATGCAGCCATCTCACAAATTAACATACAAGCAATTACTGCATCCTTATCTCTTACAAATGTTCCGGCTAAATAACCATAGCTTTCTTCATATCCGAATAAAAAGTTGTGTGAAGCAGAATCTTCAAATTGCTGCATCATTTCTGCAATATATTTAAATCCTGTGAGTGTATCAAATACTTCAACATTGTACTTTTTTGCAATTTCTGTTCCAATTTCACTGGTTACGATTGTCTTAATTACTGCCCCGTTTTGTGGTATCTTTCCCTGCATGCTTAATGAGCCTAATACATAATTTAAAAGTAAAGCTCCCGTTTGATTTCCGTTTAAAGGAACATAATTTCCGTCTCGGTCCCTGACCACAAGACCTACTCTGTCACAATCTGGGTCGGTTCCTATAATTATTTCACTGTTTAATCGTCTAGCTTTTTCTATTGCCATTTCAAAGGAGCTGATATCTTCCGGATTAGGGGATTTAACTGTTGAAAACATAGGATCAGGTTCTTCCTGCTCCTTTACAACTGCTACATTTTTATATCCTAATTCATCAAGAACTTTACGCACCAGCTTGTTTCCAGTTCCATGAAGTGGAGTGTACACAATGCCTATGCTTTTATCAACATCCTCATTAATGCTTAATTTTTTTACTTCATTTATATAAATAGTATCAATATCTTGTCCTATTATATGAATTTTACTGTTACATGGTTCCTCTAGTTTTATGTCTTTTAACATTACTTTGTTAATTCTATCTATAATTGTATCAGCATCTTCAACCACTTGACCTCCATATTGGTCATATACCTTGTAGCCGTTGTATTCCGGCGGATTGTGGCTTGCAGTAATAACAACTTCTGCCTTACGATTAAAGTGCCTCACAGTAAATGAAAGCTCTGGGGTTGGTCTTAAACTTTCAAATAAATAAACTTTTATATTGTTTGCAGCAAAAACACATGCTGTCTTATCAGCAAATTCTTTTGACATATTTCTTGAATCATAGGCTATAGCAACTGAGATATCACCTTCATATTTTTCATTTAAAAAGTTGGAAATTCCTTGAGTTGCTTTTGCTACTGTCACTATATTCATACGATTAGAACCGGCGCCGATTTTCCCCCTCATGCCACCTGTTCCAAACTCAAGCTCCTTAAAGAACCTATCTTCAATTTCAGAATCATCTTTTTCGATTTTTCGTAATTCTTCCTTCAATGATTCATCCACATATGGACTTTCCATCCACATATCATATTTATCCCTAAACATATTATCCCCCCTAAAATTGCAGTTGTTTTAAATATTTCTGGATTTCGTCCCTCAAATCATCTCTTTTTAATGCAAAATCCACGGTAGCTTCAAGGAAGCCAATTTTACTT
>CAZJKK010000088.1:0-8106 GCA_964546605.1 uncultured Clostridia bacterium
CCGGAAAGTGCAATATTGCTGTAGGAGGGTATAAATGAAGTACGATAAAGAAAGCTATAAGCAGGTAGTCAATGATTACACACCTAAAAATAAAATTCTAAAAAATTGCTTTTGGGCATTTATATTTGGAGGGGCTATCTGCTTATTAGGTGAAATAATTAAAAATATTTATATGTCCGGATTTAATGTACCGGACAAAGATGCAGGAGTTATGAGCTCAGTCACCCTGGTTGCATTAAGTGCGCTTTTAACAGGCTTTGGAGTTTATGATAAACTTGGTAAAGTAGGAGGTGCGGGAACGGTTGTTCCAATCACAGGATTTGCTAACTCTGTAGTATCTCCTGCTCTTGATTATAAAAGGGAAGGCTTTATTTTAGGTACAGCAGCAAATATTTTCAAACTGGCTGGTCCGGTATTGGTTTTTGGTTATTTTTCATCATTTATTGTTGGAGTGTTAAGCCTCCTGTTTAGTTAAAAAATTTATAAAGGGGAGTTTAAGTTGAGTAAGTTAGGAAATCAAACATTTAATATCAAAGAAAATGTGTACATAAGGGATACATTTACAATAGTCGGAAAAAAGGAGGGCGAAGGTCCTTTAAAACAGAATTTTGACATGATCGTGGATGATGATTTATGGGGAGAAGATTCATGGGAAGCATGTGAGCTTAAATTTCAAAAAGAAGCAGTCAAGCACTTAATGGATAAAAATAACATGAAGGACAGTGATGTTGATCTTTTAATTTCAGGAGATTTGTTAAATCAAATTACATCTTCTTCTTTTGCTGCAAGGGACTTGAGTCTTCCCTATGTGGGTGTCTTTGGTGCTTGTTCTACAATGTCCTTAACAATGGGGCTGGGAGCTTTAATAGTTGGGGGAGGATTTGCCAACAATGTTATATGCGTAACATCAAGCCATTTTTGTACTGCAGAAAGACAATTTAGAATGCCTCTGGAAATGGGAGGACAAAGACATATGTCATCTCAATGGACTGTTACAGGCTCAGGAGCTGTGTGGCTTTCCAGCGGTGGCAGCGGACCTAAAATTAAAAACGTAACCTTTGGAAAAATTCAAGACCTGGGAGTCAAAGATGCAAATAACATGGGGGCTGCTATGGCACCTGCAGCATATGATTCCTTAAAGCAGCATTTGGAGGATACTAAAAAAGATTATGATTTAATAGTAACAGGGGACTTAGGCACTATTGGAAAATCCATCGTAAATAAAATGTTTAATGAAGATAAGAAAAGTATTGAAAGAAAATATGATGATTGCGGATGTATAATATTTGATATAAAAAGTCAAGATGTTCATGCGGGAGGCAGCGGCTGCGGTTGTTCGGCTACTGTTTTTGGATCCTTTTTATATAAAAAGCTAATAAATAAGGAAATTAATAGTTTGCTTTTTACAGCAACAGGAGCACTTCATTCTCCAACAGCCTTGCTGCAAGGTGAAAGCATACCTGGAATTGCTCATTGTATTGGAATTGAAATGTGAGGTGGACTATGAATTACATAATGAGTTTTGTTGTAGGGGGTATTATATGTGTGATAGGTCAATTGTTTATTGATATTTTTAAAAAGAATAATGCCTATTTGTTGGTATCATTGGTAGTGGCAGGTACATTTCTTGGATATTTTGGGATTTATGATAAAATTATTGAAATTGGATATTCAGGTGCTACTGTTCCCCTCTTGGGGTTTGGTCATACATTGGCTGAAGGTGCTGTTGAGCAAGCTGCAGAAAAAGGCTTTATGGGAGCATTAAGCGGAGGAGTAATGAAGACAGCATCAGGAGTAGCAGCAGCACTGCTTGGCGGTTATTTAGTAGCAGTAATATTTAATCCAAAGGGAAACAAATAATTCTTATTATCATAAAAAAGGAGAGCAGTTTTCACAAGAACTGCCCTCCCTTTTTTATGCTTTTTAATTTTCAACAGATTCTATTATACCATCCAAACTTGAGTTGTTATTGTTATTTCTTCCGTTACCATTACCTTGGCCGTTGTTGCCGCTCATATCATTAATTATATCATTTATAATATCTTCAATGGAGTCGCCATCACCGGGATTTTCACCATCCACATTACCATTATTTTCACCGTCTGTACCATCCGGATTGTTCATCCATTGGTCATAATGCCATTTTGTATGGTAGTAACATGTCTTTGTAGGTACCTGGAACTCATAATCAGCTGTCAATAAGCCGCTGAAGGCTAAGTTTGCAACCGGAACTCCTAGTACTGATGCAATTTGGCCGGCATCATCAAATTCTACCTGACCTAAATATATTTGTTTTAATTCTTCTAAGGTAAAGATGACTCTGTCTTCTAATACTTGTTGATATAATTTTTTAGCCTCGAAGTTTGATGATTTTTCTTCAGGGTCATAAAGAGGATTTCTATTTACAAACACTCTTGTTTCAATTAAATTACCTGGACAATACTGTGATACCAGCATATTAGATGCTGTACATACTTCAACCTCCACATGCACATCACAGGTTTCCGTAGGTTGTGTCCCCGGTACATAATATTCTGTTATAACCTGGCTGCCTCTTTGGTCCTTTGAACAAAGATCTGTTGGGATTTTTCCTGATTGACTGCAAACCTGTACTGCTATTAAATTAGGATTTCTCTCAATTTTAGCTGGTGCAAGACCTTGATGTATAGGAGTCATTATTGCACTCCATAATCTTGCGTTATTTCCGCTGTCACCGGATAACTTCATTTGCACATTATCGTTTCCTACCCAAATACCGCCTACATAGTATGGTGAAAAGCCAACGAACCAGAAATCGCCATTTGCCTGTGTTGTACCTGTCTTGCCGGCAACTTCAATTCCCATTTCAGCAGGAAGCTTTGCTCTGTATGAAAGACCAGGGTTAACAGTTGTTTTTAAAATATCTTTCATGAGTGAGGCAACTTCAGGACTTACTACTGTATGAGTTTCAGGAATATTTTCTAATATAGTTTCTCCCTTGCTGTTAACAATTTTTGTGTAAGCTATAGGTTCAATATATACACCATCATTTGCAATAGCGCCATAAGCTGCTGTCATGCTAAGTGGTGTGAATCCCTTTGTTAAACCACCCAGTGCCAGTGATGCTAAGTTTACATCATTATAGTTTGGATTTTCAGCTGGAGAAACAAAAGTATCATTTTCAGGAGTATTTAAATCTATTAAACCTAATTTAGCCAATGAATTTATGGCTGCATCAGTTCCAATTGTTTCAAGCATTGTTACTGCATTAGTATTTATAGATTGCTCAATTGATTTTCTAAGTGTTTGAATACCCCAATATTTTATACCTTTGTATTCATACCAGTTTTTAGGCCATCTGTCACCGTTAGCATTGTACCTTGGAAGGTCATCAATAGGATACGCTGCAGAATAACCTAAATCAAGGGCTGCCAAATAAACAGACAATGGTTTTATTGTTGAACCCGGCTGTCTTGCTGCATCAGCTGCACGGTTAAATGTCTTGCTTCCTTCAACATTTCTTCCCCCAATCATTGCTTTTATTTTGCCTGTTCTATAGTCTATTATTACAGTAGCTGATTGAGGCTGAACAATTCCTTTTTCTTGAAAAAAGAAATATCCTTCACGAATTCTTAAAACATTATCGCTTCCCACCTGAAACATTTCTTGGCTTTCAGAACTTTTTTCAAAGTAACTTTTTGGTATTTTGAATGTTCCTTTTGTTCCTTTTTGTTCAATAATTTCATAGTTGTTGCCTATATTAAGAGCTCCTAATTGATGAGAAACAAAGTTAAATTTATCATCCAAAGTATATGTGTCTACAATATCGATGGTAGAAGCATATATATCGAATTTTTTTGAATGTATTACAAGGTTTCCGCCTTCATCGTAATGATATTCATCAGAATTTAAATAAATGCTGTTGTTCGTATCCATTATGTTTTGCTTTGCATAATATATGAGCTGTCCGTTTTCGTTTAAAATGTTTAATCCTGAGTCAAGAGTGCCGGTTCCTTCGCCGCCGGACCATTTAAAATATCTCCAATCTTGAGCAACTGGCTTATCAGCTGTAGGCTCTGCTCCTAAGAATAATGTGGAAAAATTATTGTATGAATCTTCAAGGGTTTTTTGCATATTTACATCAATAGTTGATGTTATTGTTAAGCCGCCCTTGTATAAATAATTTTCAGCTTCTTCATAGCTGATTTTTTGTGCTACCATTAAATCTTCAACAACTTTTTCCTTTACATAGTCCATAGGAGTTGAGGAAATTCCTTCCACCTTTGTTTGACCCGGATTTAAAGCACCATGCATATCCTCGGCCATGGCTTTATCATATTCCTCTTGTGTTATATGACCTAATTCCAGCATTTTATTTAAAATAACATGTTGTCTTTCAATTGCTTTTTCATTAAAAACACATGCATATTGTACAGAACCTATGTACACATATCCCACTATATCTTCTTCAGGAATATCAGCAATATCATCTAAGTTATATCTGTTAAAAGGTGCATAGTGAACAGTACTTTTGGCTGCACCGGCTAAAAGCGCACTTTCTGCCAATGTAAGATCTTTTGCTTCCTTAGAAAAATAAGTGTAAGCTGCTGTTTGAACACCATAGGAGCTTTGACCCAGCGGGATTGTGTTAAGATAATTTTCTAAGATTTGTTCCTTAGAAAGCTTTCTTTCCACTTGAATTGCAAGGTACATTTCCTTAATTTTACGCTCCCATGATTTTTCATTTGTTAAGTATAAATTTTTTACAAGCTGCTGAGTTATGGTGCTGGCTCCTTGAGCCGTAGGGTCTCCTACCTTTACATTGTGCCATAATGAACCAAGTATACGACGTATATCTATACCCGGATGCTCTTCAAAACGTTGATCTTCTATGGAGATGAATGCATTTTGAAGGTGCAAGGGAATATCATTTAACTTAATGATTTCTCTGTTTTCATTAGGATCGTGAATTTGTTCAATGATATTTCCGTTTTCATCAATAATTACTGAGCTTTCTGAAAGATTATTAAGCACATCTGTGGGATCTATTTCAGGAGCGCTTTTTACAATACCTAATACCATCCCTGCAATTGAGCCGCCTACTATAATCATTGCAATAAAAGCAACAAGAAGAAATAGTCTGAATGCAATTTTAAGCTTTGTTTTCTTTTTCGACTTTTTCTTCTTGGGTGATTCGTTATTTTTACTTTCTATAATTTCTATATCTTTTTTATTTTCTTTTGACATATTAACCTCCGTTAGAACTAACAAGCAAACTACTTAGTTGTCAAAGATTTAAAGTTCTTACATATTATATAATAGAAAGGATGTGAAATCAATAGTTGAAAAATTTCAAAGGTAATACAGTGAAGATTTTTGTTATATTACTACTTATGTTTGTAACTGTTACATATTACTACATAGAAGCTAGTATAAGACCAACCTTATCATCTATTTGTGAAGTCCAGGCAAGGGTTATAGCCTCCAAAATCATAAACCAAACAGTAAGGGATGAGCTAAACAAGGATTCTTTAAAGGACCAAATACTCATACCAAGTTATGACAGGGAAGGTAAAATTAACATGATTAAAACTGATGCTATGATCATGAACACCCTTTCCAACAACATAGCTAAAAATGTCCAGCAAAAAATTGTGGACTTAGAGCATCAGAAATTTTCCATACCTTTTTTTACAGCCTTAGACAGTCAACTTTTAGCAGGTAAAGGGCCTGATTTAAACTTTACCATCCTTCATCAAGGCAGCGTGCTTGTAGATTTTATAACTGAATTTGAGGAATCAGGCATCAATCAAACAAGATATAAAATTTACATAACAGTTAAAGTAGATATTAGAGTATTAAGCCCTGTAACAACATCCTCTGCAGAGGTTAACAATAACGTCCTTATTGCTGAAATTGTTATAGTAGGAGATGTGCCGGAATCTTATATGAATTTTCCTTCTCAATATGATTTTAAGTAAATTTTCGAAAATTATGTTTATTATTATAATAAATATGGTAAAATACAAAAGATAAAAGATTTAATCGGAGGAAATATGGAGGATAAGGAAAAGTGCTTGCTTGTAGCTGTACAGCTATCAAGCGAAGAAGAAAATGATATGGATGAGCTTGAACTGCTGGTTGAGGCAGCAGATGGCGTTGTAATATCAAGTATCGTTCAAAACAAGCAGTCAATTGACAATAGATTTTATGTTGGTCAAGGAAAAATTGAAGAAGTTGCAGCGTATGTAAAGGAACTTGAAATAGATACAGTTGTTTTTAATGATGAATTAAGCGGTTCTCAAATTAGAAACATTGAGGAAGCTGTTGATGCAAAGGTAATAGACAGGACAAACCTCATATTGGATATATTTGCAAAACGAGCACTTACTAAAGAAGGTCAACTGCAAGTGGAGCTTGCACAGTTAAAATATTCACTTCCAAGATTAATTGGATTAAACAAAAATCTTTCAAGGCTTGGCGGAGGTATAGGTACAAGAGGTCCCGGTGAACAAAAGCTGGAATTAGACAGAAGAAGAATAAAAGAAAAAATAACCGACATTCAAAATGAGCTAAACGAGCTTGGTAAGGTAAGAGAAACAAAAAGAAAAAAGAGAATGAAGGACCAAATACCTATTATTTCCATAGTAGGATACACTAATGCGGGCAAATCTACTCTTTTAAATGCATTAGTTGAAAGTGAGTATTCAGAAGAAAAAGCAGAGGACAAGAAAGTTTTTGCCCATGACATGCTTTTTGCAACATTAGATACAGAGCTTAGAAGAGTAAGACTTCCTGGAGGGAGAAGAGCAGTTTTTTCAGATACTGTCGGATTTATTAAAAAGCTTCCCACGCAAATAGTTGAAGCATTTAAAGGTACTTTAGAAGAAATAAAGTATGCCGATTTAATTATTCATTTAATAGATATTAATGATGACAACCTTCAAAAACATAAGGAAACAACAACAAAGCTTGTAGAAAAAATAATTGACAAGGACATTCCAATATTAACAGTCTACAACAAGGTTGATAAAATATTAAATGAGAAAATAATCACTGTTTCAACTAATGATATTATTTATATTTCAGCAAAAAATAGGTATAATATTGAATTGTTGTTAGAAACTGTTGATAATAAAATTAATGGTCAAAAGCATATGTACTCCCTTAAAATTCCTAATAAGAACTTAAAAGATTATTATTGGCTTTATGAAAACAGATACACTGAAAATGTAGAATTTGACGGCGAAGGTGTTAATTTTAATGCTGTTTTATATGACAATGAAAAAGAAGAGTACAAAAATTACATAACAGGAGAATAAAATGAGTAATTATAAATCCATCCATGAATATGGAAGAGATGAAATAATTATTAATAAATCTAAATTTATAGGCACTGCGAAGCCTGTGGAAAATGAAGAACAGGCTATTGAATTTATTGATTCCATAAGGAAAGAATTTAAGGATGCTACTCATAATTGCTATGCCTACGTTATTGGAGAAAATAAAAATATTCAACGATATTCAGATGACGGAGAGCCCTCGGGTACAGCTGGCATGCCTATACTAAATGTTATAAACCAAGAAAATTTGGTGAATGTGGCAGTTGTAGTGACCAGATATTTCGGCGGAGTGCTTTTAGGTGCAGGTGGACTTGTAAGAGCCTACACAAAGGGATGTAAAATTGGACTTGAAAGCGGAATAATTGTAGACAAAAACCTATATTATGATGTATCTTTTGACTTGGACTATACCTTACTTGGTAAAATGGATAATGAGCTTTTAAAAAATAATTTTATTGTAAAGGATAAACTTTATTCAGATCGTGTGGAATTTAAATTAATTGTGCAAGATGATGAAACAGAAAAAATAAACGCTCTTGTTAATGAAATTACTTCAGGAAAATCACAAATAAATGTAGGACGGGCATCATATTATTCAATTAAGGATAGTAAAATTGTAGAATGATAAAATTAATTGCCATTCCTCATCTAAAATGTTGAAAAAATATTTGTATATTAACAAATAATATGATAAAATATCACGTTATAATAATTGGTATTATGTAAGGAGGATAAAATGTCAGGACATTCCAAATGGAAAACCATAAAAAATAAAAAAGGCAAG
>CAZJKK010000089.1:0-8080 GCA_964546605.1 uncultured Clostridia bacterium
ATTTCCTCTTCTCCTTGAAGAATTGTTCTTAAATCAATTATATAATTATCATTAACAACCCTTCCCACTATTGGTGTTTCTATTAATCTTAATTGTTTTTCAAGATTAGCAGTTGTAATAGTAAGAGGTTTAATACTTACAGCATAGCTTTGTATTCTTTCTAATGGAAGAGAGCCTCCCCCTATTTGCGATTCACAAGCTTCAACCTTAATTTCACAGCTCTTTTTTGTTACTGCTTCTAATTTTTCCTTAAGTTTCTCTGCACATTCCTTAACATCACTTAGGCTTCTTTTTATAAGCTTTAAAACAGGTATGTTATTTACTGCTTTTTCTTCATCTATGTACTCATGAAAAGTGCTTTCTAATGCTATGGCAGTGAATTTGTCTATTCTTAGAGCACGTGTCAAAGGGTGCTTTTTAATTTTATTTATAAGGGATTTTTTACCGACAATAATTCCTGCCTGAGGTCCTCCTAAAAGCTTATCGCCACTAAAGCATACTATGTCCGCTCCCGCCTTTATGGACTCCTGAACAGTTGGCTCGTGATCAAGGCCATACTTGCTTAAATCAACCAGCACTCCGCTTCCTATGTCCTCAATAACAGGAATATTATGCTTATGAGCAAGCTCTGCAAGCTCCTGTACAGGCACCGATTCTGTAAATCCCACAATTCGATAATTAGAGGTATGTACTTTTAAAAGTGCTGCAGTTTCCTCATTAATCGCATTTTCATAATCATATAAATGTGTTTTATTTGTGGTACCTACCTCAATTAGTTTTCCACCGCTTTGTGTCATAACATCAGGCACCCTAAATGAGCCACCTATTTCCACCAGCTCACCTCTTGATACAACAACTTCCTTGTCCCTTGCTAATGCAGATAGTATTAATAACACTGCTGCTGCATTGTTATTAACTGCCATAGCTGCCTCAGCCCCTGTTATCTTGCAAACAATTTTTTCAAAATGTGAATATCTGGAGCCTCTTTCTCCCTTTATTAAATCATATTCAAGATTAGAATATCCTGTAACAAGGGTGTGAATTCTATCAGCTGTTTTGTCAGAAATTACTGCTCTTCCCAGGTTTGTGTGAAGTATGGTTCCTGTTCCGTTAATAACCCTCTTCACCCTAAAATCTGCAAAACCATTAACGTCTTCAATAATATAAGCTTTTACATTATTAATGCTTTTAATTATTTCTTCTTCATCATTAGACTTATTTATAAATTCTCTTAACTCTTCAGTAACTGATCTTACGGATTCCAGAACAAAGTCTCTGTTAAGTATATTGCAAAGATCTTTTATTTCATCTTCTTCCATAAGGTTGTCAACCTTAGGAATCATCCTGTAGTATTTATTTTTTTCCATAGCTCTGCCCTTTTAATTTATTTTATTATTATAAATTTTTCTTGTTTTTCTGTTACCTTGCCAATAATAGCACTTTCTGTTTCAAGATTATCTCTTAGCTTTTCCATTATTTCCGCAGCATACACTTCGTTGACAGCAAACATAAGTCCACCTGATGTTTGCGGGTCGTAAGCTAAATCAATATATTTTTCTTCAACACCATTAAATTGAACTCTTGAATCAAAATATTTTCTGTTTCTGTAAGAACCACTAGGCACAAGTCCCATTTCAGCAAACTCAAACACTTCATCTATGACAGGAACTTTTTTTATGTCTATTTCAAATGTAACATTGCTTGCTTCAGCCATTTCAGCTGAATGGCCTGCAAATCCAAAGCCTGTAATATCAGTACAGCAGCTTACCGGGAAATGCTCTATAACCCTTTTGGCATTCTTATTTAAGGATGCCATTACATGGACTGCCTTTTTCTCTGTTTCTTTAGAGCACAAACCACCCTTAATTGCTGTATTTATTATTCCTGTTCCAATTGGCTTTGTAATAATAAGAACATCACCTATCTTTGCTCCATAATTTTTCAAAACTTTGTCCGGGTGTATAAAGCCTGTTACACACATACCGAATTTAGGCTCATCATCCTCAACAGAGTGACCTCCAGCAATGGTTGCACCTGCTTCCATAACCTTTGAGGCACCACCTTTTAATATTTCAGACATTACATCAGGGCTTAAGCAATTTGGAAAGCAGATAATATTCAGTGCTATTGCTGGTTCTCCTCCCATGGCATATACATCGCTTAATGAATTTGCAGCAGCAATTTGTCCAAATGTATAGGGGTCATCCACTATTGGTGTAAAAAAATCCACCGTTTGAATCATAGCTACTTCATCATTAATTTTATATACACATGCATCATCTGATGTTTCTAATCCCACTATAAGCTTATCATTTTTAAATTTAGGTAACTTGCCCAAAACTTGAGCAAGGGTCTCAGGACCGATTTTAGCTGCTCAGCCTGATGACTTTGTCATTTGTGTTAATTTTACTTTTTCTATTGACATAATGCACCACCAATCATATTTTTAATTTACTGTTATTAAATCTTTAATTTTATCAAAGGTTTTTTCACCTATACCTGAAATATTTTTTATTTCATCAATTTGTTCAAACTTTTTTTCAGTGCGATAATCAATTATTCTTTGTGCATATACCTCTCCAATACCGGGTAAAGACATTAAATCATTTATAGAAGCAGTATTTAAATTGATTAATTTACTTGATTCGTTTAGTTCTTCCTCTATTAAAGCTTCTTCTTCTGATATTATGTATATTTTTTCTCCGTCTATGAGTTTTTTTGCTTTATTGAGGTTCTTTGTATAAGCATTGTCCAATAATCCGCCAGCCATATTAATGGCATCATTAACACGTCCTCCATCATGCAGTTCATATACACCGGGCTTATTAACGGCTCCGTCTATATCAACATATATGGTTCCATTAGTATCATTATCATTTGTTGTCTTCTCTACCGTTTCATTATTATAGTCTTCAAAAGCAGTAAAAGCAATTTCTTGTTCCTTGCCCCTTATTTTAATCCCCACTCCTGCCATAACTAATAATGCAATGATTAAAACAATCACAAGTCCCTTTTGGTAAAAATGATTGTTCATATATCCCCCAAATTAGCAAAATTAGACATACCGTACATCTATTATACATTAATTTATTAAAAAATCAAAAATTTTTAATTACAAAAGAAAGGTTTTCTGATATACTATTATGTGATTTACATAAAAGGAGTTTACAGATGATAAAAAAAGTAATTGCGTATGTATTATTATTTTCAGCTTTCATGTTAAATCCTGTAAAGGTCTATGCAGAGCCAAACATACTATGCGAAACCGCTGTGCTTATAGATGCAAATACCGGAACCATCCTATCAGAAAAAAATGCTAATAAAAAAATGTATCCGGCTAGCCTAACAAAAATAATGACTGCAATTCTTGCCATTGAAATGGGTAAATTATCAGATGTTATTAAGGTTGACGACGATACTCCTTACGAAATCGAAGGAAGCCACATTGCCTTAGAGCCAGGTGAAATACTAACATTAAAGGATTTATTGTACGCTTTAATGCTCCCCTCTGCCAATGATGCAGCTTTAGCAATAGCAAAGCATTATGGCAAGACAGAACAGGAATTTGTAAAGCTTATGAACGATAAGGCAAAAGAGCTTGGTGCTTACAACACTAATTTTGCAAATCCTCACGGATTACATGATGAAAATCATTATACAACTGCAGCAGACCTTGCTTTAATAACCAAGTATGCCATGGAAAATGAAACCTTCAGGAAAATAGTAGGTACAGTAAAATATGAAATTCAGCCTACAAATAAGAAGGACGAAACAAGATATTTTGCTAACTTAAACAGACTTATTGTAAATAACGGATACAATCAAATTTATATAAATGGTGCTTATATAAGTCCCAGATATGAATATGCCACCGGTGTAAAAACAGGATACACTCCTGAAGCAGGCAACACACTTGTAGCCAGCGCCAAGCAAGGAAATACTGAATTAATTGTTGTAGCAATGAAGGGCATTTCTTTAGAAATGTATCAGGATGCACATAATTTGTTTAATTTCGGTTTTAGCGAATATGAAAGTACAACTCTTATAAATAAAAACACATATGTTCAAAACATTAAAATAAATGAGGGTGACAGTAAGGAAATATCAGCAATATCACAAGATGATTTTACAACACTGGTTAAAAAAGATTCCATAGAAAAAATTGAATCCAAAATAACCATTAATGAAATTACACTACCTATAGAAAAAGATGCTGTGGTAGGCAAAATAGAATATATACAAGATGGACAGATCATTGGGGCAGTTAATTTAATTTCTCCCACATCAGTGAAAAGCATAGCAACAGAAGGTTCAAACAGCAATATATTCTTATCAATAATTAAATTTATCGGGTATTTATTATTATTTGCATTAATTGCGGTTATAGGATTAAAAGTTTATAATGAAGTAAGAATGCGAATATATAGACAAAAAAAACGCAGAAGATACAATCAATAGTAAAAAAATTCAGGCATTGCCTGAATTTTTTTCTTGTAATCATTTAGAAGGAGCAACCCGATGAATCTCATATTTTCTACATTAGGAGATTCTTCGCTACGCTCTGAATGACAAATTAACTTAAATTACTGCTATTGCTTCCACTTCTACGTTAGCATCCTTTGGAAGTCTTGCTACTTCTACACATGCTCTTGCTGGCTTTGCATCGCCAAACACTTCCGCATACATTTCGTTAATTAAGCTAAATTGGTTCATGTCTTTTATGAACACTGTACATTTTACAACATCCTTTAAAGATGCTCCTGCTTCTTCTAATATAGCTTTAACATTCATTAAAGATATTTTAGTTTCTTCCTTAATATCTCCACCCTTGTAAAGCTCTCCTGTTGCAGGATTAATTGGTAGCTGACCTGATACGTATATAGTATTGCCTGCTTTAATTGCCTGTGAATAAGGTCCAACTGCTGCTGGTGCGTTTTTTGTGTTTATTACTGTGTTTGCCATGATATCCTCCTACTATTTCCAATTTTTTATCCCATATTGTTCAACATCAATTGAATTATTATCAAACCACAAGGATTCCAAATCATATATTTCTCTTTCATCCCTGTGAAAAATATGAACAATAATGTTATCACATTCTAACAAAATCCATCTACCAGTATTAAATCCTTCCTGGTAATAAAAATCAATACCTTGTTCGTAGCCCTTAGCCAATACTTCATCAGCAATCGCCACCGTCTGTCTTTCGTTGTCGGCGCTGCATATTATAAAATAATCAGTTATGGAGCTGGTTTTAGATACATCCAATACTGTAAAGTTAAATGCTTTTTTATTATCACAAGCATTAAGGATAATTCCAATATTTTTTTGATCTTCACTTTTATTTAACGTCTTTGTTTCACGAATTTTAATTTCTTGCATTTTGCCTCCTTAGAAATTCTAATGTTTTTAACGAATCATTGTCAAGCTCTAAATTTCTCATTTTCACATATTCCACTGTGCTTTCAAGAGACATTATTATTGCTTTATCAATATTAGTATAGGCAGCTTTTCTTAATTCATCTACACCTTCGTAATTCCTTTTTGGTTCTATTTTATCTGCTATAAAAACAATCTTATCTAGCATGGTCATATTTTCTCTGCCGGTGGTATGATAAGCAATTGCATTTAATATTTCAATATCATTAACCCCAAACACATCTCTAGCCAAATCTCTTCCTGTTTTAGAATGGGTAAGACTGTCTTGGCCCTTTGTCATTTTCTTTCCGCAGTCGTGTAAAAGAGCTGCAATTTTAACTTTTTCCACATTAATGCCGTGATGCACCGCCAATTTTTCTGCTTCTTCCATTGTCCTTATAGAGTGTTCATATAATTTAGGATTAAAGCTTTCAAGCTTTATTCGAATATCATTAATATTCATATCTCACCTATATAAATTATTTTTATAAATATATTGTTCCACAATTTCAGGCAGCAGATATTTCGGAGAGACTCCTTTTTTAACTCTTTCTCTAATGTCTGTCGAGGAAATTTGGAGCATTGGAACCTGTAAAAGCTCTATATGTCCGTTCAATTCACTTTGTATTTCTTGTATTTTAATTTCTATACTTTCTTTACTTATGCCTGGTCTTGATACAGCAATAAATTTACAAAGCTTCAAAAGTTCATTAGGTTCATGCCAGTTTGGCAAATCAACTACTGCATCCGTACCTGTTATAAAATAAAACTCAGTATCAGAATAGATTTTGTGAAATTCCTTTAATGTTTCTGTAGAATAGCTTCTACCATGTTTTTTAATTTCAAAATCAGAAACAATAAATTTGCTGTTGGACATTGTAGCTAGGCTGGTCATAACAAATCTATCCCAGGAGCTGGTCTGTACTCCGCTTTTATGTGGAGGATTGCCTGCAGGAACAAAAATTATATGGTCAAGCCGGTACATGTTTAATACTTCGTTGGCGATAACCAAATGTCCTAAATGAATAGGATCAAAGGTTCCTCCCATTATTCCCACTTTTTTCATCCTTAGTTATGGCTCCTTTTAATTTTTACCAATGTGTAAATCATAGAAATTATACCAACCGCTCCAAAGATTGTCAAATTATAAAAAATATTTTGCTGTATCATTAGTTTGCCTAAAGAAACACCAAGTATGCCTGAAAAAATAAATGGAAAGTATAATTTCACATTGCTGTTTTTTACAATATTGATTCTTTCAATTAAACTTTGCTTACCTTCATAATATCCCTTCATTAATCCGGTGTATGATATGAGTAAAATAATTGATGCAAGTAAAATCATAGGTATTATTGCTGCAACAAATTTTTCGTCCAAACACAACATTAATGACATACATATAAAAATTGGAGTTAATACAACTTGTGTGTAAGAATCCCCCATGCCTGCGGCAATTCCCATCATACCTTTCTTTATAAATATAATATTATTTTCATAATGATTTTGTGCATAATCTTCTTCCAATGATATAATATACCCAAGTATTGGAGAGCCCATGTTAGGCTCTGTATTAAAGCTCTCGCTGTGCTTATGTACAAAAGAATCTCTTTCTTTGTCAGTAGTATATAATTTCTTAAATATGTTTTTAAGACTGTGTGCAAATGCCAACCCTTGAAATCTCTCATAGCTATAACATGAATGAGAAAAATTCTTCCATATAAACCAAGTATAAATTAAATCCTTTTTATTTATAATAGAATTCTCTTTATTATGCTTATATTTATATAATATAAGATTTTTATTAGCTATTTTAACAAGAATAACTAATGCGGCAACAAAAATAATATATGAGCTTATATTAGTAAAAAGGGTTATTATCAACAAAGCAGAAAATATTACTATAGACTTCATGTTATGAAGCTTATACAATATGTTAAACGTTGATACAAATGTTAAAAACAAGCCTGCTAAAAACAATGCATCCCTAATACCTATAATAAAATCTTTAAGTACAAGCAGTATAAATACTGCTGAAAGAATTACAGCAGTACTCATAATATATAATAAAAGCTGAGGATATGACCCGTCATACAAGCTGATATTGGGACCCTTTCCTTCATTGTATTCTTTTTCATATTTTCTCACAAAAATTGAATTTATGTTTAATCTATATTTCCATATTAAAATTCCCAAATAACCAAAAGGATATGCCGCTGCTGCAGCCTCCACCGGATTTAAATGCAGTATTATTGCTGCCACTGCGGCAATCATAGCTGTCAAACACTGATCTCCCTTAAAAGAGCCACCTGTTGAAACAAAATCAATATATATTAAATTTACAACAGCACCTGCCATCATTCCAACAAAAGGATCTCCTAGTATAAGCCCTGTCAAGAGTCCTGAAACCACAGGTCTATACACAGTATAATAGCCCACACCAAAAGAAAGCGCAGTACTGCTTGCCCAAAAATAAAGAATACTTAATAAAAAATAATTTGTAAAATTCATTTTATACCCTATTCAAACTTAATAGGCTTATCCATTGGAAGCATTTGATATTCTATGTCTATTTGTTTCGCTACTTTTTTCAACAGATTAATTTCTTCATCACTTAAGTATACACTGGATGTATATTTTTTTCTGTTTGTGCTGCTGCCAAGGT
>CAZJKK010000090.1:0-7962 GCA_964546605.1 uncultured Clostridia bacterium
AAGGTGCTGCATAGAATGCTTTGTATGTTCCGATTAAATCGTTTAAAGCTCCTGTTATATTAAATAATACAACAAATAAAATGTTGCTGATTGTAACTATTAAACCTATTGCATATGAAGAATTCATTTTAAAAGCGGAGCTGATTATTACCATCAACGTAGGGAAGGTAATGGATATAAAAAAGCCTGATAAAGCTATTAATAAAAGACCATTTTCCTTCATTTGAAGGCCAACAAGGATAAATGCGGCAGCAAAACTTAAAAATAAAACTAACCCTCTGGTATTGCCTATTTTATTTAATATAAAGCCTCCAATTAATCTTCCTAGGGCAAAGGTCAGAAAAAACATTGAAGCATATTTTGCTGCATTCCCGGCGCTTAATCCATAGGAGTCTCTCATGTAGCTAATAAACCATGTTGTTATAGCCGATTCAGATATGAGAGCAAAAGTAAGAGTTGCAACAAACATATAAATCAACGGGTTTTTGTACATTTCTTTTCTTTCTGTATTGGCTTCACTTAAAATTTGAATGTTAGGAGTTTTTATACTTAATGATAGGATTATGGAAATAACAAAGAATATTCCTACATACATATAAATGGTCCTCCATGATATACCTTGAGAAAGCATGGTTCCATAAGCACTTTGACCTGTAAAGCTTCCCACACCAAACATAAAATGTGTTATATTCATAAGTATTGATTCATAACCTACTGATAGCACAGGAACCATGGAATCTATGCCAATACATAAAAACTGCCTGCCTATGCCGTATATGAAATAAAAAAGTCCTAGCATGTATACATTTTGAGTAAATGGTGCTATTAAAACGCCAATGGTAGATATTATTGAGCCTATTATGTATGCTGACTTATGACCGTGTTTTTCGCAAAAATGTCCGCCTAAATAGCTGCCTATTATATTGCCCAAGGTATTTAAGCTGAAAATTAAGCTTAAAATGGTGTTGTTTATTTTAAATTCTTCTATGAAAAAGGGCACAAAATTGCCGCGGGTTGAATCAAATAGTGCTAATGTAAAATAAAAATAAAACAATGTGAAAATTAAAAATAATTTATTTCCTTTAATATTCATAAGCGTTCCTTTATTCGAGTTCATAATTCTGTTTTATACTAACACAAAAAAAAATTATAGTAAAGCAAAACCTGTTGACTATTTATTAAGCTGAATATAAAATTAAACATATGAAATAAAGGAGAATTAAATGTTCAAACAAACAAGGTATGATTCAGAAAGATTGTATTTGAGAATACTTAAACCAAATTATGCGGGAATAGTCTTGGATTATTATAAAAGAAATCACAACTTTTTGTCAGAATGGGAACCAAAACACCTAAAGGAATTTTATACTCTTTCCTATCAAAAAAGGCAACTTAACATGGAATATAACATGTTTAAAAATAATTCTCATGTAAGGTTTTGGATTTTTAAAAAAGAAGATAACAAGCTTATAGGAAATCTATGTTATTCAAATATTATAATGGGGAACTTTAAATCCTGCTTTTTAGGATATAAGCTGGATAAGGATGAAATAAATAAGGGATACATGACAGAAGCTATTAGTAGGACTGTTGAAATAATGTTTGAGGACTTCAATCTCCATAGAATAGAGGTTAATATAATTCCCAGAAATGACAGGTCCTTAAGAGTTATGGAAAAGCTAAACTTTGAAAGAGAAGGTTTTTCAAGAAGATATCTTGAAATAAACGGAAAGTGGGAAGACCATGTGCATTTTGCGGTTTACAATGACAAGTAAAATGCTAAGAAGTAATTTTGATTCCTAAAAGACGAAAGATATTCTTATTACAAATATTAAATAATATAAAGTGAGGTGCAATATGAAATTTATTGATTTAAGAAGCGACACAGTTACAATGCCTACGGAGGAAATGAGACAGGCCATTGCAAATGCAGAGGTAGGGGATGATGTTTATGGAGATGACCCTACAATAAACAAGCTTGAAAAGCTGGCAGCTGAAAAGGTGGGAATGGAAGCAGCCATTTTTGTTCCTTCCGGAACATTTGGCAATCAGCTCGCTCTTTTTACACATACAAGAAGAGGTCATGAGGTAATAGTAGGAAAAAATAATCACATTGTAGTGCATGAGGTTGGAGCTTCAGCTGTAATAGCAGGAGTTCAGTTAAGAACACTGGATACAATAAATGGAGCAATGAATCCTAAGGATGTGGAAGATGCCATCCGTGTTGATGATATACATGAACCGGAAACCGGACTCATATGCGTTGAAGAGGCACATGGCTGCGGTGCAGTTGTACCTCTTGATACATTAAAAGAAATAAAGCAAATTGCAGAAAGACATAATATTCCTGTTCATATGGATGGAGCAAGACTTTTCAATGCAGCTGTTGCACTTGGAGTAACTGCAAAAGAAATTGCAGCATGTGCAGACACTGTCATGTTCTGCCTGTCAAAGGGATTAGCAGCACCAGCTGGTTCCATGGTTGCTGGCAGCAAGAAATTCATCGACAGAGCAAGAAAAAACAGAAAACTTATGGGCGGAGGTATGAGACAGGTAGGAATACTTGCTGCAGCAGGGATAATTGCACTTGATAAAATGGCAGACAGGCTTCACGAAGACCATGAAAATGCAAAATACATGGCAGAAAAGCTAGAGGAAATTCCAGGTGTTAATGTAATTAAGGACAGACTTGATATAGATATGGTGTTCTTTACAATGGAAAATGAAATACCGGATTTAGTAGAAAAACTATATGAAAAAAATATAAAAATTAATGGCATTGAAGCAGGCGAATATAGATTTGTAGCTCACATAGGCGTTACAAAGGAAGACATAGATTATGTCGTAAGCTGCATGAAGGAGCTAATGGTTCAATAATTAATCATAGGAGGTTAAATATGCCGAAATTTGCACAAAGAATGACAGATATGGAGGACGCTGCGCAAATAATAAAAAATTTATTTGGATCAATGAATAATCCTAATCTTATTTCTTTCACTGGAGGAGTTATATCTAAGGAATGTCTTCCGGTTGATAAAATAAGAGAAATAGTAAATGATGTAATGAGAACTGATAAACGTGGATATGAATCATTGACCTATGGACCTGTCCAAGGGGTAAAAGATTTACGTGAGGTTATTGTTAGTGATTTGCTTGCGCCAAAGGGTGTAAATGCAAATGCTGAAAATATTAGCATAGTTACAGGTGGCTTAGAAGGACTAAGTCTTTTATGTGAGCTTTTTATAGAACCTGGTGATATAATTTTGGTTGAATCACCTACATTTGTTCATGCGATAGAAACTTTCTCAATGTTCCAAGCTAAACTAATTGCGGTAGATATGGATGATAATGGGATTATAACTGAAGATTTGGAAGCTAAAATAATAAAATATAAACCTAAAATGATTTATGTTATTCCAACATTTCAAAATCCAACAGGCAGAACTTTATCCTTAGAGAGAAGGAAGAAAATAGCTGAATTTGGAAGCAAATATGATGTGATTGTTTTAGAAGACGATCCTTACAGAGATATAAGATACAGCGGAGAAGATTTGTTGCCTATAAAGGCTTTTGATACTACAGGACATACAGTTTTAGCAAATAGTTTTTCAAAGATATTTTCACCTGGAAGCAGATTGGGATATGTTTATGCTAACGACGAGATAACGGAAAAATTGCTTGATGCAAAATCTGCTTTTAATTCCCATACATCCTTATTGCCGCAAATTATTTGTTCTGAGTTCTTTAAGAAAGGATTTTATCCAGAACAGCTCAAGTTACTTTGTGATGTTCACAGAGAAAAAAGAGACGCAATGATTGAAAGTATTGATAAGTACTTTCCTGAAGGTACAAAAAGAACATTCCCGGACGGTGGATTATTCATTTGGGTTGAATTACCGAGAAATCTCAATGCAACAGAGCTGTTAGCGGAAGCAACTTCAAATCCTGATATTGGAGTAGCCTATATTGCAGGAGAAGGGTTTTTCTCAGAAGGAAACGGTAAAGGAAAAAATTGCATGAGACTTGGTTTTGGTTCTGTTACACCCGAGACAATAGAAATAGGAATAAAAAGGCTTGGAAAACTTTTCTGTTCAAAATTAAAGTAGAAAAGTATTGGGCTAGTAAATTAACATCAAGAACTGGTAGTTTGTATTACCAGTTTTTTGTTAGCTTTAATTGGGTTAATAGTATTTGATTTATGATTTCATCTGTGTTACATTATTAGTTAATTATTATATTTATAAATTGTTGTTTATAACTATGATTTTTCATAGGAGGTAATATGAGTAAAGATTTTATTGAAATATATGGTGAATATTTAAGAGATGAGTCTCGTCAAATAGGAATGGCAGAGGGCATAGATTTTCCTAAAACAGAGGAAGAGATAGTAGAAATAGTTAAAAGATGTGCATTAAATAATATTCCTATAACAACACAAGGAGCAAGAACAGGTCTTGCTGCTTCTGCTGTTCCTTTTGGCGGACATATTATAAACTTAAGCAGAATGAATCTTATATTGGGAGCAAGGTACATTAAAGAACAGGATAGATTTTTTTTAAAGGTGCAGCCAGGAGTTTTGCTTTCAGAAATTAGAAAATGTTTAGCAAATAAATCTTTTATAACAACAAATTGGGATACAGAATCATTGGACGTATTAAGATATATGGATAAAAATGAATGGTTCTTTTCCACTGACCCTACTGAAACATCAGCTTCCATTGGTGGTATGGCCGCATGTAATGCATCAGGCGCTAAAAGCTTTAGATACGGCTCTACAAGGGATCATGTTGAGTCCGTAAGGGTTGTTCTTGCAAATGGAGACGTATTATTCATAAAAAGAGGACAATATAGCGCTGTAAAGGGTGAATTTTCTTTAACTACTGAAAACGGAAAAGAAGTAACAGGAAAACTTCCTCAATATAAAATGCCTAATGTAAAGAAAAATACATCAGGATACTTTAATAAGACAAATATGGACATGTTGGATTTGTTTATAGGTTCAGATGGAACATTGGGAATAATTACGGAAATTGAAATAGAGTTAAACAAAACTCAAAACTGTGATTGGGGAGTTACAATGTTCATGCCTGATGAAGACAAAGCCTTGGATTTAGTGAGAGCATTAAGAGGAGAAAGGATTTTTGCTGATGTGCCGCAAATTAAATTAAAACCTTCTGCTATTGAGTTTTTTAGCTATAAAGCATTGGAAATGCTAAGATACCAGCAAAAAACAAATCCTGCCTTTTCTTCCATACAGGAAATAAAAGATAGCTACCATACTGCTGTGTTCATTGAAATTGAAGGAGACTCCAGTGATGAAATATGGGAAGGCATTGAAGAATTAGGAAATGTAATTGAACAGCTTGGAGGACATGAGGATGACACATGGGTTGCCAATAATCCAAGCGCCTTAGAAAAGCTTCACAGCTTCAGACATGCATGTCCTGAATGTGTAAACATGCAAATAGATGAATCAAAGAAAACAGATTCAAGAATAACAAAATTAGGCACAGACATGTCTGTGCCTGATGATAAATTAAAAGATGCAATGAAAATGTACAATAATGATATAAAGAAAAATAATCTTCATGGAGTTATATTCGGCCATATAGGTAACAATCACCTTCATGTAAATATAATTCCAAGAAATATGGATGAATACAACAGGGGAAAAGATTTGTTTTTAGTATGGGCTGAGAATATTGCAGCTATGGGTGGTGCTGTATCAGCAGAACATGGGGTAGGAAAGTTAAAGGCGCCATTCCTTGAGAAAATGTATAATAAAGAAGAAATAAATGAAATGAGAAAATTAAAAATTATTTTTGATCCTAAGCAGCTGTTTAATAGAGGAACCATATTTCCATATGTGGCAAGGGAGGAAATGCAATGAAAATTATTGTATGCATAAAACAAGTTCCCGGCACTAACGAAGTAAAAATGGACCCTATTACAAACACAATAATCAGAGAAAATGTTCCTGCAATTATTAATCCCTTTGATACCTATGCCATAGAAGAGGCTGTTCGTATAAAAGAAAATCATGGAGCACATGTTACAGGACTTAGCATGGGGATACCTGCTGCGGTGGAAATGCTTAAAGAAGCCATATCTCTGGGTGTGGATGAGGCGTATCTTTTAACAGACAGGAAGTTTGCAGGTGCGGATACATTGGCCACATCTTATGCCCTAAGCAAAGGAGTTGGAAAAATCGGCAGCTTTGATTTAATTCTTTGCGGCAAGCAGGCAACAGACGGAGATACGGCACAAGTTGGTCCAAGTCTTGCTAAAACATTGGGGATTGCATATGCAACTGATATAAGCAAAATTATAGAAATTAGAAAAGATGCCATGCGCTGCATGAAAATAACAGACGATGGCTATGAGGAAATAGAAATAAGATTACCTGCGCTTATAACAGTTGTTAAAGAAATAAATATGCCGAGACTTCCTTCCATTAAAAGCATTAAAAGGTCAAAAAAAGCAGAAATAGGAATAATTACGTTCAATGAAGCACAGGCTGATGAAAATAAATTAGGTCTTAAGGGCTCACCAACTCAAGTAAAAAAGACATTTGTACCTGTACATGAAACTAACAGCATTATCATAGAAGGAAGTGCCGAGGAAAAAGCAGAGAGACTGGCTGAAATATTGTTATCAATTGAAATTTGAAATTAAGCAGGTGAATTATGGCAAGTATAAATATTATTAAAGAAAAATGTGTTGGCTGCAAAAAATGCGTTGGGGCATGTCCTTTTGGAGCCATTGAAATACATGACAAGAAGGCTATTATAGGACCGAAATGCACTTTATGCGGTTCTTGCGTTGAAGGCTGCAAGTTTAGTGCAATAAATTTTATTAAAGATGCAGCAGAACAAAAGGATTTAAGTGATTATAAAGGCATATGGGTTTTTGCAGAGCAAAGGTATGGAAAGCTTAAACAGATATCATTAGAATTAACAAGCAAGGCAAAAGAGCTGGGGGAAGAATTACAGGTGCCGGTCACGGCAATAGTTCTTGGAAACAAATTAAAAAGTCTGTCTCATGAGCTTATTGCCCATGGTGCAGACAAAGTAATGATTATGGAAGCTCCTTGGCTTATGGATTTTAATGACCATGTATACGGTGAAATAATGGTAGATTTAATTAAAAATTATAAGCCTGAAATAGTACTCATAGGTGCAACTTCAAATGGAAGATCTTTAGCGCCTCACATATCATCAACACTGGGCACGGGTTTGACGGCAGACTGCACAGTATTGGAAGTGGATAAAAAGGAAAGATTATTGTTGCAAACAAGACCTGCCTTTGGGGGGAATTTAATGGCAACTATAACATGCCCGAACCATCGACCTCAAATGACCACAGTACGACCTAAAGTATTTAAACCAATGGAGCCGGATTATAATAGAAAAGGTGAAGTTATAATGCTTCCCGTTCCTTCACCCATAGAGGGCTTTGTTAAAAAAATAAGAGATTTGGATAATGAAGAAAGGTTAAATTTAGCTGATGCAGATATAATTGTTGCTGTTGGAAAAGGAATAGGAAATCAAAAAAATATTCAACTGGCGCAAGAACTGGCAGATGCATTAGGAGGAGCCTTAGGAGCTTCAAGACCTTTGGTTGACTCAGGCTGGATGCCCTACAGCCAGCAGGTGGGTCAAACGGGGAAAACAGTGGCACCAAAAATATATATTGCCTGTGGCATATCCGGTGCTATACAACATTTAGCAGGACTTGCTGATATAGAAACCATTGTTGCCATAAACAACGATCCAGATGCTCCTATTTTTAAAGTTGCAAATTATAAAATAGTGGGAGATATAAAAGAAATTTTGCCCTTGTTAACTAAAAAAATAAAAGCAGGAAAGATGATAAAATAAAAAAGGGGACGTTCATTTAAAAAAATGAAACGTCCCTTGTAGTTATTGTTCAAAGAAGCTGTACAGCTGCTCCATTTGTTCG
>CAZJKK010000091.1:0-7938 GCA_964546605.1 uncultured Clostridia bacterium
CTAAGCTTGCTGTTTGGTCATTAACTTCATCACTTAATATAATTATTCTATCTTTTAGAAGTCTTGAGAATATATCGTAAGATCTTTCTCCTCTTCCCGTTTGTTCAACTACATATGGTACTAATGCCATTCCTTTATCCTCCTATTATTATATTTTGCTCTTACTATAATTGTACTTACTTATCTTAAATTTATCTTAATTTTTTTTAGCCTTGACTATTCTTGGTCATTAGTTGTTGGTTCTTCAGCAACTTCCTCTGCAGGAACTTCTTTTGGCTCAACAAACACTGCATTTTCAACTAATAAATCCATAGCTTTTCTTTTCTTTAATGTTTCTTCAATATAAGATTTGCTTGAACTTAATAAGCTTTCTTTAAAAGCTTCTAATCTATCTTCTTCAACCTTGTATTGCTTTGCTACTTCTAAAGCTTCATTGTTTATTTCATCTTCAGAAACAGTTATATTTTCTTTTTTCATGATTGCTTCTAAAACAAGTTCTGCTTTAACATTGAATTCAGCCTGAGCTCTTGCGCTTTCTTTGTATTGATTTACAAAATTATTTATTATGTCATCATATTCTTTGCCTACAAAGCCTTGCTGACGGAATTGTTGTTCATAATTTTTTGCAAGATAATCAATTTCTCTTTTTATTAATATTTCAGGAATTTCTACTGTTGCTTCATTAACTATTTTTGTAACTACATTATTGTCATTTGCCACCTTTGTTTGGTCAGCAGCTCTTTTTTCTAAATTAGCTTTTGTATCAGCCTTTAATTCATCTAATGTATCAAATTCACTAACATCCTTAGCAAATTCATCATCTATTTCAGGAAGCTCTTTTGTTTTAATTTCATGAATTGTTACATTAAATACGGCATCCTTGCCTTTTAAATCTTCTGAATGATACTCTTCAGGGAATGTAACATTAACTTGCACTTCTTCACCTTTATTTTTGCCAACTAGTTGCTCTTCAAAGCCTGGTATAAACGTGTTTGAACCTATTTCAAGCGATTGATTTTCAGCAGTGCCTCCTTCAAATTGCTCTTCTCCTACAAAACCTGCGTAATCAATAGTTAAAAAGTCTCCGTTTTCAACAGCTCTGTCTTCTACTTCAACTAATCTGGAATTTTTCTCTTGAATTGACTTTAATTCTCTTTCAATTTCTTCATCTGATACTTTAATTTCAGTTTTTTCTACTTCAATTCCTTTATATTCAGGAAGCTCTACTTCCGGCATAACTTCAACTTCAGCAGTAAAAACTAATTCTTCGCCTTCTTCAAATTTTGTAATATCTACCTTTGGGCTGTCTATTACATCAAGATTTAATTCCTGTACAGCCTTTGGATATTCTTCTTGTACAGCTATATCAAATGCATCATCATAAAAAATGCTCTTACCATATTTTTTTTCAATAATATGCTTTGGAGCTTTACCTTTTCTAAATCCCTGAACATTGATATTATTCTTAACTTTTAAATATGCTTTATTCACAGCATCTTCAAATTGCTCATTAGTCACTGTAAATTCCAATGAAACTACATTCTTTTCTTTTTTTAGTATTTTTGAACTCATTTGTTCCTCCTAGATATTTTATATTGTATGTAAAACAGCCAATATTGTTTCAATTTTAATGAATCTCATAAATTAACCATTATATTATACCATAATACATTTTAAAATCAACAATTTATTAAATAATTTGTAATATTTTAGAAAAGTAATATATGCTTTGTTAGTATTTTTTTAAATGATTTTTATATTCATAAATACTGCAATTCATAAGCAAATTATTTCCACTTAAAAAAAGTTGCATTTGATTTTTTATATATACCATACCGGCCTTTTCCATGACTCTGCCTGAAGCTTTGTTATTAATGTGATGCATGGCACGAACCTGTTCAAAGCCCACATCCTCAGTAAGAAATCTAAGTATTCGAACTAATACTTCAGTGGCAATACCTTCATTCCACCTTTTTTTTGCAATAGTATATCCTATTTCACAGCTTTTTTTCCAGCTTTTAATATTAGAAACTGAAATTGAACCAATAACCTCATTGTGGTCCACAATAGCCCAATTGTAATAATTTAACTTCCCATAATTATCAATCCATTCTTCCACATAGCCCTTTGTCACACTTTCACTTTCATGGACCTTCCAAGCATTATATTTTGCTGAATCATAGTCACTAGACCAATTTTCATACACATTATGCACATCATGTAATTCATATCGTCTTAATATGAATCTTTCTGTATAAAGCGTTATAGTGCCCACATGGTTTAAGATGTATTTATTGCTTATAAATAACTGCATGTTATTATCTCCAATTTAATTGCTCGGTACAAATACTTTCCATATTATTATATTATTATCATTATACAATTTATATTTTTATTTGCCTAGTTATTTTTACATTTGATTTACTTTTAATGGATTGTAATTTGTGAAAATAAATTGTATAATTAATTTGAAATTAAATGTAAGTGGAGGTAATATGAGCGACGAAATCATTAAAGACAATTATAGCGAAGCAGTTGCAAATTGTACAGAGAAAAAAGACAAAAAATTTATACCGACCATTGAATCAGTGCTTAAAAAGAAGCCAATAAAAATGCCTAAGGAAATATATGAGGCAAGTGGCATTAACATATTTGGAAAAAGAATAAAATCATTAATTTTTACTACTGATCTCGCTATTATAAAAAATCACAACGCAGACGGAGTCATTGCTGTGTATCCATTTACTCCGCAAATTGCCATAAATCAAGCAATTATAGAAGTGTCCTCAGCTCCGGTGTTTGTAGGAGTAGGCGGTGGAATTACAACAGGTCAGAGATCTATTGATATTGCAATAAATGCAGAGCTAAACGGCGCTTATGGAGTAGTTATGAATGCTCCCACACCAAATGAGCTTATAGCAGAAATGAAAAAAAGACTTGATATACCCATAATCATAACCATAGTTTCAGAAAAAGAAGATTTTGAATCAAGAATAAAAGCAGGTGCTTCAATATTTAATGTATCAGGTGGGTCAAACACTGCAAAAATTGTAAGAAAAATACGTGAAAGTCATCCATACTTCCCCATCATTGCTACCGGTGGACCAAGACCAGAAAATATTTTAGATACAATTCAAGCCGGAGCAAATACAATAACATTTACACCTCCAACAACAGGAGAGCTATTCTCTGAAATAATGGACAACTATAGGGATAAGCTTTTTTAGGTCCCCTAATTTAAAAGTCAATGCAAATGCATTGACTTTTGTTTATTTTACGCTTTTTATGAGCCTTAAAATATTATCTACTGCAAAATTCATATTTTCTATACTTTTACCTCTGCTTGTTTCAAATGCTTCAGGCAATCTGTTAATAGAAAATATTGATGTAACTCCTTTTGTATAAGCTTCATCAATGTCGTAGTCAGCTCCTCCTACAATTACTGTAACAGGAACATTTTGCTCCTTAGCTCTTTTTGCTACACCAATAACAACCTTTCCTCTCAAACTTTGGTAATCAATTTTTCCTTCACCTGTAAATACCATATCCGTATCTTTTATTACGTCAGTAAAATTAACTGTATCTAGGACTGTTTCAATGCCCATTTGAAGCTTGGAGTCAAAGAATGCCATCATGCCAGCTCCCATTGCTCCTGCAGCACCGGTGCCTGGTACCTCGCTTAAATCTTTATTCAAATCCCTTTTAATAGTTGCAGCTAAATGCTTTATACCTTCATCCAGGAATAAAACCATATTAACATCTGCACCTTTTTGAGGTCCAAACACATGAGAAGCTCCTGTTGGTCCATACATAGGATTATCGATGTCACACATGGTTATAATTTCAATATCATTTAAAATAGAAGCTTTACTTGATATATCTATTTTTGCTATTTCATGAGTGTTACCTCCCGTTGGTATAAACTCTTGGTTTTTAGCATTGTAAAATTTTACACCAACTGCAGCAGCTGCGCCGCAGCCTCCATCATTCGTACTGCTTCCACCAAGACCAACTATAATTTTTTTTACTCCCCTATTAGCGGCATCTAATATTAATTGACCAACTCCATACGTTGTTGTTTTTAGTGGGTTTCTTCTGTTTTCTACTAATGGCAGGCCTGCAGAAGCAGCCATTTCTATAACAGCTGTGCTTCCATTATCTATTAATCCATAAAAGGATTCCATATCTTCCATATATGGATTTTTTGTAGTAACAATGATTTTTTCACCGCCTAAGGCAGTTAAAAAAGCATCTACGCTTCCCTCACCACCATCTGCAACAGGTATTGATACAACTTGACAACTTGGGAAATGCACATTTATTCTTTTTTCTATAATTTCACATATTTGTTTTGAGCTTAAAGTCCCTTTAAATGAATCAGGTATTAAAACTATCTTTTTCATTTAAGCCTCCCATGTTTTATTTAAAGAACTATTACAGAAACACCGTCTGGAATAACAGTTATCTTTGAATTTTTATTTCCTAATATTTCATCTGCTTTTTCTATAGCTTCTTCAAGGTCATGGGCAGGAATCATATGCAAATCTGATACTATGCTATCTTCTGCATCTGAAACATACACAACCTTTACGTCCTTAAGTATACGTGCAAATATTTGAGATTGCCATTGGTCAGGAATAGTTTCTTCGCTTGGTCTTTTTAAGAATTCTTTTATCATTTTAACAACATCTTTTTCGTTTAAAAATGTTTTGTAGAATTCTTCAGCGCCGTGACCATCATTAGATTTTGCAATCATAATAATTACTCCACCTTTATTGATGGTTGCTTCAGCAGCAGTCATTCCTTTTACAGCTTGGTAAATATTTTGATCTAAAGGATAACCACCATTAGTTGAAATAACTATGTCAGATGGAACTGCCTTTACTTTGCATTGGCTGTTTAAGAAATCAATTCCTTGTTTGTGAGCCAAGTCGCAATCTCCTGCAACTGCATATATTGCTTCCTTGTCTGAATTAATAACAACATTACAAATAAAATCTAATCTTGCAATTCTTGCAGCATAAAGCATATCTCTATGAATTGGATTTCCATCTATTATACCTGTTCTTGAATTATCACTTGCTATAAAGCCGGCATTATGATTGTAAACAACAGTTACTCTACTTGCTATACCAGGAAGTACCGACTTTCTTCCTCCTGAATATCCTGCAAAGAAATGAGGCTCGATAAATCCTTCTGAGCATAATAAATCTGCTTCTACTGCCATTTTATTTATTATTAAATCTCCTCCTGAAGGAAGCTTTCCTAAGTTTACCAACATACTGTCATCATCACAGTCGTGAACATGAATCTTTTCATTTGCCATTATTTCAGGACCAAATTTTGCTTCTAATTCTTCCTTAGTTGTTTCTCTGTGACATCCTGTGGAAATTAATATGGTAATATCTGCGTTAGGATTTCCCTTTCTAATTTCAGCAAGCATTAATGGCATAATAACTTTGCTTGGAACTGGTCTTGTATGGTCAGAGGCAATAATTACAACCTTATTTTTGCCTTGTGCCATGACGCTTAGCTTTGGAGTTCCTATAGGATTTTCAAGAGCTTCTTTTACCAGCTCTATTTGACTTTTTTCTGCTTTATAATGATGCATGTCAGAAACTAATACTGCATTCAATCTTTCATCAGGTATATTAACATCTAAAAACTCTCTACCATATGGTAATTTAATATTTGCCATTTTATTTCTCCTTTTCTATTGTTTGTTAAGCAGTTTGCCTATTTCTATTGCTTTAAGCATGCTATCCTCTCTAGCTTTCATAGTACCTGCAATATCAAAGGCAGTACCGTGATCCACTGAGGTTCTTATAACATCAAGCCCTACAGTAATATTCACACCGCTGTCAAAAGCCAAAAGCTTTACAGGTATGTGTCCTTGATCATGATATTGTGCAACTACAATATCATATTCTCCTTTATATGCTCTTAAGAATACTGTATCCGGGGCTATGGGACCTGAAACAGTAACTCCTTCTTCTTGGCACTCTTTAACAGCAGGAGATATTTCATTTATTTCTTCTTTTCCAAACAGTCCATTTTCACCGGCATGAGGATTTAACCCAGCAACTGCTATTCTTGGATTTTCATAGCCTGTTTTTTTTAGGGTGTCATTTGCTAAATGAATAACTTCTTTAATTCTCTTTTTATTTGTTTTTAAACATGCATCCATTAAGGATATGTGAGTGGATGCATGTATTACCTTTAGGTTGTCGCTCCATAAAAGCATGGCATAGGAAGCACCATGAGTAAACTCTCCAAATATTTCTGTATGACCTGCATAATTGTAACCTGCCATATGGAGTGCTTCTTTATTTAAAGGAGCAGTAACAACAGAGGAAATTTCCTTCCTAAGCGCAAACTCTATGGCAGTCTTTACATACATAAAGGCACACTTGCCCCCGGTTATGCTTAAGTTTCCTATTTTTATGTCATTTATGCTTATTTTATAGGGATCAATTATATTTACACAACCTTTTTTTAAATCATCAAGTTTTTCAATAGCATTAATATTGTATCCTAAATTAAACTCTATATTATAATAATTTAATATGTCAAAGCTTCCAAAAACAACAACGTCATCTATTAAATTAATATTAGCCTTAAATGATTTTAAAATAATTTCTGGTCCTATTCCACATGGGTCACCCATGGTTATACCAAACAAACTCATATTAAACCTCTTTTAACTTTCTAATCGAATATGTAATGGCGTCCTCACCACCAAAGGCACCGGCCTTTGTAACCACCTTTAGTCCATCAAATGGACCTCCAACCAGCTTCATAAGAGGTATACCAATTGCTATTTCCTGCACTATGGAAGACCCTAATGCCTCTGCTTCATTAAAAAATCCTATGGCAGTTTCCCCTCCAGTTAAAAATACTCCTGAAACTTTAGTTTTTAACAAAACATTCTTAGAAATAGTTCCTATTATTGTATTAATGAAATTGCTTATTTCATTTCTTGACATTCCCGACTTATTGCCTGTTCTGTTTGATTTATTGTATTCCTCTTGGTCGTAGGATGATGTAGGCAATATTATAATGTCTTCTCCTTGTTGAAGTAGTTCTTCTGCTTCATTAATGTATTTTTGAATTTCAGTTTTATTTTCTATAAAATCATAAATAGGTAATTTAACTAAAGATACGCCCTTTTCTTCTGCATGCTTTACCTGCTGTCTTGTAACTGAACTTACTGATGCAACAATTCCCAAGACAGGTTTTGTGCTCTTTTCAATTTCCAGTAAGTTATCAGCCATAGCAGCTGTTCCAACCCAAAGCACCTTCCTACCTGTATTTATTGCAACTTTTATAATAGTTTTCATGTCATCATTTGTAACTGCATCAAAGGTAAATATTCTTCCTGTTGAAAAATAAATCTTATTGCTTCTTATACTATTTAAATTATAGTGTGTGATTTTTTCTGAATAAACTTTTTCTAATATTTTTGTAATATTGTCTTCTTTAACAGGTTTTAGTGGATCTTTTGCCATTTCAGTTTGAGTTATGGGTAAATCATTAAGCAGGTGGACTGCGTTAACAGTTGTTCTTTTTAAATCAGGAAGAGCTGGTGCGAAAATAACAAGCTCACTTTTATACTTTTCATCAACAGCTTTTACTTCTTTTGCAACATTGCCTCTTAATGTGGAGTCAACCTTTTTAATAACATATTTAAAATTATTTAATTCAACTTTATTTAATATATTTTTTGTTTTATTATAAGCATCTTCTTCAGGTAAGCTTCTTGATTCAGTATCTATAACAAAAGAACTATCAGAACTTTGCAATAAATCACTTTTAAAAACTACATTTGTGCTTATGCCCCGCCTTTTCAGCTGGACACCTGTATCATTTGCACCTGTAAAATCATCTGCTATAATTAAATATCTGTTCAACTTTAACCTCTATTTTACTACTGATTTT
>CAZJKK010000092.1:0-7827 GCA_964546605.1 uncultured Clostridia bacterium
AAATGTATAGAAATGATTCAGCCTGTAAAAGAAGAATTAATTAAAAGATTTGGTAAAGATAATTCATATGTAACTGAATCCGGCAAAGTTGAAGATAAAGCAGCTGAGCTATTGATGAAGAAAAATATTACTATTGCTGTTGCTGAATCATTGACAGGCGGTTTAGTTGCTTCAAGGCTTATAAACTATCCCGGAATATCCAAGGTGTTTATGGAAGGCTTTGTTACATACAGCAACGAATCTAAAACAAATACCCTTAATGTAAAACAAGAAACCTTAAAAAAATATGGTGCTGTAAGTGAAGAAACGGCTAAGGAAATGGCATATGGTGCAGCACAGGTAGCAGGAACTGATTTAGGTGTTTCTACCACAGGCATTGCCGGACCTGATGGAGGAACAGAAGAAAAACCTGTTGGACTTTTTTATGTGTGTGTATATTATAATGGAAGGTTTAAAACTAAAAAAGTGATATCTACAGGGACTAGGGAGACTGTTAGGGAGAGAGCTGCTACTACGGCATTGGATTTGATTAGGAGTGTTATTGAAGAATGACCTAATGGCTATACTTAGGAACTGTTTATAGTCATGAATTTTGTTTGTATAAAAACAGTACTCAAAAAGTATTATAATAAACTGAATACTGTTTTTATTAATACATTATTCTAATTCAATAGATAATATTTAATCTATATTTATATTTGCGATTCCATCATCGCAAAGTTTAATAATATAATCTGGTACAGTTTGATATTTAGTTGAATTTAGTTGAAATAAGCCATCATTTTCAATATGATATGCTTCATCTACGAATTTTTTAAATATAGTATCAGATATTGATCCATGGTTAATAATGCGATATAATTGAATTTTTTCATATCCACTTGTTAAAGATTTGTACAATTCAATCATTTGCGCTTTATCATGAGTTCTTTTATATATTCTTTCATAATCAAATTCAGGAATCTCTAATTTGATTTTTTCAGATGCTTCAGTAATTTCTTCATTTGTCATTTCTCTGTTTACGCTGCCAGTATCTTGATATAATGGAATCAACCTATCAGGATGAAATATATTAGAAAGCAATTGCCATGCTAGTCCCTTATCACCACAAGCTTCTAGACGCCTACGCAAATAAATCAACTTATTAATTTCATCAATATTACTATTTATATTTGTAATCGCTATTTCATAAAAGGATTGAATATCTGTAGGCATAATATCTTTTTCACATAAAATACCATCATTATTATGAAGAAAAGATGCTACCGGAACAGGATTAAATCTGCATCTTATACTTGAAGTATGAATCAAATCAACAATTGGATCAAAATCATGTGTAAGCATCATAACAGTCTTACCTTGAAAAGATCCTGTGCCTCTAAATAGCATATCCATAATTGCATATTTCTTATTTTTATCAAATGATGATATTGGATCATCTAAGATTATTAAATCTGGATTTTCTTTAATTGTCCTATACATGAATAATACTAAAGCAAAAGCATTTCTTTCTCCATAACTTAAATGAAGCTTAACATCATTTACTTGACATAAATTTTCTTTACACAATAATATCATACGATATGAATCCTTATCAATATCTTCTATAATAGAAACCTTATAATTATATCCTGCACTTTCTAAAAATCCATTAATTTCATCATGATATTTCTCTATAGTCCTTTTTATTAGGACATTTTGTTGATTTATTTCACCTTGAAGACGAGATGCCTGGGCAATGACGTTTTCTAATGATGTATTTACAACCTTTATTTTCTCGTTTGTAAAGTTTGAATTAATATGCACAAGAATATCTAATTCAATTCTCTTTTCTTGTAGTGCAACAATAACTGCGTCAACATCTTTTAAAGTACTAAAGTTAAGATGTTTTATTGCAATTAGTTTATTATTAAGAATGTTCACCTGATTCTTTATTTCTTTTAAAAAATTTATTTCTTCTTGATTAAAAGCGACACAACTACCTGCTAGTCTATTAATTGTTTCTTTTACCGAATCAGTAAAATAATCTGAAAGTGCTTGGAAAACACCAATCATTTTTTGAAGTTCTGCTACATATTTCGAATCATATTCTAATGCAACTTGCTGTATACTGATATTGAGCACCTGTTGAAAATTGAACCCAGATATAATCATTGCCAATCTCATATCCATAAACACCTGAATCCCCATTAATATTTTTATATATTTCCATATAAAATTCTCCCTTCACATGTTATTTAAACTAATTAACTTATTCGTCAATATAAAATTTTCTTCGACAATACAATTTTACCAACAATGCATGGATTAATCAAGAAGTACATGCAATAATTTCCAATATAAGCTAAAGTTAAAAAAGGAGGATATAATACTAAACCGCCTGAGAATTTGTATTTATTCTATACCATCACTACTAATCATATTATATTAATTTACAATCCTTCAATATCTCTTCAATAACTTCCCAAACCTGCAACGAGGGATTTCTTTGTAATATTTTAAACTTTATACTCTTGAATTATATATCCATTATCATTATTACATTGCATAATATATTTAGAATGAATAATAGCATCCTTTACATCCGACAAAGTTAGCTGATTTAAAATACATTTAAAATTTTGTTTTGAAGCCATTTCAAATACCACCCGCGTTCTCGTTTTAGACATAATTTTACCAAAAGGTAAATGTATCGAAATGATTCAACCTGTAAAAGAAGAATTAATTAAAAGATTTAGCAAAGAAAATTCATATGTAACTGAATTAGGCAAAGTTGAAGATAAGGCAGCTGAGCTATTGATGGAGGAACAGAAGAAAAATCTGTTGGACTTTTTTTGTGTGTGTTTATTATAATGGAAAGTTTAAAACTAAAAAGGTAATATCTACAGGGGTTAGGGAGAGAGCTGCTACGTTAGAATTGGATTTGATTAGGAGTGCTATTGAATAGAATGTTTTGGGACGGCACCTTTTGTGATTGAAAGCAATCGCAAAAAGACTCCGTCCCTAAGATCCAATTATTTATTTTTCAAATTTATTAATTTCTTTCTCTGTTAAATCAGAATATTTTATTTTCCCTGATTTACAATATTTTCTTAATTCTAGCATATCAATCTTTTTAATACTAGGTACAGTAAAGGCTCCGTTTATTGAGTTTTTATCAAGTTCTATATAATCTTTACTTACTCTACTAACTCTGTTCATTTACTCACCTCCAAAATATGTCTCAATCAATCGTTCGAAACCATAACCTTCTATCATCATTCTTTGAGTATTACCAATTTGTAATGCTCCTAATCTTTCTTTATAATATTCAATAAGATTTGTTTTTGCATCAAAATATATATATAATCATAACCAACATCTTTAGCTTGTTTACATGCAAAAGCAAACAGATGTGCTCCAACACCTTCATATTTACCAGTTTTACCATAATTGTGTGGTGCAGTTTCCACTATATCTACATGAACAGATCTATTTTCTGTGTCAACTACTGAAGCGATTAACCCTTGTATAGTATTAGTTTCTACTGTTTGTAAAGCGTAAATATCAAATCCGTTGTGTTTAGGAATAGACCAATCAAAGTACCAACCCTTATAATCTGATTTTTTAAGATTAACTTTAACAATTTTAGTATTAACAATATTTCCAGTAACTTTTTCAACTAAACAAGGTGTAAAACCATCAATTTCAATATATACATTCATATTTGAATTGCTCCTTAATATAATTATACCACATTTCTTTTAAATATTATCATTTATTTTTATTTTTTTCTATATTTTATATTCTATACATCAAAATATTTGCAAAATAATTGGCTCAGTCCTCGTAAGGAACATGAGCCTGATCGTTAATCTTAATCTTCTGCTGTTTCTAACACTTTGTTATAATCCATAAGCTTTTGATTTGCCAGGTGGAATATTGTGTCCTTAGGATATTCACCGTATTGGTCTAGTTCTCCTGCAGATACTCCTGTTAAAAGTTCTATTCCTTCTTCTATTTTCTTAACTGCATATATGTGGAACATATTATTTTTAACTGCTTCTATAACCTCATCCTTAAGCATTAAGTTGTCTACGTTGCTCCAAGGAATCATTACTCCTTGGTCTCCAGTAAGTCCTTTCAATGAGCATATGTCAAAGAATCCTTCTATTTTTTCATTGACACCGCCTATGGGCTGTATTTCTCCCATTTGATTCACAGAACCTGTGACAGCTATATTTTGCTTTATTGGAACTCCCGAAAGGCTTGATAATATAGCATACAGTTCTGTGCTTGATGCACTATCTCCCTCCACTCCTCCGTAAAGCTGTTCAAATGTTACTTGTGCTGTAAGTCCTAATTGTTTTTCCTGTGCAAATTTTCCACCCAAGTATCCGTTTAATGTTAATACCCCTTTGGAATGAATGTTTCCGCTCATCTCTGTTTCTCTTTCAATATTAATAATGCCTTCACGGCCTGAATATGTTCTTGCAGTAATCCTTGATGGCAATCCAAATGAATATCCTGCTGTTCCCATGACAGATAATCCATTGACTTGGCCTACAACCTGTCCTTCTGTATCTATGAGCACCTTTTTATCAAGTATTTGCTTTTGCATTTTTTCTTCTATCATGTTTGAACGGTACTTTTTATTTTTTATGGCCATTTCCACATGTACTGCATCAACAAAATTTGATTTATACTTTTCTGAATCTGCTAATGCAGAAGCTTCATACAATATTTCACTTACCACGTTAAAGCGGGTTGATAATTTATTTTGATTGTCTGCGAGCCTGGAGCCAAATTCAATTACCCTTGACATGGCAGCGCAGGTAAGATGCTTTAAATTTTCTTTTTCACACATTGAACCTATAAATGAAACATAGTGCTGAATATTTTCAGGTGTTCTTTCCATTTCCACATCAAAATCAACATTAACCTTGAAAAGCTTTTTAAAATCCTCATCTGTTGAAAGTATTTGATAGTACCAGTAGCTTCCTATTAGAATGACCTTCACATTGAGAGGTATGGGCTGAGGCTTTAGTGTTACAGTAGGAATAAATCGGCTTTGTTCTCCTATGTTTTCAACTACTGCCTGCTTGTATTTCAAGGCTTTCTTTAATGCATCCCATGCATAGGGATCCATTAACAAATCCTTAGCTTGAAGTATCAAGTAGCCTCCGTTTGCTCTTTGAATAGCACCTGCTTTAACCATGGTGAAATCGGTCATGGTTGTCATCATGTGATTTTTATATTCAATTTTTCCAAAGAGATTGTAGTAGTAGGGATTGCTTTCTGCAATAACTGGTGCTCCTTTAGTATTTTCATTGTTTACAAATAAATTTACCTTATATCTTGTAAATGGATTTTTGCTGTCCTTTGTTTCTAACAGCTTTGGTTCAAACAAATTGTCTTCTTCTTCATCAGACGTCTCTGATTCATCAGATATATCTGTTGCATATTCATCAATAGTTATTGACCTTGCATTGTTAAATATTCCATGGTTTTCTGCTGCATCCTTTAATAGTTTGTCTAAATAATCATCTATTTCAGGTATGGATTTATACTTTTCCTTAAGCTGCTTTACAAGAGGCTCTGCTGCATCAAAGGCTGTCTTTTTTTCAAGCTCAATAGCTTGTTCTTGTGCTAATCTTTGCAATGTTTGTCCGTCACGTATTTTATCATCTATTATTGATGCTATTTTGTTTCTTTTTATATCTATTTCTTCTCTAATATCTACGTCCAGCTCTTTGTATTCTTCAGGTGTGATAAGGCGGTTTTCCTTTAATGGAATGAGAAGTATTCTTTGTCCTGACTGCTGAATACCAAAGCCAGCATCTGTTGCAATTTTTTCTATTTCTCTTAAAAGTGCAGCCATTTTTTCATTTAGCTTGTGAACAAGAGTATCCTTTTGCTGCTGAAAATTGCTGCCATCAAATGCCTTTGGAATGTATACGGTTAGGTTGGCAATAAGCTTTTCCATGTCACCTTGAAATACTTTGCCCTTGCCTGCAGGAAGTGATATAGCCAGCGGTTTATCCCATTCGCTGAAATTATTAATATAACACCAGTCATTTGGAACATTTTGCTCCATGGCAGACTTATTAACAACTGATTGAGTATATGTGCTTTTTCCTGTTCCTTGGGGACCCAAGACAAATATGTTGTACCCTGTAGCATTCATGGAAAGACCAAATTCCATGGACTTAACTGCCCTATCTTGACCTATTACTCCTTCTAAAATAGATACATCCTTTGATGTCTTGCAAAAATGAAGATCTTTTTCTATGTTGCATGTTTTCTTTAAATATTCCACGGGTAATCTGAATTTGTTCGTTCTGTTGTCCTTGTCCATACTGTCCTCCTATATTTTATTTATCATTATGTGATAAATATACCCCTTAGTACTGGAGTTAAACGATTTTTCGGCAAAAAAAGGATGGTTAAATAAACCATCTTAATGTTAAAAATCGGAGATTCTTCGAGCTGCGCTCTCTGAATGACAGGATTTCATTACTTATTTTTAGAAAATTATATTACTTCTTTATTTAACGCTCTAACACCTATTGTGAAATATATTATGCCCATTCCCAACAATACTATTGTGGGAAGTATTGCTGCTTCAAATCCCATACCCATGCTGGCGATGGACTCTATTCCTTGCATTGCCCATTTTTGGGGGGTAAGCTCTGCTAAAAATAACAACGCTTTGTTGTTTACTATTTCTAATGGCCACATGCAGCCACCAATCATCGAGGTGGAGGTTAAAACTATGGGAGCTATGGTTCCAAGCTGTCCTTGAGTTTTAATGAAGCTTGAAAGCATTAGCCCAAGTGATGTGGTAGCAAATACAAAGGCTGCTGAAACTAACAATACTCCGGACATTCTGTTTCCCCAATCAATTTTTAACAGGTACTTGCCGCAAAGTATGAGTACTCCCATTTGAACTGCACCTGTCAAATATGATACAGTCATTGTTCCGTTACGTAAAACTTACAAAACCTTATAATAACATTATAGAAGTTTATGTTTACTTCCCTGTTCAACGTGTCCGATTTTATATTCCTACAGGATATACTACTTTCGTTTGATATAACACTCCAAGGGCGTAAATTCGGGTGTAACTCACCCTACACAATATCATATTTCGTTAAAGTGACTTATGATACTTTATATCTTGATAAATTTATACTGGCATTTTTATCTCTATCTATTGTTGCTCCACAACACTCACATACAAAAACTCTTTCTGATAATGATAATTTTGGTTTAATATAACCGCACTCACTACATGTCTTAGATGATGGATACCATTTATCTGCTTCTATGAATTCAATTCCATACTTTTCTGATTTATATTTAAGCATATTTTTTAATTCATAAAATCCTTGTTTAGCAACTGCTTTTGATAAATGTTTGTTTTTAAGCATACCGCTAATATTTAGACTTTCCATAACTATGCGAGATGGTTTGGCTTTCACTATCTCTGTTGTTACTTTATGCCTATAATCAGCTCTAATATTATCAAGATTCTTGTGTAATTTTCTAATGTTAGTTTCTAGTTTTATTATATTATTTGTTTTTACATAACTCCTCCCTTCCTTATTTTTTTCATATTTTTTTGACACTTTACGTTGTAGTCTACGTAATCTCTTTTCTAATTTCTTGACTTTATTTGTATTGTTTATATTTTTGTAGGGTTCTTCTTTATGTGAACATACTGCCAGGTCTTTAATTCCTACATCTATTCCAATACTTTCATTGGTTAACTCTATTACTGGTTTCTCTAACTCAATTCCTACTGAAATATACCAATGAACTCCATCAAAGCTTACTCTTGGGTTA
>CAZJKK010000093.1:0-7811 GCA_964546605.1 uncultured Clostridia bacterium
TTCTTTTTAATTTTGTTTACTAGCCATATATAAGTTTGAGCAATAATTCCAGCAAATAGACCAAAAGCAATATATGTTACGAGATACGCAATGCCTGCTAAATCCCCCCAACCGCTAGTTTTGTCCCCAAAACTTATAAACATCTGGAAAAATCCGATACCTATTCCCCCAATAAAAAACAACAATGCAATGTCAAGCATCAAACGCTGTAGAACTCCCGCTATCGCACCTAAAATCAAAGAAAACACAAGGTACGCAAATATATTTTGAGCTTTTACCACTCCAGGATTTATAATTAACATCCCTATTAAGATCAAAACAAAAGAAATTAATGCAATAGTGCATCCAGTAATAAACCATTTATATTTTTTCATAGTAGCCCCTTTGTAAAATTTAGTATAAAGTTATTTTATAGTATTATTAACTTTATTTAATTTGTTAATCAGCATAATCCAACGCTTTAACACCATATCTAAAAAATGAAATAATTACAGAAGATAAAAGCAACACTTCACATAGAATTCCAGCGTAATTTACTTTGTAAATAAATCTGTTTATTTTTTAAATATTATAAGCTTTATATTGTAAAATATCAACAAAGATTACTCTTAATATTATCCTATGGATTTATTACCGAATTGTATTTCTAAAAGATTATTGATAAATTTCAAAAATTGTTATATTATCATGTCATAAACATTATATTAGAAATTGGAGGTTTATTATGAAAATTGCATTACCTTCTCGAAACGGTAATATTGATGATCATTTTGGTCACTGTGAATATTTTACAGTACTTACTATTGATGATGAGAAAAAAGAGATTCTTAACAATGAAACCATTGAATCACCCGCAGGATGTGGATGTAAATCTAACATAGCACAAGATTTATCCAAAATGGGTGTGAATTTAATGTTAGCTGGCAATATGGGTGATGGAGCTGTAAATGTACTAAGAAAGTCAAACATAAATGTAATTCGCGGATGTTCTGGAGACGTTATAACAGTAGCTCTTGATTATATTAATGGGAAAATTAAAGATTCAGGAGATTCTTGTCACACTCACGAGCACGGTTGCCACCATTAATAGATTTGAAGAATTTTTAAAAACTCAAGCACTCTTCAAGTTTCTTATCAAATTAAGATTCTGAGAGTGCTTGATTTTGGTTTTTGGGATTTTATAAGCTTCTAAATGAGCTGATTTTTTTTAACCAATATTCTATTTGAGCTTTGTTGGGATTATTTTTTAAATAAACAAAGCTAAAAGGGTGACTTATGTTGAAATTTCTTATATTTATTTCCTTAAGATAGCCCTTCGATAACTCCATTTTTACAGCTTCCCTGTACATAAATGTTATCCCAATATTTTGGTGACACAGCTCTTTTATCACATTCATGTTACCAACTTCAATCCTTCTTTTAAAACTTATGATACTAAGGTTTTGATTGTATAATGCCTGTTCAATTATGTCTCGAGTTCCGCTCCCCGGTTCCCTAAGTATAAGATTTTCTTCAAGTAATACCTCAAAGTTAGAAACTTTATTTGCAATTTTATTTTCAGGAGAACATACCCCAATAAATGCTTCATTAGACATAAGCTTAAATTCAAATTGTTCCTGATTGAAATGTCCTTCCAACAAGGCAAAATCAATTTTTCCTTCCCACAGCATTTTCTGAAGCACCATGGTATTTTCTACAACCATGGAAATATTGATTTTAGGATCTTCTTTAAATATTTTTGATAAAATAGGTGGCATTGTATACTCCCCTATAGTCAAAGTCGCTCCAAAGTTTAAAGTCTTTGCTTTATTTTTAATACGCTTTAATAAAGGTTGAATTTGTTCAGAGTTAGCTTTAAGTATTTTGGCATATCCACGCAGTGCCTCACCTTCCTCAGTCAAGGCAAAGTTTTTGCCTTTATCTGATATTAATAATACCTGATAATAATTTTCAAGATACTGTATATGCTGCGAAACAGCAGGTTGTGTTATATTTAATTTTTTAGCTGCCTGTGAATAGTTTTGAGTTTCGCATAATGTAAGAAATGTCTGTAGTTTATTATCTAACATAGTCGTCTCCATAAGTCTAACTTATAAAAGTATAAAATTTTATAATTATATTTTATAAGAATTCAATGATATAATCAATACGTTATTTTAATTATACGGAGGTATTTTATGTTAGAAAAATTAAACAAGATTGTGCCAGGGGTGCTGCTTAGTTCATTTGTTGCTATTATTGCAATGTTTTTAAGCAGTTTAGTTCCTGGTGACATCATAGGTGCTACAGTTATGGCTCTTTTAGTTGGTATGGCACTAAACCCTTTATTTAATAAATACGAACAATTCAATAAAGGAGTAAGCTTTACCGGAAAAATGATTCTTCGTCTTGGAATAATACTTATGGGAGTAAACATGAACTTCTCTGAAGTTCTTAGTGTTGGTAAGTATTCACTTTTTGTAATGATTTTTACTATGGGAACTGCTTTTGGTGCTGGAAACTTAATTGGAAAACTCTTTGGTATGAACTGGAAACTTACAAATCTTTTGTCAGTTTCTACAGCTATATGCGGAGGATCAGCTGTAGCTGCAGTTGGACCTGTTATTAAAGCCAAGGGTGAAGATATAGCATATGCAATTTCATCAACCTTCATATTCGATGTTTTGACGGTTGTAGTAATACCATGGATTGGTATGGCTCTTGGTATGTCTGAAATGGGCTATGGATTGTGGGTGGGTACAGCTGTTAATGACACCTCATCGGTTGTAGCTGCAGGCTATGCCTTTTCTGAATTTGCCGGAAACACATCTGTAATAGTAAAACTTACCAGAACACTTTTTATCATTCCAATCGTATTAATATACTCTGTAATAACAGAAAGAATTGAGGCAAAAACAGCTGGAGGACAAGGACATACACCTGTTAATATCAAGAAAATCTTTCCTTTCTTTATTATATTTTTTCTTGTTGTTGTATTACTTAGAAGCACAAGTATTATACCCGAAGCATTAGTGCCTGGTCTTTCAAAATCATCAAAATTTTGTATGGTTATGGCATTATCAGCTATTGGTCTTAAAACAAGCTACAATGATATGAAAGATATTGGATTTAAACCAATGATTCTTGGATTTGTAATAGATACACTGGTGGTTTTCGTATCCATAGGCGTTCAAGTAGCAACTGGAAGGTTTTAAATATGATGTATCCACCCTATTCAAAGAAAAATTTAAGTTTGATTAAAAAGATTGTAAAGTGATAATTAATTATTTATATTGATATGCTACTAAATGACAACATAGTAATTTCTTGTCCTTTATGACCTAAATTAAATGCAACACAAAGTGTGTTGCATTTATCGTTGCATACTCGTGGTCTCATTCAGCTCTTTCGGTGTTTTGCAATGAGGTCATTATTAATTTATTTTACCCGCCTACAGCAGGTGGAAAAATAAGCAGGCTATCCCCTGCCCTAAGTTTCATATTAAACCCTTCACAAGCCATTACATTTATCCCATTTACCATCAAGACAATACCTTTATTTAAATCCCCTTGGCTGTCAAAAATTGCATTCTTAAAATCTTCTCCATACAAATTCTCAAGATGATTTAAAAGATCTCTTACATTACTATTCTCCGGCATCTCTAAAGATTGATGCTTACGACCACCGAAATATTTCTCCAATCCAAGGATTGTCCTTACACTTATATTAAGCATAATGTAACACTTCTATTCCCAACTCCTGAAGCTTTTCTGGAGTTGGAACACCTTCATTACTCCAACCTCTTGCATCATAATATTCATTAAGCATTTTATCTAAATCCCCTTGAGGTATATATTGTCCCTTTGAGTCTCCAGCCTTGATAGGTTCTGTCATAATCCTGTCTGGGAATGTGTCATCATCTCTTGTGAGTCCTGCTGAAATATTATAAAGTCTTGCTAGGTTATTCACTCTTTCTCCAACAAGTTCCACATCTTGTGGTGTAAAGCCAAGTCCTGTGGCAGCATTAACCATGGAAGCTGTATTTTCAAGAGCTACTCCAGGTAATGCGGTATCCAACAAAAATGCGCACATTGTAGGACAGTCACATGTAGCTGTACGCACATCCTGATTCCACTTTGTAAGCTTCCCCTTTCCCTCTATTGCAAATCTATCCACGGCATATGGAACCGGTATTGAGAATATCTCCTGGAAAGCATAGCCTCTATTGTGATCAGCTCCTGTGTAACTAGTTGCCATAGAAAGGCCATGTGCTTTTGCCCCTCTTGGATCATATGCAGGAAGTTCTAACCCCTTTATATGCATGGCAAATTTTTCACTGCCCTTACCTACCTTTTCAGCTAATATCTTGCTGCCATCTGCAAGTAAAGCTCCTGCTCCTTCTTTCCTATATGCAATTTCTTTTATCACATCATACATTGCCTCATGATTTCCAAAGTGGAGATCAAAACCACCCAGTTCCTCCTTTGAGAGAAGCCCTTTCTCATAAAGTTCCATGGCAAATCCAATGGTTACTCCAGTAGACATGGTATCAAGTCCAAGTTTGTCACAAAGATTGTCGGCAGCTATTATGCTGTCCAGATTTCTGACTCCTGTCTGTCCTCCAAAGCTGTAGTAAGTTTCATATTCAGGATCTGACAATGCTCCAATATATTTGCTGTTTCCTTTTGCCAGCTTTAGCTGACTGCATCCAACAGGGCAGCCGTAGCAGGGCTCGCTTGCAACAGTTGCAGCAATGCTTTTTTCAGCACCTATATCTGATGAATAATCTTTTTCTCCTGTTGTGGAGAAGTTTTCAGATGGAAACATACCAAGTGCATTTAATGCATCAACCATCATAGGTGTACCGATTTTTGAGAAGTGTGAATATAATACCGGACTGTCCTTCATAGCTTTTAACATTGAACTTCTGGCAGCTTTAAATGCCTCCTCATCTGCAACTAGAACTTTATTTGTTCCTCTTACAACAATAGCTTTAAGGTTTTTTGATCCCATTACTGCACCTATTCCCTTGCGCCCAAATGCTCTTCTTTCATTTATAATACATGCAATTTTAGATAAGTTTTCTCCAGCCGGTCCAATACAAGCAACTCTCACCTGCTGGTCATTCAAGTGATGCTTCAAGAACGTCTGTGTATCAAATGTATCCATACCCCATATCTTGTCAGCCTTTTTTATACTAACATTTTGGTCCTTAATATGAATAAAAACCGGCGAATCTGCTTTTCCCTCTATAATCAAACCATCATAACCTGCATATTTTAGTTCAACAGGAAAATAACCTCCAGAAGTAGACATTCCTACTGCTCCTGTTAACGGAGACTTTGTAACAACAGCCATACGACTTGCATTAGGACTGCTTGTTCCACTTAAAGGTCCTGGTGCAAATATCAATTTATTATCTGCTCCAAGAGGATCCACATCTCCCGGGACTTCATCATATAGATATTTCAATCCAAAGCCAGCACCACCCATATAATCTTTGGCCATTTTCTCATCAAGCTTTTCTTCAGTTATAACCCCGGTAGTAAGGTTTACCCTCAATACTTTTCCTTGATATCCACCTTTAATCATACATCATCCTCCTAAACTTGAAATTATTTTAAATTATTCATTACTAGAACAGGTTTTATAACTTTTCCATTATGTGAGTCCTCAAATGCTTGATTTATCTCATCGAATCTGTATTTAGTTACCAGTCTGTCTATAGGGAATCTGCCTTCCTTGTAATATCGAATTAATTTCGGTATGAAAATCTGAGGTATGGAATTACCTTCAATGAAGCCCTTCATTGTCTTTCCTTCAGCCATCAACGCATTTTGTATATTCAAAGTAACATCCCCTGTAGCGCCAACAATAGCACAAGTTCCAAGAACCTTAAGGGCATACATGGCCTGATTCACTATTGCTGGCACTGCTGTGGTCTCAACTGTATAATCTGCTCCTCCATCAGTGATTCTCTTGATTTCATCAACTACATCTTTTACTTCCTTGTAGTTTATTGTATGTGTGGCACCAAAATCCTCAGCCATCTGTAACTTGGCTTGACTGCCGCCAACCGCTATTATCTTATCGCATCCGGCAATCTTTGCCCCCATCAATGCAGTAAACCCAACTGATCCCATGCCGAAAACCACCAATGATGAACCAACTTCCGGCTTCAACCCATTCAGGACTGTTCCTACACCTGTCTGAAAGCCACAGCCCAATGGACCCACTATTTCAAGGTCAACATCTTTATCGATTACTACTACATTTCTAACATTAACTGTTGCATGAGTTGCAAATGATGATTGACCAAAAAACGTGGACAATTCTTTGTCGCCTTGACTTATTCTCTTGGTCCCATCATTCATTATTCCGCCAAAATTCAAAAGGTTAAAGTCTTTGCAAACGTATGGCTTTCCTGTATGGTCGTTTTCACATTTCCCGCAGGAGCTGAACGAAAGAACAACATGGTCGCCAGGTTGTATTCCCTTTACTCCTGAACCAACTTTCTTTACTATACCTGCACCTTCATGTCCTAATACGGCCGGCAGTGGAACCGGTATCAACTGGTCTCTTGCAACAGCATCAGTATGGCATACACCGCAGGATACAATCTCAATCAATACCTCATCTTGTTCAGGATCCTTTAGCTCGACCTCTTCGATTTGAAAACATTCTCCCAAATTATGTGTTACAGCAGCTTTTATTAACATATGACTCTCCTTCCTTTTTTAAAATTAATTATAGTTTACTACTATAAATTTTAACTAAAAACTGTACAATAGTAAAACAACCTTCTTTTTAAAAGCCACAACAAAAGGTTGTATCATTTGTCTTAATATTGTATAATAGTGGTAACGTTTAGAGGAGGATATTTGTTATGGATACAGCTAAGTTAAGGTATTTTTTGAATATATGTAAAAAGCAAAGCATATCAAAAGCTGCTGATAATCTTTTTATAACTCAGCAGGGATTAAGCAAATCCATAAAAACCCTTGAAAATGAACTCAAGGTAAACCTATTTACCCGGACAAGCAAAGGATTGGAACTTACCGAATATGGCAATTTGTTAAAAAATCATGCTGAAGTAATCATTGCTGCAGAGGAAGCAGCATTAGAAGATATTAAAAAGCTTAAAGAAGAAAAATCAGACATTATTGATGTTTGTTTTGCTATGGGTGTTCTTAATTCTTTATCAATTGATTTTATTCAAAAGTTCAATAAAAAACACCCGAATATAAACCTCCACTACATTGAATACCCAGATTTCAAATGCCAGAAGTCTGTTCTGGGAGATCATTCCTGCCTTGGTGTGGTTCTTGGTCCTGTTGATACTAACAAATTTGATTTTGAAGTAATTAAAAAACATGCTGTTCATGCTATTGTAAATCATAACCATCCGCTCAGTAAAGAAACAAGCATTAGCATTAATCAGCTTAATGGCGAACCTGTTATTTTAATGAATGAAGATTATCAAATGTATCACAATTTTATTAATGCTTGCAAAGAAGATGATATTGAGCCGAGCAGTATACTAAAGACCGGCGAAATATTTATAACCTATAAAATGAGCAGCCTAAATAATGGAATTGGGATTTCAGTAGATTTTGTCTCAAAAGACTTATTGTTTTCAAATGTAAAATCCATTCCAATTATAAGCGATAAATTTACATGGGATGTAACAGTTATTAAAAAAAAAGGAAAGAAGCTAAGTTATTCATGCGAAACATTTTTAGAAGCATTAAAAAATGAATTCAAATCACATATTTGACTTATGAAATACTATATTATTTTTTCTAATGTCCTATCATCAGCACTTTTCTATG
>CAZJKK010000094.1:0-6503 GCA_964546605.1 uncultured Clostridia bacterium
TTATGTTTAATGCCATTTATCTTCCCATACAGCAGGATGTTATTACCAGGAATCAGGATGCTAGAACAAGCGGTATAATTTCAAGCATTTTTAATTCTGTAAGAGCAGCAGGCATGATTTTAGGTTCGTTATTTTCTGGTTTTATATATGAATTAGGGAGCACGCTGCCATTTTTATCGGCAGCCATTGTATTTTTAATTAGTGCAGGCATATCTTTTGTTAATTTAAAACAGTCAAAATCACATAAAGTGGGTGTTTAATTATGGATCTAAACGTTCAAATTCAAATAATATTGGTTGTAATGTTTTTTGTAATCCTGGTGAGTATTCAATATACTCTTAATAAAATATTGCTAATTTTAAAGGATATAAAAGTCATATTGCTTACTAAAAAGGAAAAACAGGAATAAATTATAATATTTAAACCATAATAATCTAAAGAAATAATTTGGAGGATATTATGGTTGATAAGGATAATTTAAAAAAAGATAAAAAGGATAAGAAAGAAAAGAAGAAAAAAGCACCCACACCCGATGATTTAATGAAGCTTGAGATTGCCAAGGAAATAGGCATAATGGATAAATTAGAGGAATTTGGATGGGGTGGGCTTACTGCTAAAGAAACAGGCAGAATAGGCGGATTAATGACCGCAAAGAAGAAAAAGCAAAGGAAGAAATAATATGCTTAACAAAAGCTACAAGGAATTTTCCCAAATATATGACATGCTAATGGATGATGTGGATTATGAAAAATGGACATCCTTTATTATAAATAAAATAGGTGCTTCAAGAAAAATCTTAGAGGCTGCATGTGGAACAGGAAGCATTACTCATCTTTTAGGGAATAGGGGGTATCTTGTTACCGCCTTTGACCTTTCTCAGGACATGCTTATGAGAGCCTATGAAAAGCTTAAGAGAAGCCCCGGGGTTAAACTTTTAAACATGGATATGACAAGTTTTAATATAGATGATAAATTTGATACAGCCATATGCTGTTGCGATTGTATAAACTATCTTTATAATGACGAGGTTATCAGTTTTTTTAATAATGTCTTTAAACATTTAAAGGATAATTCAAAGTTTATTTTTGATATGAGCACAATATATAAATATGATACAATGTTTAATGACACTTATGTTTATGATGATGATGAGATTTTTTATGTTTGGGAAAATGCCCCAGATAGTGAAAAGACCTTTGTAAACATAGAAATAAACTTTTTTATAAAGGATTCGCAAAATAAATATACTAGAATTAATGAAATTCAGACACAATATATACATCGAGCACAGGAAATAGTGGAAATGTTAGAGCGAGCAGGATTTAAAAACATAGAAATTTATGATGATTACAATAATGAATCATATAGAGAAAGCTCATTAAGAGCAGTATTTTGTGCAGAAAAATAATGAAAGGAATTAATATGGATTACATGATACGAGCAATAGATAAAAAGCAAACATTCAGGCTTTTTATGGCAAGAACAACAAATACTGTGGAGGAAGCAAGAAAACGCCACAATACAACTCCGACTGCGTCTGCAGCCCTGGGAAGAACCCTTACAGCAGGGCTTATGATGGGATATATGATGAAAAACGAAAATGATAAGCTTACCATTAACATTAACGGTGGCGGTCCAATTGGTACAATTATGACTGTTTCGGACAACAGCGGACATATTAAGGGGTACGTTGATAATCCCAATGTAGATTTGCCATTAAAACAAAACGGAAAGCTAGATGTTGGTGGAGCAGTGGGTTTAAATGGCAAGGTAACTGTTATGATGGATTTAGGGTTAAAAGAGCCATACATAGGAAGCACTGATATAGTTACAGGAGAAATAGGTGAAGATATAGCTACATACTATTATCTTTCAGAACAGCAAAATTCCGCTGTTGCAGTGGGAGTATTAGTAGACAGAGATTATAGCATAAAATCTTCTGGTGGGTTCATACTTCAAACATTGCCTTTTATTGAGGAAGAGGATTTAGAAAAGCTTGAAAAAACATTAAGTAATCTAAAATCAGTATCGGATTATTTTGACAACAACGATGATGTAGAGAATATAGCAAAGGATCTTTTTTCTGAATTTGATTTGGAAATAACTGATAAAATACCTGTGGAGTTCATTTGTGAGTGTTCTGAGGACAGAATGGAACAAGCTTTAATGACCATAGGAAAACAAGAGCTTAAAAAGCTTATTGAGGAAGACGGCAAAATTGAAACAGTATGCCACTTTTGCAATGAGAAATATATGTTTGAAGGGGAAAAATTAAAAAATATTTTAAAATATGTCGAGAACTAGGGTTCTCGATTTGTTTTTGTGACTGCAATCTACTTTCATAGGTACAGGGACACACCTTAATGGAGGGATAGTCTTTGGAGCGAGCATTAAGGAATGTCGCCATTTTACGAAAAATCAACTAATAGAAAATTTTCGCACTCTATATATTACTTTTAGACATTGAATATTTGGATTAAATTAATTATAATAGAATAAAATAAAAATTATTGCGACAATTTATAGTTTCTTAATTTTTTAGTAATGTAAAAATAATGGGAGGCAAAAATGAAGTATTTGGCAAAGGATGAATCAAAATGCATACAGTGTGGAAAGTGCGAAGAAATATGCTCTAAAACATATTTTAAAAGTAACGATAGAAATAAGTCCTGCATACAAATTAGTGAAAAAGATGGAATGCCTGAAATAAATGTATGTGACCAGTGCGGAGAGTGTATAGATATATGTCCGGTTATGGCTATCACAAGGGACAAGCAGGGAGTAGTACGTATTAATAAAAAAATCTGTGTAGGATGCTTTATGTGTGTGGGTTTCTGCTCTAAGCTTTCTATGAGGCAACATGATGAATATATAGAGCCTTTTAAATGCATAGCATGCGGATTATGCGCGAATGTTTGCCCTTCAGGAGCTATATATATGTCTGAAAAAGACTCTTCACAAGCTATGGAATTAAATTTAGACAAGGTATTCAACAAATAGGAGGGTATCATGGATATTACAACATTAAAAGATAATCATAAATTGTTAACTGAATATAAATATGAATTGGGCAAAGTAGATAAGGGTTATTCAAACAGAACTCTTCATGTAAACATTTCCAACAATACTATTACAGAAAAAACGGTTACTGATTTAATGAAGGATAAATTCGTTGGAGGCAAGGGATTTGGATTATGGTATTTGTGGAATGCAGTTACACCAACAACAAAATGGAACGATCCTGAAAATGAAATTGTAATAGCAGGCGGGCCTATTTGCGGCATTACACAATATGCAGGCACAGGTAAATCCTTAGTGTGCAGTCTATCTCCTTTGACAGGTATTCCTATAGATTCAAATGTAGGTGGATATTTCGGTCCTTTACTTAAATTTGCCGGCTTTGATGCCTTAGAAATACAAGGTAAAGCTGAAAAGGATGTAATAGTTTATATAGATGGAAATACTGGGGTTGTAACAATAGAGGAAGCTCCTCTTGAAGCTGTTGATGGACACGTATTGGGTGAACAATTAACTGAAATGTATGCTGATAATGAAGGTGATAAAAGGAATGTTGCAGTTGTTACAGCAGGTACGGGTGCTGAACACACCAATTTTGGATTATTAAACTTTACATTCTATGATCCTCGCAGAAAAGTTACAAGGTTAAAACAAGCAGGCAGAGGTGGAATTGGAACTGTTTTTAGAGATAAAAAAGTAAAAGCACTCATTGTTAAATTCAGTAATGTAAAAGGTGATTTAAACAATCCGTTTGACCAATCTATAATAAATAAAACCGGGATTAAGTATCATAAGGAAATTCATGACCTTGACAGTAAACAAAATAATATGAGAAAAGTAGGTACTGCCAATATAATCGAAGTAATGGATGCTTATGATTTGCTTCCTGTTATGAATTATCAATATGGCATGCACCCTGATACTCAAAAAATAAAATCAACTGTATTTATAGAAAAATATTTAACTCAAGGTGTTCAAGATGGCTGTTGGTACGGATGCTCAATGGCATGTGCTAAGGCAGCTGATAATTTTGAATTAAAAACAGGACCTTATAAAGGTCAAAAAGTAACAGTAGATGGACCGGAATATGAAAATGCTGCCGGACTTGGATCTAATTGCGGAATATTTGATCCTGAAGGAATTTTAGAGCTGAACTTTTATTGTGATACCTATGGAATTGATACTATTTCATTCGGTACTGCTACGGCATTTGCAATGGAATGTTATGAAAGAGGTATTATTAATAAAGAAATAACTGGTGGTATGGAGTTAAACTTTGGTAACTTTGAAGCAGCAGTGGAGTTGTTACATCAAATGTCAAGAGGTGGAGGGTTTGGTGTTACTGTTGGTCAAGGAATCCATAGAATGAAGAAGATATTTGTTGAAAAATATGGCGCAGACCCTGATTTTCTCTTTGACATAGGAATGGAGCAAAAAGGTTTGGAATATTCTGAATACATGCCAAAGGAATCATTAGCTCAACAAGGTGGTTACGGATTAACAAACAAAGGCCCTCAGCATGACGAAGCATGGTTAATATTTATGGATATGGTTAACAATCAAATTCCAACTTTTGAAGACAAGGCAGAAGCCCTTCATTACTTCCCAATGTTTAGAACTTGGTTTGGATTATATGGTTTATGTAAGCTGCCTTGGAATGATATTGTTCCTGCTGATAATAAATATACTTCTGAACCTGCGAAAGTACCTGAACACGTTCAAAATTATTTAGATGTGGTCTATGGTGTTACAGGTAAAAAATTAAGCGTTGCTGATATGATTAAGGAATCTGAAAGAGTATATAATTTCCAGAAAATATTTTCTATCAGAATGGGTAAAGGATTAAGAGCAAATGATAAAGTGCCATATCGTTCAATGGGTCCTGTAACAAAAGAAGAATATGAATCAAGACAGGAAAGATATGATGATCAATTATCTGAAAAAATAGGATTTAATCCGGAAGGCAAAACAATAGAAGAAAAAATGGCTGTTTTAAGAAACTACAGAGAAAATCAATATGAATTATTGATTGACGCAGTGTATAAGAGAAGGGGCTGGAACCAAAACGGTGTTCCAACATTAAAACACCTTAAATATTTAGACATGGAATTGCCGGAATTAATAGAAGTAATAAAAGATATGCAATAGGGCAGAGAGTAAACCCGTAGGGACGGTCTCTAAGCAGTCCGTTAGAGACTGTTACAGGAGGTGTCATGATTAAATTAAACAATAAAGATTTCCCCTGGGAAGAAGGCATGACTGTTGAAAGTTTAATGATTCAAAAGAAATTCACTTATTCAAGGATTATTGTGAAAATTAACGGTCATCATGTGGAGCAGGAAGATTATTCTGCCACTGTAATAAATGACGGTGATAATGTGCAAATGATTCACCTTCTCGCAGGAGGTTAAACAAACCCCGATACTATTAATTATTAATTGTATCGGGGTTTGTTATATATTCTATAAAAGACTCTTTAAATAATTTTTCAGAGTATAGCTTTATCTTCTCTTCAAAACTTATATATTTTTTCAGAAATTCAATGCACTCCAATGTTAATGAAGAGCCTCCTCCGTTTGAACCTCCTATTTTTCTGTCTAAAAGCTTGAATCCCAATGATTCTTCGGCTTGCTTAATCATTTTGTTTGCTTTAGAATACGATAAGTTCATATGTTTTGCAGCTGCATTTAATGACTCAAGCTCCTTGGTTAAATTTAATAATTCTACAACACCGGGTCCAAAAAACAAGTTATCATTTGCAAGCCTGACTTTTATAGCACAATGAAAATTTTCCATGAAATGTTTCTCCTAAATTTGATTAATAAAATAATTATATAACTTTTAAAAATAATGTCAAATAAGGTATTGAAGTTTAACTAAAAAAAGGTAAAATTAATAATAACTTTATGGAAATATGAAATGATATTAAGGTGAATTATGAATCCATATATACCAAATAAAAATCCGAGATATGTGATTATTGATTACAGAGCATCAGATGAGATATTAAATTATTTAAAAAAAATAAATATAGAACCTATACTAACAATTAAGTGTAAGGATTTGCAGGAGCCTGTTGACGGACATCCGGACATGGTCATTCATCCTGTTGATTTTCAGACATTTGTTGTTGCTCCAAATGTATACGATTATTACAGAAATGTATTAGAGGATAAAAGTATAAAAGTAATTAAAGGTGGAAAAACTCTAAGTAGAAACTATCCCGAGGATATAGCATATAATGTAGCAAGAATAGGGAGATATGCGGTGCACAACACTAAGCATACAGACCAGGTTTTAAAGTATTATTTGGAAGAAGCAGACATTGAATTCATTCATGTAAATCAGGGTTATTCAAAATGTTCAATGGCAGCCTTAGGTGACAATAAGGCTTTGACATCAGATTTACTGATACATGATAAACTCAAATCATATAATATAGACTGTATGTACATAAATCCGGAAGTTGTTCTCCTTAAAGGATA
>CAZJKK010000094.1:6513-7788 GCA_964546605.1 uncultured Clostridia bacterium
TGGATTTATAGGAGGCTGTGCAGGTTTAATTAATGAAAAGATATTCTTATCAACCGGGAAAATAGGTGATAAGAATATTTTAACCTCATTAAAACAATTTATAAAGCTCGCAGGATATATATATGATGAAGCTTCAAGTGGGCAAATAATAGATTTGGGATCACTGATACCAATAATATAACCTCCCTGATAGAGAGGAGTGACTGTGTGGAGCTTTTATCATTAGAGTTAAACGAGAATGATAATCATGAAGTGTTTAATAATATTAAAATCATCACCAATTTAGATGAAAATGATATAAATATAGAATTATCCTCCACAGATGAAGGAAATTTAAAGGTAAGATATTTCACGGAAAACAAATTTAAAAAAAGAGAATACACAGAGAAAATAGTAGGAAAAGTTACAAAGCTGTTGATTGAATACACGAAACTGGAATGTATAAATTTCTTGAAGGAAAACTATTTTTATTTTGATGATGAGGAAGTATCTCTAATAATAGCAGATATGAAAGAGGAAATTGACAATGACGTAAAAATCCAACTTATTATTAAAAATAAGTTTAAAGAAATTTTAGAAAGATCTAGTCAAATCAATTTAAACGGATTTATTAACTTTAGGTTGAAATTTATTAAATTATATGCGGCACAGGTTGTTGAAAGATGCATAGATTCATACCTTATGAAAAAAGAATACATGGATTTCATAAGCATTATCAAGTTGATATCTGATGTAGAAGAAGGCGAATATGATTTAGTAAATGTTATGTGCAGCAATAACAAAATACAAGTTTATGATAAAAATATGAGGAAGCTAAACTTTTTAAGTAACGCGGAGTTCTCTGCCGAGCTCACAGAAAAAGTGTCATATGACGAGGCTACGATCAATATATTATTAAGTGTATCTCCAAAAAAAATAGTGCTTCATGAGTGTAAAACAAATGATAGAACTAAAGAGATTAAAAGTACATTGGAAATAATTAAAAAAATATTTGAAGGAAAAATTGAATATTGTAAGGGCTGCAAATATTGCGAGCTTCTTTAAAACTAAGAGGGTGTCTTAGGACACCCGTTTAAAAACTAAAAAAATGGGTATAATAAATTTAATTAATATGTTAAGAAAACAATAAGGTTTTTGTATTAAAATAAAAAAAGGGTAGGGAATATAAAGGGAGGAATACATATGTCATTTTTAGTTTTGGCAGCATTGATTACAGTTACAGTGTCAACCGCAATTCATTTGCTAAGTATAAAAGAAACAATGGAAAATAATGAG
>CAZJKK010000095.1:0-7757 GCA_964546605.1 uncultured Clostridia bacterium
CCTGTTGCAACTGTTCCTCTTCCAGTAATTGAGAACACGTCTTCTACAGGCATTAAGAATGGTTTGTCAATAGCTCTTTCAGGTGTAGGAATCCACTGATCTACCTCATCCATCAATTTAACTATTTTGTCTCCCCATGGTCCATCTGGATCTTCAAGAGCTTTTAATGCTGAACCTACAACTACTGGAGTGTTGTCTCCGTCGAATTCATATTCTGATAAAAGTTCTCTTACTTCCATTTCAACTAATTCGATTAATTCTGGGTCATCAACCATGTCTTCTTTGTTTAAGAATACAACTAATTTTGGAACTCCAACCTGTCTTGAAAGAAGGATGTGCTCTCTTGTTTGAGGCATTGGACCATCAGCTGCAGATACAACTATGATACCGCCGTCCATTTGTGCAGCACCAGTGATCATGTTCTTTACATAGTCAGCGTGGCCTGGGCAGTCAACGTGAGCGTAGTGTCTTTTTTCTGTTTCATACTCAACGTGAGAAGTAGAAATTGTGATTCCTCTTTCTCTTTCTTCTGGAGCTTTGTCTATGTTGTCATAGCTTATAGCTTCTCCAGTACCAAATCTCTTATTTAAAGTCATTGTAATTGCTGCTGTTAATGTAGTCTTACCGTGGTCAACGTGGCCAATTGTTCCTATATTAACATGCGGCTTATTTCTTTCAAATTTTGCTTTTGCCATTTAATTTCCTCCTGGGATATTATTGTATTTTGATTTGGAGCTTACGAGCAGACTCGAACTGCCGACCTCTTCATTACCAATGAAGTGCTCTACCGCCTGAGCTACGCAAGCATTATGTCAGGGCATTAAATTTGTCAATGTAAATTATATCAACAAAGAAAAAAAAAATCAATAGCAAAATTAAGCCAATAACAAGAAAATAGGATGTTTATTATGACATCCATTCTAATTAAGTAGTTTATCCACTTACATTATCTCATTAATTTCCACAAAAGTAAAACAAATATTTAATTGAGATATAAATATCGTAATTCCTCTTGTTTTTTTATTTTATTTTTTATCCTTTGTAAAGCATTGTCCACCGCTTTAACATCCTTGTTGAGTTTGCGAGATATATCTAAATAGGATTTACCTTTGCCATACTCCGTTAAAACAGCACTTTCAAAATCAGTCAATAATTTTGATGTAATAGTGTGATATTGACACCTTTCCTCTTCATTAATAAGTAAATATTCAGGATCGCTGCTTACGTCTGCATATTCATCTTGTAATGTTATTTCTTGGTTTTCAATAAAAATATCAGAAAAGTAAATTACGTTATTTAAGTAATAATTTGCATTTGACTTTCGTATTGCTGTAATAATTTGTCTTCTTATGCATACTTCAGCATAACATTTAAAACAACTTCCATATTTTTCATCGTATCGGTTCACAGCTTTAATAATACCTATCATAGACTCCTGCAGCAAATCATCCATGTTACCACCCATTAGGAAAAAGGAACTTGATATTCTTTTTATTATATAACTATATCTTTTATACAAGCATCTTTCTGCATGATCATTTCCTTTTTTAATTTCTTTAACAAGCTCTTCATCAGAAAATGCATCATATTCCTGTTTGTAATAATTAAGACTAGTATAAATACTAATATTAGATATCATTGGCCTCTCCAGTAAAAATTAATAATTAGTTATCAACTAAATATTTATTAAAACTCTATTAACTTACAATGAAAATTATATTAATTTTTACATTTTCTGTCAAGGTGTTATTGCCTTCTTCTAATTTTTTCGAGTTTATTTAAAGTTTCTTCATCTAAAATCTGGTCAATATTAGTCCCTTTTTGTATTATTTTGTCTGTTTTTGTCCTAATGTCTTTTTTTGTATTCTCCAGCTCAATAATCATTTCATGAGCAGATATGCGGGTTCCACCTCTGGCTAGCACTATTTGCTGTATGGAACTGTCTGATGTTGCAACCTGCACTCTTTCATACCGACCAATCTTGTCCAGCATTTTTTCAATATAACTGTCTGCAGTTTCATACTCCTTTGTATAAACGACCTCAACGCCTGCAACCATTTCTTTTTTTTCTAAGCTGCCTTTAACCAGATGTGCATCAAAAACAACTATAACCTTAATACCCTTGTATGCTTGATATTCTACTAAGAGCTCAATAAGCTTATTTCTTGAATTTTCAATATTTCTTGACACATCCTTATAATATTGCCATTGATTAATAATGTTGTATCCGTCAATAAACAGATATTCCTTTTTCGTCCTTGGCATTTTAAAAGTTCCTTTGCTTTATAACTTCATATATTATGATAGAAGCAGCACAAGAAGCATTTAATGAATTTATATTTCCCTTCATTGGGATTTTCACAAGAGCATCGCACTTTTCCTTAACAAGTCTACCAATTCCGGAACCTTCACTTCCTATTACCAATCCAACAGGAGAATCAAATTTTTCTTCAAACACGTTTTTACCATTCATGTCTGCCCCATAAATCCAAAGGCCCTTTTTCTTTAGCTCATCAATTGTCTGGCTTATATTTGTAACTCTTGCAACAGGCAGGTATTCTATGGCACCTGCAGAGGATTTTGCAACCACTCCATTAACTTGGGCTGCTCTTCTTTTAGGAATTATGACACCATGTGCTCCTAAGCATTCTGCTGTACGAATTATGGCACCCAGGTTATGAACATCCGTGATTTCATCAAGAATGACAACAAAAGGCTTTTCACCTTTTGATTTTGCATAATCCAATATATCATCAATTTCCTTGTATTCATATTCCTTTGTCTCAGCAATAACGCCTTGATGTCTTTTGTTTTCGCTTAATCTGTCCAGCGTAGCCTTATCCACATTTTTAACCAATACATTTTTTTCTTTAGCCATTTCAATAATTTTACCTAATGACCCCTCTGCTGCTTCCTTACTTATTAAAATAGTATCTATGTCAGCACCGCTTTTTAATGCTTCAATAACAGGATTTCTTCCTTCGATTATCCTCATTTTTTCTCATCCTTTTCTTCAAATATAATTATTGCCTTGTTAAACAGCTCCATGAGCCTGTCAAGCTCCTTGTTTAAATAAAGATATCCAAACAATGCTTCAAAGCCGGTGGCATATCTATAATCCACCAGCTCTGCATTTTTGGGAGAAGAAGTTACCTTAGCGTTTCTTCCTCTTTTCACTATTCTTTTTTCTTCCTCAGTAAGAAACTCTTCTAATTTGTTGACTAAAAAAGCTTGTGCATTTGCCTTTACATATTTCACTGCCAACCTGTGCATTTTATTAACATTAGTATCATGATGGTTTATTATGTAGCTCCTTACTAACAGCTCATAAACAGCATCACCTGCATAAGCCAACTGTGCAGGCGAATACATCATTTTGCTTTCATGTATCTTATCTGTTAATATTTCTAATAACTCAGTGCTGTTTTTTTGGTCATCATCAATTAACTCACTGTTGTTTAATTCATCATTATTGTTTAATTTATTTTCTTCCAATTTACACCCTGTCTAGTATCTTCCAAAGCTATGCCTTTTTCTAAAAGCTCGTTTCTTATGGCATCAGCCAACTGGTAGTTTTTTTCTTTCTTCGCTTGTTGTCTTTTTTGAATCATTTCTTCAATATATTCAACAAGTTTCTCATGAACTTCTTCTTGTTCTTCTTCAATGAATAGTCCCAATGAAAGTACCTGTTCAAAATCCTCAATGAGCTTAACTTTTTCATTGTTATTAACATCATCTGCCTTAAGCAAATCAAACAACACTGTAATTGCATTAGCAGTATTTAAATCATCCGCCAGGCAACCTTTAAATTCTTCCTTGTATTTAAGAGCCTCTTGCGATAATTCAACATCTATGTTATCAGCATTATCTTTAATGTTCTTAACTCTGTTTTTTAATTTTAAATAAGCATTTTCAGCAGAAGCAAGTGAATCAAAAGAAAAGCTAAGTTGCTTTCTGTAATGAGAATTTAAAACATAGTATCTGTAAGAAAGAGGATTAAATCCTTTTTTCTCAAGCAATGAAAGTGTTAGAAACTCTCCGCTTGACTTGCTCATTTTTCCGTCCTGGTCAATTAAAAACTCACTGTGCCACCAATATTTAACCCATGGCTTTCCTGTATAGCTTTCAGTTTGTGCTATTTCATTAGTATGATGCACAGGAATATGGTCCACACCACCGCAATGAATATCCATTTGATCACCTAAATTCTTAAGGCTTATTACAGAACATTCAATGTGCCAGCCGGGATAACCAACGCCCCATGGAGAATCCCATTTCATTGCCTGATTTTCAAATTTTGATTTTGTAAACCACAAAACAAAGTCTTGCGGATTCTTTTTATGAACGTCAACAGAAACTTCTTCTCTTGAAGCAGTTCTAAGCTGGTCTAAGTCCATGCCTGAAAGTTTTGTGTAGTTTTCAACCTTAGTTATATCAAAATACACATTTCCGTTTGCTAGGTATGTATATCCCTTTTCCTCAAGTCCCTTAATAAATTCTATGTATTCATTTATATAATCCGTTGCTTTAGCCACTACATCAGCTTTCTTAATATTTAACTTTTCAATATCAGCAAAGAATGCATCCGTGTAATGCTGTGCTATTTCCCACACAGTCTTGTTTTCTCTTTTTGCACCCTTAAGCATTTTATCTTCGCCGTCATCAGCATCTGATTCCAAATGTCCAACGTCAGTTATATTCATGACTCTTTTAACATCATATCCAATATATTTCAATGTTCTAACAAGTATGTCTTCATGAATGTACGTCCTTAAATTGCCTATATGTGCATAATTATAGACTGTTGGACCGCATGTGTATATTCTTACTAAATTTTCATCTATAGGTTTAAAATCTTCAATAGTTCTTGAAAGTGTGTTATAAAGTTTCATTTATATCTCCCTCACTTATATTACCAACATTATATAATACCCAAATGATTGTATCAAGCAATATTTTACTAATAGTTTCCCGACATGTAACAATACTGTAACGTGAATATTGTCGAAAAATGTTAAAATATTAGTATAAAGAAAATTTTAGACAAAGGGGGAAGATAATGAAAAAACTTTTTATTATTTTAGTTGTCATTTTAACCCTAAATATATCATGTGTTTTTGCAGATACAGGTTATACAAACATATCTAGTATAGCGCTCCACAAGAATGCTGATTATGCCTCTAAGGTTACTGACATCATTAGTTTAAACACACGCCTAGAAATTATTAAGGAAAAAAACGAATGGTACCACATTAAAACCAGTGATGGCTCTGAAGGCTGGATTGAAAAGTACTTTGTCACAGTCCCTGCCAAGAAAAATGTAGTAAACAACACAGAGCATAAAATTAATATAAGAACATCACCAACAACCTTATCAAAATCTGTGGGACAGCTTCTTCCCGGAGATAAGGCAGTATACATAGATACATATCACAGCTGGCATATAATTGAATATAATAACAATGAATATTATATTGCAAGTTGGCTAACTGACATAGAATACGAAAAATCCCAAAGTGTCTATTTTTTATATGATAAAATAAATATAAGAGACAGCGACTCATTAAACGGAAATGTTATTGCGCAGGGAAATAAATATGACAGCTTTATAGTTATTGGCGAAAAAAACGGTTGGTTAAAATTAAAATTAGACGATGGACAAACAGGCTATGTGGCTGGGTGGCTCACAACCTATAATGAAAATTATAATATTGATGGACATTTAAGCTATAAAAAAGTTTTAGACATCTTAAATGTAAGATCACAACCTTCATCAAAGGGTGATAAAATTAATGTTTTAAGCAAAAATTCCATTGTTAAAATAATTGAAACGAAAGATGGATGGGATAAAATAGTTGCATTTGACGGAACTGTAGGTTGGTGTTCAAATGATTATTTAAAAGAAGTTAACCCTCTGGAAGGAAAAACCATACTGTTAGACCCGGGACACGGCGGCAAGGACCCTGGCGCCATAAGCTTTTCAGGAAAGTATGAGAAATATGTTAATTTAGAAGTAAGCATTAGTTTAAAAAGCATATTAGAATCAATGGGTGCCAATGTTCATTTAACAAGAACAGGAGACTATTATATAACAAACAAAGAAAGAGGAAAAATGGCAGACAAGCTAAAGGCTGACATACTATTATCCATTCACCACAACTCCTTAAATAACAGCGATTACTTTGGTTTATCTACATATTACAACACAATAAATTATAAAAATCCAAGGTATGGATATGATTTAGCAGAAGCAATATATTTAAATACAACCACAGTAAACGGTGTTTACAGAGATGGTGTTTTAAACAGAAACTATGAAGTTTTGAGAGAAACAAACACCCCTGCTGCATTAATAGAAATAGGCTTCATGTCAAATCCTCAAGAGGAAATGAATGTGCATAACGGAAGCTTCCAAGCAGTAATGGCAGAAAAGATTGCAAATGGGATTTTGGATTATTTTAACAAATAATAAAAAAAGAGGAGATTCAACCGGCTAGCCCTCTGTATGATGTTGTCATCCAGAGCACAGCGATGAATCTCCTCTTTTATATTGCATTATTTATATTTCATATTTATTACTCTTCAACTGCCACCATATTATTTACCAATTCATTAAATATTTCCGCAATTAAATCATCCTTCACCGCCAAAGACAATATTTTATTGTGCTTTATAAAGGTTGGGACATTTTGGGTAAATTTCACAGGTGTTTTAATAAATGCATCAATTGTAATATTTATGAATTCTATAGCGCCATATATTTTAAATCTTTCAATATTAAGCTTTTCAGCAATTCTTTCACAGAGTCTTATTATAATATCCTCATAGTCCGCTCTTCCCTTCATGTCTAAAATAACCTCCAAACGAGGCAATATATTTTCGAAAAGAACTCTATCCATACTTGTATCTTCAAAGCCTAAAATTTTTGCTACATTAGTTACTTTCTCCTTGTTATTTAACAGAAAATTCAATAAAAGCTCTATAAAATTTCCCTCATAAGGAACACAATAGTATTTAAAGCCTTTTAGCCTTTTAAACACCTTCATGGTGTCATAATAGCCAAGCTTAATAAGCTCATCTGCCTTTTCCCTGTTAAAATCCAATGCACTGAGGGTGCTTCCAAGACTGCCGTCTGCAGGCTGAATGTATGTAATCTTTACATCCTTTTCCCGCACCCTTCTCACTATGCCCTTTGCCAAAGTTCTTACGGCAATTATATCCTTGTAGCCCTTTTTGCATAAAAGATTTATGGGAAGATTATTGTAAAAGCCTCCGTCTAAATATTTCTTGCCATCCATTTCCTCAATTTTAAATGCAGGAAGATTAGCAGAAGCTATTAAAAAATCCACAAGCTTTCCTTTAGGTATATCTTCCTTGTAAAGCTCAAGAGGTTTTTTATCGGTTAAATCAACCGTAACTATTCCAAAATCAGTATTAGAGTTTCTTACCTTTTCTTCATCAATATATGTATCAAACAATGTACGTATATTAGTAGTATCAAGTCCCCTATTGTTTAATATTTCCTTTGATTGATGCAAAAGATATGAAAAATTTATTTCATTAAGATTAAGATTTTTTAAATCTACTATTGCTTTTTCGTTAATATCAAACAATTCATAAGAATTAATGCTGTACCAAATTTTCTCTAATAAATCATAATCTCCTTGAACCATCATGGCACCATTTATGGCACCTATAGATGTTCCAACTATTCCCCCTATTTCAATGTTAAGCTCCCTAAGTGCCTTATAAGCACC
>CAZJKK010000096.1:0-7730 GCA_964546605.1 uncultured Clostridia bacterium
TGTTAAAGGATTAAGGAGGTGTTATAAATGGCAGTACCTAAGAGAAAAACTTCCAAAGCTAGAAGAGATAGAAGAAGAACAGCAAAATCAAGATTAACAGCCCCAAATGTTATTGATTGCCCACAATGTCATGAACCAAAGCTTCCACACAGAGTATGCGCAGCTTGCGGATATTATGCTGGAAGAGAAGTTATGAGCGTTGAATAATAGAAATAATATTTGAAATATTTTATTTATGGGATAAAAAGTAGTGCTTAGCACTATTTTTTTATTGCAAAACAAATGCGCCTACGTTATACTAATCTATGTAAGTTGGCGCAATTTTTTTATGTAATTTAGAGGTGTAAAATGATAATTGCTGTAGATGCAATGGGCGGAGATAATGCTCCCGAGGCAACAGTCAAAGGAAGCATACTTGCCCGAAATGAATACAATGTAAGCATTGTGCTTTCAGGAAAAGAAGCTGAAATTAAAAAGATTCTTGAAAAAAATACTTCTGATTTTAAAAACATAGAAATTTTAAATGCAGAAGAAGTTATTTCTAATGATGATAAGCCGGTAATGGCAATTAGAAGAAAAAAAGAATCTTCCCTTGTGAAAGCTTTAAATCATGTCAAAAATGGTGAAGCAGATGCAATAGTGTCTGCCGGCTCAACAGGAGCACTGCTTGCAGGAGCAACTTTAGTTATTGGAAGAATCAATGGCATAGAAAGACCTGCCATAGGAACACTTATACCTAACATGAATGGCGGATTTTCATTGCTTATTGATTCAGGAGCCAATGTAGATTCTAAGCCTGAGTTTTTATATGATTTTGCCATAATGGGAGACGTATACTTAAAAAGGGTTATGAACATTTCATCTCCAAAAATAGCTCTAGCAAACATAGGCTCTGAAAAATCAAAGGGCGACAAGCTTACCCTGGAAGCTTATGAGCTTTTGGAAAATAGTACATTGCCATTGAACTTCACAGGAAATATTGAAGCAAGAGAAATACTTCAAGGAAAATCAGATATAATAGTATGTGACGGATTTGTAGGAAACATGATATTAAAAACCCTTGAAGGAGCTGTTTTAGAGCTGATGAAGGGAATAAAAAACGAAATAATGGCAACAACAAGAACTAAAATTGGCGGTGCTTTAATTAAACCAGCATTATTAAATCTAAAAAGCAAATTGGATTATTCTGAACATGGAGGCGCTCCTATACTGGGGGTTAAAAACACGGTTATTAAGGCTCATGGCAGTTCTGATGATAAAGCATTTAAAAATGCTATTCGTCAAGCAAAGATCTGTTTTGAAAACAATGTAAATAGTTTAATTGAAGAAAGCATAACAAGGAGGTGAACAACATGTTTGAAAAAATCAGAGATTTAGTAGCAGAAAAAGTTGGCGTAGAACCTGAGGAAATTACACTTGAAACTTCCTTTGCCGATGATTTACATGCTGATTCAATAACATTGTTTGAATTGGTTATGGCATTAGAAGATGAATTTGACATTCAAGTTGACGACGAAAGTATTGAACAAATAGCTACAGTAGGTGACATAGTTAATTACTTAGAAGAAGTTACAAATTTTGAATAAATGTTATTGGGACGCAGAAATGCGTCCTGTATATTAAATATTCTTAGGGCTTTGCCCGTTATTCAAGGTCGTTATAATTACTTATTATATTTATGAAAGTTTCATAGGCATAATAAAGAGTTATAGTCAGGAGGAACAATGATAATAGATGTAGAGCAGCTTCATGAATTTGAAGAAAAAATTAGTTATAAGTTTAATGACATAGAAATATTGGAAAAATCCTTAACTCACAGTTCATATTCCAATGAAGACAAATCCTATAATAAGGTAAACAATGAAAGGCTCGAATTTTTGGGAGATGCTGTTTTGAGCATTACAGTGAGCCGTTTTATTTTTGATAAATTTCCTGATTATCCGGAAGGAGATTTAACAAAATTAAGATCTCAGGTTGTATGTGAAGATACCTTAAGCTTGGTGGCAGCTAATTTAAATGTTGGTAAGTATTTACTGTTAGGAAAGGGAGAAGAAGCATCTGGAGGAAGGGAAAGAAAGTCTATACTGGCAGATGCCGTGGAAGCAATAATAGCAGCTATTTATATTGATGGAGGCTATAAAAAGGCAGAAGAATTTGTTCTTAACAACTTAACAAATTACATTCAGCTTGCTGTAAAGGGTAAAATTGTTATAGATTACAAATCTTATTTGCAGGAGTATTATCAAGGTAAAAGCCAATGCTGTAAAATTCGCTACATTGTAACAAAGGAAGAAGGTCCAGACCACGAAAAAATGTTTCATGTCAATGTAATGGTCAATAAAAATATTGTTGGAAAAGGCTCTGGCAAAAGCAAAAAGCTAGCTGAACAAGATGCAGCAAAACAAGCACTTATTTATGAAGGTATATTAAATGAATAAAATGAAAATCATTCCCGTGTTTGTTCCTCATATAGGTTGTCCTAATGATTGTGTATTTTGCAATCAAAAAAGAATAACCGGCATGGGATGTGTATCTGCCAATGCACAATATGTAATAGATATAGTGGAAGAATGCAGAAAAACCATTGATAAAGACACATATACAGAGCTTGCCTTTTTTGGAGGATCCTTTACAGCCATAAATTTAAAGGTGCAAGAGGAACTTTTAAGGGTTGGAAAGCATTACAAGGATTTAGGTGTTGTGCAACGAATAAGATGTTCTACAAGACCTGATGCAATAAGCCATGACATTTTAGAGCTTCAAAGAAAATACGGTATGGATATAATAGAACTTGGCATACAAAGTCTTGATGATGAAGTTTTAAAAAAGTCAAACAGAGGACATACAAAAGACGATTCAGAAAATGCCAGCCGTCTCATTAAGGAGCATGGATTTATACTGGGACATCAAATTATGCCGGGACTGCCGGGAAGCACTTATGAAAATGATATAAGAACCTGTAAAAGCTCCTTAAGCTTGAAACCGGACATGGTTCGAATTTATCCGACACTTATTATTAAAGACACCGAACTGGTGGATATGTACAATGAAGGAAGTTACAAGCCCTTATCACTTAAGGAAGCTGTTAAGATTTGTTCTTTGATGTACAGCATGTATTCTGTGAATAATATTAATGTAATAAGAATAGGCCTTCAAAACACGGATTCTATTAATGAAGAACATGATGTGGTGGCAGGTCCGTTTCATCCTGCCTTTAGGCAGCTAGTTGAAGAAAATTTATATCTTGCATCTATGATTAATGTGTTAAATAAGCTTGATATAAAAGATAAGGAAATAACCATAAGGGCACATAAAAAGCTTATAAACAATCTTGCAGGACACAAAAAATCAAATATTAATGAATTAAAAAAGAAATTTTCTGTAAAAGATATTCATTTTATTGATTTAACAAACGATAATCTAATTGAAATATATGATGAAAATAATAAATTAGGAAGTTTTGAAAAGAACAGTATTTTTCAAAACTATTTAAAATATATGCAGGGGGAAACATGTTTTTAAAAAGAATATATATAAACGGTTTTAAATCCTTTGCGGAAAGAACTGAAATAATTGTTGAAAAAGGAATTACTGCTGTGGTAGGTCCCAATGGGAGTGGCAAAAGCAATATTTCTGATGCCATTAAATGGGTTTTAGGAGAACAAAGCGCCAAGTCCTTAAGGGGCGGGAAGATGGATGATATTATATTTGCCGGAACCGAGAAAAGAATGCCCTTAGGCTATGCAGAGGTAAATCTTATTTTTGACAACGAATCCGGTGATATTCCTGTTGAATATAAGGAAGTAAGCATTAAAAGAAAGCTTTATAAAACTGGTGAAAGCGAATATTACATTAACAAGCAACAATGCAGGCTTAAGGATGTGAAAGAGCTTTTTATGGATACAGGAGTTGGCAGTGAAGGTTATTCCTTTATAGGACAAGGTAGAGTTGAAGATATTTTAAGTCCCAATTCAGAAACAAGACGCAAGGTATTCGAAGAAGCATCAGGTATTGTAAAATACAAAACCAGAAAAGAGGAATCTGAAAGAAAACTTGAGAAAACTTCGGACAACCTTCTTAGAGTTGAAGATATAATTCATGAGCTGCAAGAGAGAATAATACCGCTTAGTGATCAAAGCATGAAGGCTTATAAATATATTGAGCTAAAGGAAAGCTTAAAAAGCTATGAATTAAATTTATTATCAAGAGAATACGAAAAACATAGCGAGCAGCTTAAAGCTTTAATTAATCAAAGAGACATTTCATTAGAACAAAAGATAAAGCTTCAAAAAAGAAGAGATGCAATTTCCGAAACTATTATGGAGCAAAAAGAAGAAATATTGGAAATGCAAAAAAAAATAAAATCTCTGGAAGAATCCAGGGAGGAATTAAACATAGAATATGAAGACTGTCAAAGGTTATTTCAAGTACATAAAGAAAAGAAGCTTTTATACACAAGCAACATAGACAATGTAAAAAAAGAAATATTAGAGCTTGAAAATAGAAATCAGGAGCTTTCAGAAAATAAAAATAAGCTTTTAGAAGAAAAAAGTGTGCTGGAACAAGGATTAAATGAAACAACAGAAAAATTTAATCTTATGAATGAAGAAATAAAAATATACAAAACAGAAATTGATAGCATAGTAAATGCAATAGAAGAGCTTAAAAATCAGCTTTTTGAGCTGCACAAGGAAATAAACAAACAAAACAACAAAAAAAGCACCATAGAATCATTCATACAAAATGATATTGAGCGAATAGAAAATTTAAGCTCAGAAATACTTTCTGAAGAAAAAGAAAGGCGTACGAAGCTTGAAATTGTTAAAATGCTTGAAGAAGAGCAAAATAACGCAAGAAATATTGTTTCAGAAAAAGAAATTGAGCTTAAAAATTTGGACAGTTTATTAAAGGAAAACAACGAGAAAAAAGAAAATTTAATAACAGATATAAGAAATACAGAAAATACATTAAACAGTTCAAAATCTAAAATGAATATTCTTTCAAACATGGAAGCTTATTATGACGGTTATTATAAAAGCATTAAGGTTTTAATGAACAACAAGGATAAAGAGCCCGTGTTAAGAAATTCAATTTTAGGTACAGTTGCAGATATTATTGAAACAGAAAAAAAATATGAAACTGCTATTGAGGTCGCTTTAGGTTCTGCTATTCAAAATATTATTGTGAATACAGACAAAGAAACTGAAAATATAATCGAGTATTTGAAGCATAATAAAATAGGAAGAGTTACATTCCTTCCCATTACTATGCTCCAGGAAAGAAGCTTGAATAAAGCAGAACAAGAAATTTTAAATGACCCAAGCGTAATTAATACAGGTGATAAGCTTGTAAGCACTAATCCTAAGTTTGATACTGTAATTAGGCATCTCCTTGGAAGAATTTTAATTGTAGATAATTTAAATAATGGTTTTAAAATTTCAAAACGTCTTGGTAATTCAATAAAAATTGTTTCTCTTCAAGGAGATGTTATTAACGCAGGAGGCTCAGTAACAGGGGGACATATATCAAATAATCAAAATCTTTTAGGCAGAAAACGAGAAATTGAAGAATTAAAGGAGCTTATAGATAATAAAACTCATGAATTAAATGATAAAAATAATTTGTTATTGAAAATTTCATCTCAAATTAAGAAATATAACGAAAATGCTGCAGTTATTAAAAATGAAATTAATGATAAAAACAGCAACATGAAAATTAATATTTCTAAAATTAATATGCTAAGTGAGCAAATGGACAAAACTTCTGCTGCCATTAAAAAATATTCAGAGGAAATGCAATTTATTAAGGATGAAAAAGAAAAATATGAAAATGATTTAATTAACATTTTTATTGAAACAGAACAAATAAAAAAGCAAATAGATAAAAAAGAAAAAGAAATTCAGGAAACTATAAGTATTAATGATGCAAATAAAACAAAGTATGACGATTATAACAATATTATTGCAAAAGAAAGAGATATGGTTTCAGGAATAAATCAAGAAATTAAGCTTAAGGAAGAAAAAATAAGCAACGTTGAAGCTGAAATGCAAAGAAATAACAATGCTGCTCTTTCAAAACAAGAAAGTCTTGAACTTATTAACAATGAAATAATTCTTGCTTCAAGTGCTATGGAGGAATATGAGGGTAAATCCTTAAATTTATCACAAGAGCTTAAAGCATTAAAGGAAACATATGTAAAGGAAAAAGACAATTTAGACCATACTCAAAATGAAATCTATGAATATCAAAACAAAATAAATGAAGCCAACAAATCCATAACTGATATTTTAGATGATGAAAACAAAATGAATGTTAAAATTGAAAGAGAAAATTCAAAAATAGAAGAAATAACCTCTAAACTTTGGGAAGACTATGAATTAAACTATGCAATGGCTTTGAAATACAAGGATGACTCCATAAGCCAAACAAGGCTCAATAATGAGGTAAATACCTTGAAAAAAGGTATTAAGGACCTTGGCAATGTCAATTTAGATTCCATTGATGAATATGCAGAAGTAAAAGAAAGATACGATTTTTTAAAAAGCCAACAAAAGGATTTAATTGATGCAAAAAATCAGCTTTGTGATGTTATTAAAGAGCTGGAAATTCAAATGAGAGATCAATTTGTTTCAGAATTTGCCAACATAAGAGAGAAATTTAATGAAGTATTTGTGAAGCTGTTTAATGGAGGAAGCGCTGATGTTTATTTAGAGGATGAGGGGGATGCATTAAACTCAAGTATTGAAATTGCAGTAGTTCCTCCAGGAAAGAAGCTAAGTAAAATTTCCCTTTTATCAGGAGGAGAAAAGGCTCTTACTGCCATAGCTCTTTTATTTGCCATATTAAAAACAAAACCAACACCGTTTTGTATATTGGACGAGATTGAAGCAGCTCTTGATGATGCAAATATTTATCGTTTTTCACAATATTTAAAGGAATTTTCTAAAGAAACTCAGTTTATAGTAATAACCCACAGAAAAGGTACAATGGAAAGTGCAGATACATTATATGGTGCCACCATGGAGGAAAAGGGAGTAACAAAACTGGTATCTATGAAGCTTTCAGATGCCGCAGTATAATAGGAGGTATATGTTTTATGTTTAATTTTTTTAAGAGGAAAAAAAATAAAGAAGAAAAGTTAAAAGAGGAGTTAGAAAGAGAACAGCAGGAAATTGATGAACTCAACAACCTTGGAGATGATGATATTGAGGATGTCAATGATATAGTCCAGGATTTAAAAGAAGATGCATTTGATGATTTAGAAGAATATAAATCAATTGATAAGGAAGAATTTAATGAACCTTCAATTGATGAGATTGAAGAAGAAGCAGAAGAAATTGTTGAGGAAATAGAAAATGATATAAAAGAAATAGAAGAAATTATCGAACAACCAAATGAAGAAGAAAAAAAGGAAGAGCCAAAGAAAAAGCTAAGCTTTTTTGAAAAGTTAAAGGAGGGTCTTTCTAAAACAAAGAGCAACTTAACGCAACAAATTGAAAGCATTGTTTTTAGACATAAAAAAATTGATGATGATTTTCTTGAAGAATTAGAAGAAATTTTAATAACTTCAGACATGGGCGTTGAAACAACCATGGATATAATCGATTATATTAAGGTTGAAGCTAAAAAAAGAAAGCTAGAAGATACTTCTCAAATAAAGGATGTTATAAAAGAATATCTAGTTAATATGCTTGAAGAACATGATGACAAAGATGATACAAGTGTTAAGC
>CAZJKK010000097.1:0-7639 GCA_964546605.1 uncultured Clostridia bacterium
ACAAAGTTTTACAATTGAAAAGTAATTAGTGCGTAATGTTAAATCAATACCTGTTCCAACGATTAATAAGAGCATTGGTGGTCCCCAAACAATACCATTGATAAAACCGTTGATTTTCATAATCATTTCCATTAATAATTCCTCCTTATGATATTATATAATGTAGTAATAAAAAAGCGTTATATTAAGAAAAAGTATTATATAACGTTTTCAAAATTATAGCATTTAAAAATTGTTGTTACAATAGGGCAAAACAAAAGAAATGTTCACAAATATTCAAAAAGTTTCAACATGATAAAAAATACGTTTTTAAAATAATGAGAAAACGCTTGTCAATACATTTCTTTGTTTTATATTCTTACAATTAATTAATATGCAGTCAATAAAATAACGAAGGAAAAAGTCGTGCTTAATATACGGGATTTCTTGAAATTTTGGCGATTTTTTAATGTTTATTTCTAAAGCTTCTAATTGTATAATAAATGATTTTGTTATATATTATGCAAAGTAACAATTGTATGAAATATCTTTAATATTACTTTAGACAATATATAAAATAAAAAAGTGCATATAATTGCTGAATTATTACAGCAATTATATGCACTCTTATTGTATGATTTTATCTTTCAAAAACAAATTCTCCGTTAATCATGGTTTTTTCAACTTCAATGTCTTTGATTTTATTATGATCAACAGTAAATATATCCATGTCCAAGACAGCTAAATCTGCTACATACCCAGGCTTTAATCTTCCTTTTACATTTTCTTTAAATTCATTATAAGCGCTTCCTATTGTGTATGCATCAATGGAATCTTCAACGCTCATATTTTCACTAGTTATAAATCCTCCTTCTGGTGATCCGTTTAATCTTTGTCTTGTAACTGCAGAGTAAATATTTGGGAAGGGGTTGCAGTCTTCAACAGGAGAATCTGTTCCAAAGCTTATTTGACCAATTTTATTTAGTGTATTAAATGCATAGGAGGTAGAGGCTAATTTTTCCCCGACGCGTTGCTCAACAACTTGCAAATCATAATCTAAAAATATTGGCTGATACATTACAGGAATATTTAAAGATGCTATTCTTTCTACTTGTTCTTTGCTGGTTATTTGGCAGTGAACTATGCCATGGCGCAGAGGATTTTTTTCTCCACTCATAGTTTTTTCATAAGCATTTATAACGCTATCTATAGCAGCATCCCCAATTGCGTGCGTAACAACTCTTATATTATTTTCTGCTGCTAAATTACAAAGAGCTTGAAGCTTTTCATCACTTAAGGCTGAAACTCCTTTAGTGCCAGGCTCATCGTTATAATCATTTATCATAAGTGCAGTTCTTGCCCCTAGAGATCCATCCTTAAACAGCTTTAATGCCCCTCTAGAAAGGAATTTCTCGTCATACTTTCCATTTTTGTGTTCGGTTTCAATATAATTTTTAAATGCATTTATATCTTGGAAATTAAACTGAGGGTTGTATCTCAATTTAGTCTTTTGATTATTATAAATATTATGAATTATATTAAACATAACTTCAAAGTCTTTGCTGTCTACATCACATGATTGCACAGATGTTATTCCCATGCTAAGAGCATAGTCAGCAGCTTTAAGCATTTCAGCTTCAATTTCTCCATTGCTTTTTTCAGGGAGTGTATTCATTATTAAACTTATGGCACCTTCAGTAAGTATCCCGTTTGGCTTGCCGTCTTGTCCTATTAAGATTTCGCCACCTTCTACAAGTGTGTTTTCATTTATGTTTGCTAATTCAAGAGCCTTTGTATTTCCTACAGCTAGGTGACCGCATACTCTATCATATACAACAGGTATTTCAACTGAAATTTTATCTAAGTCGTGACGTGTAAATATTCTTTTTTCACCTTCTGTAAAAAGGTCTTGATTCCAGCTTTTTCCTATTAAGCCCTTTAAATTATTGTTTTCCAGTAAAAAATTTCTTCCTATTTCAATGGCATTATCAATAGAGAAAGCTTTAGCTAAGTTACATGTGTTCATGTTTTCACCAATGCTGCATAAGTGAAGGTGGCTATCATTTAAACCGGGTATGACCACTTTTCCTTCTAGATCAATTTTTTTATCCCATGTGTTTTCTAATATAATTTGATTTGTTCCAACCAGTTTTATTATTCCATCTTCAATTAATATTGCTTCCTGAAAGTTGTTTTTTTCTACATAAATCTTACCATTGAAAAGTATAGTCCTCATTTTTACTCCTATCCTTTAAAAATTATTTGATATAAGTATAACAAATATTGCAAATAGCAGCAACGACATTCTTACATTTAAATAAAAAAGGTACCGGATATTGATGGCGCATAAATTTGTCTGAAAAAAATTGATTAGAATTAAAAAAACATGGGTATAATTAGGTCATAATAATAAAAATTATTTTAGGGAGGATTAAATGAAAATTTACGATTTTAAAGTTAAAAATATAGAGAATAAAGAAGTATCATTATCAGAATACAAAGGAAAGGTTTTATTAATAGTTAATGGAGCAACAGGATGTGGTTTTACACCTCAATATGACGGTTTGCAATCACTGTATGAGAAATATCAGCCAGAGGGCTTTGAAATATTAGATTTTCCAAGCAATCAGTTCTTAGGCCAAGCACCGGGAACTAATGAAGAAATTGTTGGGTTCTGCAGACTAAACTTTGGTGTTGACTTTAAACAATTTGCTAAAATTGATGTTAATGGTGAAAATGAAGAACCATTATACAAATATTTAAAAACAACTAAAGATGAGTTCAGAAATGAACAAACTATTGATTTTTACGAAAAGGTTAAGCCGTATACTCCAGGTATAGATGAAAAAGATATTAGATGGAATTTTACAAAATTCTTAATTGACAAGGAAGGAAATGTTGTTGGAAGATTTGCTCCTAACATTACACCAGACGAAATTGAAAATTATATAACTGAATTAGTTAAGGATCAAGAAGTAGAAATAATATGCCATCCTGATTTTTCTAAAGGATGCATGGGCGACAACAACGAATAACAATGAATAATGAACATTGAATAGTTAATGATAGGATTTGTGCTATGCACAAATCCTTATTTAATATTAAAAACAGACCAGTGGTCTGTTTAATTATTAGTACTATTCAATTGTGATTTTTCCATCTGATAAGGTAATGGTTTTGTCTGCTATTTCATCAGCAAAAGCATTGTCGTGGGTTACTATAATTATTGCAATTCCCTGACTTGCTAAATTTCTTATTATTTTTGTTATTTGATTTCTTGTGCTTTCATCTAAGGCTGATGTGGGTTCATCAAAGCATAGTACCTTTGGTTCCAACATACATGCTCTGGCAATGGCAACTCTTTGCTTTTGACCTCCTGAAAGCTGGTATGGATAAGAATCTTCCTTTCCTTCAAGCTCTAAATCTTTTAATAGTTCAAAGGCTATTTTTTTTGCTGCATCCTTTGATTTTTTAAGAAACAAGGGAGCTTCAATTAAATTTTCCATAACATTCATGTGTGGAAAAAGGTTAAAGCTTTGAAAAACCATTCCAATATCTTGAACTATAGTTTGAAGTTCCTTTTTCGAAGCGCCAATCATTTCATTGTTTTCTTCTTTAAATAAATATCTTCCATTTATATTAATTGATCCCTTGTCCGGTGTTTCAAGGTTGTTTATGCATCTTAATAAAGTTGTCTTTCCTTCTCCGGACTTGCCTTTTATGCATACTATTTCACCTTTTTCTACAGAAAAGGAGATATTGTTAAATACATTTGTCTTGTCAAAGTTCTTGCTTAAGTTATTAACTTTTAGTATCATAGTTTCTCCTATCTGTAGTAATTATATTTGTTTTCTATTTTGCTTAATAGCTTTGTAAGCACTGCGGTGATTGTCAAATATACCAGCCCTATGTACAAATAGGGGCTGAAGGCAGCATATGCATTTGAAACTGATTTAGCTGCTTTTAGGATGTCGCTTGCTCCAAGTATATAAACTAAGGATGTATCTTTAACTAATGTTATTACTTCATTGCCTATGGAAGGCAATACATTTTTAATTACTTGAGGCAATATAATTTTCATAAATGTGTGTGACTTGCTAAAGCCTAAAACCTGCGATGCTTCGTATTGTCCTACATCTATGGAATTAATGCCTCCTCTGAATATTTCTGCAAAGTATGCTGTGTAATTTAATATAAAGGCAATAAATATGGCCTGTAATCTGCTAAATGCATATCCAATGTAGGGAACATAATAAAACCCAAAGAAAATAAACATTAGCTGCAACAAAAGGGGCGTTCCTCTCATTATATAAATATAGATTCCTATAGAGTTAGAAATTAATTTATTTTTAGACATCCTAAGCTTGGCTACTATTATGGATAATGGCAGGGATGCCACAAGAGTTATAATAAATACACCTATTGTTGTTTTTAGCCCATCCAATGTCATAGGCACAAGCATTTCTAATACTTTAGATTCCATAATGTTCCTTTCATCTTCTTATTCATTAATTTTATTATTAATTTTCAGAGAACCATTTTGCATAAATGCTGTCATAGGTTCCGTCTTTTTTCATTTCATCAAGTGCTGCATCTAAATTTTTAAGTAATTCAGTTTCATTTTTTCTTAATCCGATACCATATTCTTCATCGCCGAAATCTTCTTCTAGTACCTTGTATTTCTCTTGTCCGTTTTGTCTCATGTAATATCTTGCTAATACTTCATCTACAACCAAAGCATCTGATCTTCCTGCCTCTAAATCCATAAAAGCTTCATTGTTTGTTGAAAATTCAACTAATTCATTAACAGAAGCTACGAAATCAGGTTCAGTGTTTATTGCATCTAATGCGCTTGATTCTGCTTGAACAGCTATGTTTTTGTCTGTTAAATCAGCCTTTGTCTCAACATCTGAATCAGAAAGTACAACTATTATTTGGCTGTTTTCAAGATATGGTTTAGAAAAAGCAACTTTTTCTTGTCTTTCTTTTGTAATGGTGTATCCATTCCATATGAAGTCTATATTGCCTGCATTTAATTCTGTTTCCTTCATTGACCAGTCTATTGGTTGAAATTCAATGGTAACACCTAATCTTTTTGCAACTTCCGTAGCAAGCTCAATATCAAATCCAATTAATTCACCTTTTTCATTTCTAAATCCCATAGGTGCAAATGTGTCATCAAGTCCCATAACAAGCGTTTCTTTTTCTGTGTTTGCATCTGATGCAACAGATTCATTGTTAGAGCAGCCTGCTATTAAAGCTGCAGTTAAAATTAATAATAGTAATAATTTGATTGATTTTTTCATTTTTTTCTTCTCCTCATATTTTTAAAATTTAAAATAAAAAACTCCCGTCATCTAGCTTTGCTAGAGGACGAGAGTATTAATCACGTGGTTCCACCTCAATTTATTGATGCCTCACGACATCAAACTCATAAAGTACTAACATACTTTTACACTGTAACGGGTGTTGCCGTATTAAACTACTTCCAAATGGTTTCATCAATCAGCTCAAAGATGTGTTCAATATGTGTCTTTATGCATTTACACCAACCATGCACTCTCTATAAAAGTTAAATACATTTACTATTTCTTGTCATTGCTTTATATTTATTTTTGCTTTTACATACATTAACACAAATTTTTTTAATTGTAAAGAGTTTTTTTGTAGTTATTTAAAAATATTTATTTATATACATCTTCATATTCAGGATGTTTTTCAAACCAATCTACGGCATAAGAACAAGATGCTACTGCTTTTTTGTTATTTTTCTTCAAATCTTCTGCTAAAGCCTTAAGTAGCTTGTCGGCAACCCCTTGACCTCTTAAAGAACGGTCTACGTATGTATGATTTACATTTACCTTATTTTGAGAAACTTCAGGAAATGTAACCTCTGCAATTGTTTCCCCTTGTTCATTTTCCATATATATTCTGCTTTTTTCATATTTAAATTCCATACTTCCTCCTGGTAAAGTTATAAATAATCTTTTTATGTTAATATATTAATTGTTTTATGTTATTATGTCAAAAATTAATTTTTATAGAAATGTGTATTATTTTTTTATAAGAAAAGTGTTTATTTCATTGGATAACCGGGTATATATTACAAAGTGCGGTATAGTAAAATAATAAAAAAATGAAATAAGTTTGTAACAAATGTTACAGAAAAACAAATTTGATTAGTTTATTATTAGGACATCAAGAACAAATAAAAAATAAATTTTAATAAATAAGAAATTATTGGAGGAAGAATTAATGGAAAATGCAATGTTTTGTTATCAATGTCAAGAAACTGCAGGATGCGTAGGATGTACTAAGGTAGGAGTTTGCGGAAAGCAACCAGACACAGCAGGATTACAGGATTTATTAATTTATGCATCAAAAGGATTATCTGAAGTAACAACTAGATTAAGAAATGAAGAAAAAGAAGTTTCAGCTGACGTTGATCATTTAATTACATTAAACTTATTTACAACAATTACTAATGCTAACTTTGACAATGATGTATTCTATGACAGAATTAAAATGACATTAAATGTTAAAGCTGATTTATTAAATCAATTATCAAACAAAGAAAAATTATCCCCTGCAGCTTTGTGGACTGCAAGCACAAATGAAGAATTTGATGCAAAAGCAAAATCAAGCGAAGTTGGTGTATTAGCTACTGCTAACGAAGATGTAAGAAGCTTAAGAGAATTAATCACATACGGATTAAAAGGAATGTCTGCTTACATGAAGCATGCAAATGTACTTGGTTATGATGACAAAGAAGTAAATGCATTTATGCAAAGCGCACTTTCAAAATTAACTGATGATTCATTAGAAGTAGGCGACTTAGTTGCATTAACACTAGAAACAGGAAAATTTGGCGTAAGCGGAATGGCAATATTAGATAAAGCTAACACAAGCACTTATGGAAATCCTGAAATCACGAAAGTAAATATAGGCGTTGGCAAAAACCCTGGTATATTAATTTCAGGTCATGATTTAGGAGACTTAGAACAATTATTGAAGCAAACTGAAGGAACTGGAGTAGATGTTTATACGCACTCAGAAATGTTACCGGCTCACTACTATCCACATTTAAAAGCATACAAACATTTAGTAGGTAACTATGGAAATGCATGGTGGAAACAAAAAGAAGAGTTTGAACTATTTAACGGACCTATATTAATGACTACAAACTGTATAGTGCCACCTAAAGACAGCTACAAGGACAGATTGTTTACAACAGGTTCAGCTGGATATCCAGGATGCAAGCATGTTGCAGGAACTGTAGGTTCAGAAAAAGATTTCTCAGAATTAATTGAATTAGCTAAGAAATGTGCAGCTCCAACTGAAATAGAAACAGGCGAAATCGTAGGTGGATTTGCTCATGAGCAAGTATTTGCATTGGCAGAAAGCATCGTAGATGCAGTTAAATCAGGTGCTATAAAGAAATTCTTTGTAATGGCTGGTTGTGATGGAAGAGCTAAATCAAGAAACTATTACACTGAATTTGCAGCTGCTTTACCACAAGACACTGTTATATTAACAGCAGGTTGTGCAAAATATAAATACAACAAGTTAAATTTAGGCGATATCGGAGGAATTCCAAGAGTATTGGATGCAGGACAATGCAACGACTCATATTCACTTGCCTTAATCGCATTAAAATTGA
>CAZJKK010000098.1:0-7542 GCA_964546605.1 uncultured Clostridia bacterium
ATATTAATAAAATGTATTTTCTCCGTTTAATATATAGCATTTAAAGAAATAATAAATGAAATGCAAGATAAAATTAGAGAAATAATTTTAATAAAATAAAATTATATTTGAATAAATATATTTATATTTAACTAAATTTTATAAATATTTGCATAAAATCTTGATATTTTCATAAAATTATAGTATTATGTATATAAAGATGTTTAGGAGGGGATTATGTGTTAGAAGAAGAATTAGTGCAATTAGTTAAAAAAATTATTTCTGAAAAATGTGAAAAACAGCATATAGAACTTAAGAAAGCATCAGGAGGGACACCATCAAAACTTTATGATACTTTATCAAGCTTTTCTAATCAAATTGGTGGTGGGATAATTATTTTTGGAATTGACGAAGACGCTGGATATAAAGTGGTAGGTGTATATGATGCTCAAGACCTTCAAAAGAAAGTTGTGGAACAATCTCTGCAAATGGAGCCTGTCGTAAGACCGCTTTTTACAGTTGCTCAATTAGCCGATAAGTTGGTTGTTAGTGCGGAAATTTCTGAGTGTGATATTTATGACAAACCATGTTTTTATAAAGGGTCAGGAAGGTTGCGAGGATCTTACATTCGTGTTGGCGATTCCGACCAACCTATGACAGAATATGAAATATACAGCTATGAAGCTTTTAAAAGAAGGATACATGATGAACTTCGTACTTTTGATAGAGCAATAATGGAACATTTAAAAAAGGATAATATAACTGAATATTTAATAAAGCTACGTAGGCAAAAGGTTAATTTGGTAAATCTTGACGATCAACGAGTATTAGAAACTCAAGGTATAAGTCAAGATGGTCTTCCTACTTTGGCAGGATTAATGCTACTTGGTGAATATCCACAAGAATTTTTTCCGCAGTTAAGCGTAACAGCGATGGTGGTGCAGGGCAAAGAAATAGGAGAACTTGGTGAGGATGGAGAACGATTTGTAGATAATAAGCGTATCGAAGGAACAATATCACAAATGCTTGAAGGAACATTAGCTTTTGTTCGAAGGAACATGAAGGTGAAAACTATAATAACTGAAGATGGGACTCGTGCTGATAAGCCAGAATATCCAATAAAAGCAGTCAGAGAAATTACACTAAATGCACTTATACATAGAGATTACAGTGTTCATACAGAACGCTCACCTATAAGGTTAGTAATGTATGAGGATAGATTGGAGCTTGAAAATCCGGGAGGTCTATATGGCAGAATTACTATAGATGATTTAGGGAAGGCAGCTGCAGATACTAGAAATCCATATTTAGCAGGAGCGTTAGAAATTATGATTGATACTGAAAATCGTTTTTCTGGTATCCCTACTGTAATAGCTGAACTTAAAAAGGCTGGCATGCCTGCTCCGGTATTTATTGATAGACGAGGAGTTTTCAAGGTTATATTTTATAAAAAAGCAGATATTCAAGGCAAAGATGCTGATTTTAAACAGGAGATATTAAATTACTGCATTACGCCACGTTCTAGGGAAGAGCTTGCTGAAAAGTTTGGTTTTGAAGCCCCAACTTATTTTATAAAGACATATATTACTCCGTTGATTGAAGAGGGAAAAATTAAAATGACTATCCCAGATAAACCAAAGAGCAAATTCCAAAAGTATTATTCATAGGCATGTATGCCTATTGACTTGTTAGATATAATGAGATAAAGACAAAATGGCGGTTGTATGGAGGTTCACAGTGCTTTTCAAAAACACCTTATGTTGCTTAATGAGGAGCTGCAAGGGTCTAAGGCATTCTTGAGTTATTTTAATTTCAAAGATTCATAAAACGAAATAATAATGAAACTAAAAAAGCCCTGATTAAAGGGCTTTTACTAATCAAGTAAAAAATCTAATATGTTTTGAATTCTAATACCAGAATAGTCATCAAATACTGGCTGGTCCATTGTCAAAATAAGTTTTGGATAATTATCGTTAATGGCCTGAAGAGAACGTAATTCTCTATCTCTGGTTTGTTCGTCTAGTATTGTAGCTGAAACTTGGTAGTAGATTTTTTCATTTACTTTTGTGGCTACAAAATCAACTTCCAGAGATCCAATTTTTCCAATTGTTACATCGTAACCACGTCTAATTAATTCAAGGTATACGATATTTTCAAGCATGTGACCATAATCAGTATTTCGAAGTCCAGTTAATTGATTTCGTATTCCCATATCGACAATGTAATATTTCTCAAGGGTTTTTAAGAACATTTTACCTTTAAGATCATAACGATTTGCTTTGTATATTATAAATGCATTTTCGAGCATCTTTAAATAGTTATCAACCGTCTCAACGCTTGTTTTTCTGCCAGTGCTAGATAGGTAGTCACTGATTTTTTTAGTTGATATTATATTGCCAATATTTGCAGCTATATATTTTAGAATGCTCTCAAGTAAAGCAGAATCTCGTATGCTATTTCTTTCTATAACATCTTTAACTAATACTGTATTGTAAATTCCTTCAAGGAAAGGTCCGACAGTGTTTAGGTTATCTAAAAGCTCAACAACAGTAGGAAGACCTCCAAATTTTATATATTGATTGAATTTTTCCTGAAGATTATCCTTAGTGCTTGAATCAAGAAAGTCTAGATACTCTTTAAAAGATAAAGGCTGCATTTTGATTTCAACATACCGACCAGAAAGCAATGTAGAAAGCTCTGAAGATAATAAATAAGCGTTGGAACCAGTAATGTATATATCTACATTTGCATCTACTAGGAATGAATTTACTGTTCTTTCCCAAGAGGGAATCATTTGAACTTCATCTAAAAGAATATAGTGTTTCGTTTTGTTGTCAGCTAATCTTTCTTTAATATGGGTATGCATTTCCTTGTAACTAGAAATATGGTCAAACTCAAAGGACTCAAAGTTTATTCGAATAATATTTTTTTCAGGTATACCAGTATTGATTAAATAGTCTTTAAATAGGGAAAGCAGAGTAGACTTTCCACAGCGTCTAATGCCAGTAATAACTTTTATTAATGGCTTATCCTTATATTGGATTAGCTGAGAAAGATATAAATCTCTATTTTTCATAACATCACCTCACATCTGATAATAGTATAACCTAAAATTAGATAAATATCAAATAATTATTAAGTTATAACTTAAAAAATTTATTAATCATCAATATAATAGAATATAAACTTATATCTTGAAATCGGGAGAACTAATGGTATCACCCAAGCACCCATATACCCCACATAGTGTTTATAAGAGTCGAATTTTATCAAAAAAACTTGTTTTTAAAGATAATATACACTATACTATTTATAGTGTTGCTAAAAAATACCGTGTTAACCAAATATGACTATTCAAAACTTCTAGCTAAACTCATAATAATAGAATTTCATGGAGGCTACAGTGGACGGAACTTCTGATAAACGGCTCAATTCTAAATTCAAAAAAATAATATTACCAGTTATTATTTTTTTGATTATAAGTTCAGTATATATTAATTATGTATGGCATAGATCTGTTAAGTCAACAGAAAACAATGCCATTAAGAATGCTGAAACCTTTGCAGCAGGGATTCATAAAACATTAATCCATGAGTTTAATGGAAACTCAGGCGATTTGGATAAAACAGAATACAAGGAAATTAAAAACAGCCTTATTAGACTTGTTAAAAATAATGATGAGATACGCCGTGCATATATATTTGTTAAAAAAGAAGACAAGATACATATTTTAGCAGATTCTGAAGTTGAAGGCTCTGAGGATTATTCACCTCCAGGACTGGAGTATACAGAAGCAGACAGTAGGATATTTGGAATATTTAATACAGGTCAAACAACAATATTAAACCCTGTTACTGACAGATGGGGCTCATGGGCCAGTGTTCTTGTACCTATGAAAAGCATAGATACAGATGAAATTATTGCTGTTTTTAGAATTGATTATCCTGTTGAGAGCTGGAATTATCATGCAATAGTAAGAACATTACAAGTGTCAATGGTAATGTTTTGCTTGCTGATTATTTTAGTAATGCTTAATATTTCATACTATCAATACCTACAAATAACCGATGAAAAAACTAGGTTTATTATTATGGATAATAAATTGCAGAAAAGCGAAAGCTTGTTCAAAGCTATATTTGACCAGGCCTCTTTAGGTATTGCCATTGGTCACAACGATAGATATGATATTGCATATGAATCAGACATGATAAACATTAATCCAATGTTTGAAAAAATAACCGGAAGGCCAGTAGAGCAATTAAAAACAACCAAGTGGCCTGAAATAACTCATCCTGAAGATTTGACTTTGGATATGGAGCTGTTTGACAAATTCAAATCCGGAGAAATAGATAGCTATGAAATAGAAAAGCGCTACATCAAACCAGATAATACAGAAATATGGATTAACAAAAAAATTTCTTCATTAAAGATTAATAATTTAGAAGATTATAATCACCTTTGTATAATTGAAGATATTTCAAAACGTAAGGAAAAAGAAGCTCAAATTCAATACATGATAGATCATGATTATATGACAAATCTTTATAACCGAAAATATTTTGAAGAGTTTATGGCTAATCTAGATAATAGAAATAATGCTCCTGTTTCAATTCTTATTTTAGATTTAAACGGTGTAAGGATGATTAATGATGCATTTGGTTATTCAGAAGGAGACAATCTCATAATCAAGGCATCAGAAATTCTAAAAGGAAGCATAAGACCTGATGATTTTCTGGCAAGGATAGGCGGAGATGAATTTGCAATAATCTTACAAAATACAAATAAAAAAGCAGCTCAAGAAATCATTAGCAACATTGAAAATGCATGCTTAGATTACAATAACAAAAATAAAACCAAGCTGTTTGAAATCAGCTTTTCCATAGGGTGTGCAACAAAAGAAGACAGCAATATTTCCATGTATAATGCAGCCAAAACTGCAGATGAAGATTTGAGAAATAAAATGCTATTAGATCGTAAAAGTTCACATAGTCACATTATAAATTCCATGCTCGCTACTGTTTATGAAAAGAGCCAGGAAACAGAAGAACATGCAAGAAGGCTTGGAGATATTTCAAGAAAAATAGGAGAATTATTGAATTTGTCGAGCAAAGAGCTATCCGAACTGGAGCTTTTAGCAATGCTTCATGATATAGGAAAGGTATGCATTGATGAAAGAGTGCTTAACAAACCATCAAGCTTACTTGAAAATGAATGGTTAATAATGAAAAAACACCCTGAAATCGGATACAGAATAGCCAAATCATCAAGTGAACTTGAGCACATAGCAGAATATATACTGTCTCATCATGAGCGCTGGGATGGAAATGGCTATCCAAGAGGATTAAAGGGTGAGGAGATTCCCCTTCTTTCTCGAATAATAGCTATAGCAGATGCATATGACGCAATGGTAGAGGACAGAGTTTACCGAAAAGCATTGACAAAAAAGCAGGCTTTAGAAGAAATACAAAAAAATGCTGGTACACAGTTTGATCCGGACATTGCACAAAGCTTCTTAGAAAATATAGGTAAGGAATGAGAATATTTTAAAATGAACAATTTATTACGCACCAAAAGTATTTCCATAAAGAATTTAACTATTATAATTTTTGCATTTTCCATATTCTTGATTACCGGTTTAATGACCATAATTGTTTTTACAGGTTGGACATCCTCTAATAACAAACATGCTAAAGCTATGGCAACAGATTTAAACAAAATTGCAATTGATAAGATTGATCATTTTATGGATAAAGAGCTGATTTTAACAACAGCTGATTCAATCTATAGTGGTGATAAAAAGTTCATTTTAAACTCTAGTATTAGTTTTTCTGATTTAAACGAGCATCTGGAAGAAATAGTAAAAGCAAACAGAGGAGCTGTTCTTATTATTGACCAAAATAATGGAGATATGATTGCAAATTCCTTAAACTACGACAACCTTAGAGCAGTTGAACAGGAGTATCCATTTATACAAGAGGCATTAGAGCAGTATAGGGCTACAGAAGACAATGATATTTTTTACAAAGGTAAAAAGGACAGCTATTTTCTTAATTTTCAGAGTTATCAAACTAATGGACTTAATTTGATATTAATATCAACCATACCAAGAAGTTTTTTAATGAAAGATATTATAAATAATATGAAAATAACACTTATGGTTGTTGTTATAGCGGTAATAATAGTATTATCAGTTCATTATATATTAATAAAAAAGCTTGGAAAAGTATTTTTCAAAATTGTTCAAACAACAGAAGAGTTATCATCTGGAAATCTGTCTCAGAGGGTATCTGTATATCGAAATGATGAGCTCGGTAAACTCTCAGCATCTATTAACAAAATGGCGGATACAATTAATGAACTTGTAAATAATTTGGAGATGACTGTTCAGGAGCGAACTGCTAAGTTGGAATATATTAGCTATCATGATTCCCTTACGGGTTTATTAAACAGAGGTTGTTTTGAGCAAACATTGAAGAAAGAGGAGATTTCGGAAAATCTTCCATTATCTATTATTTTCGCTGATTTAGATGGATTAAAAATGACAAATGATATTTTTGGACATGATGCCGGTGATGCTCTTATCATGAAGTTTGTTGATATTATAAAATCATCTTGTATGAATGATAAAGCTTTCGCGGCCCGTTTAGGAGGGGATGAATTTGTCATTGCATTGCCAAACACAGAGGAGCAAGCTGCAAGGAAAATTCTTCAGCAGATAAAGGATGATTTTTCAAAAACACATGTAACTGCAATTAAAAACAGTATTTCCATTGGATGCGCAACTAAATTGAATTCTATGGAGAAGGTTGAAGATACTATAGCTCGTGCAGAAAGTAATATGTATAAGCACAAAACTATGAATCACTCTAGGTTCAATTCTGATGTTATTAATACTATTATTAAGGAAATTCATGAGAGAAGCCCTAATGAAAGGGAGCATTCCATGTCAGTCAGTATGTTATGCAAGAGAATCGGTCAGTCTCTAAAGCTGCCGGAAACAGATATTAAAAGACTTGAACAAGCTGGGTATCTTCATGACATCGGAAAAATTGTGTTGGAACCTGGTATATTGTTGAAAAAGACATTATCTACAGTGGAAATAAAAGCTATGCAGCAGCATTCGGTTATTGGCTATCGTATTTTAAATCTTTTTGATGATACTTTGGACTTGGCAGAAGGTGTATACTCTCACCACGAAAATTGGGATGGTACAGGCTATCCTAAGAAGTTAAAAGGTGAGGAAATTCCAATATATGCTAGAATTATTGCAATTGCTGAGATATATGATTTCATGACAAATGGTTATAACAGTGTTATAAGAAATAAAGATGAGGCGTTGGAAGAAATTAAACTCTTGGCAGGCACTAAACTGGATCCTGAAATTGTTGAAGTGTTTTTAAAGATGATGAGAGCATGAAAAAATGGTTTTTTTATTTGTAAAGAAGTGGACGAAGGCAGTATTGCAGAAGTAATAGTTGGAAAAGTAAATATTGCAGCAGTTAATGAAGAATATGGAATATTATCTATGGGGGTGTAGACATTTTGCAGATAGCTATTTGTGAC
>CAZJKK010000099.1:0-4435 GCA_964546605.1 uncultured Clostridia bacterium
AGAAACTTTCACAGTTAGAAAAATTTCTTACGGAGTTGGTGTTGAAAGAACATTCCCTGTTCATTCACCAAAAATCGAGAAAGTCGAAGTTACTAGAAGAGGTAAAGTAAGACGTGCTAAATTGTTCTACTTAAGAGAAAGAACAGGTAAGGCAACTAAGGTTAAAGAATTAAAGAATTATTAATAATTATTGAGGGCGATATCGTCCTCAATTTTTATCAAAGGGGTTAATATGAATATAAATTGGTATCCGGGACACATGAAAAAAACAAAAGACCTGCTTCAAGAAAATTTAAAGCTGGTTAATATTGTTATTGAAGTAATTGATGCAAGAATTCCCATATCAAGCAAGAATCCTGATTTTGATTTGTTGTTTAGGGATAAAAAAAGATTAATAGTTTTAAATAAATATGATTTAGCTGATCCAAACATGAACAAAGTATGGGAAGAGTATTACAAGAGCAAGGGATGGTCATGCGTTTTATATAATTCTACCAACAATAAAGAGTTAAACAAATTAAATGCTGCCATAGCAGAAGCTTCTAAAGAAATAGTTGAAAGATACAAAAAAAGAGGGTTAAAAAACAGAACTATTAAAGCCATGATAGTGGGAATACCTAATGTTGGCAAATCCACCCTCATTAATTCATTGGCCAAACGAAAAAGTGCAAAGACTGGAAATATGCCTGGTGTAACAAAGGGCAAGCAATGGATTAATTTAGCAGGTAATATTGATTTGTTAGACACCCCGGGAATTTTATGGCCTAAATTTGAAGATGATGCGACGGCTTTAAATCTTGCTTTTACTGGAGCTATTAAGGATCAAGTTATGGTTCTTGAAGAAATCGCATTAAAATTTGTCGAAAAAATGATAGAATTAAACAAAATAAATGCTATAATTGAGCTATACAATATAGAAATAGGTGAAAAGCCTTTAGATATATTGGATAACATTGCAATAAAAAAAGGATTTCTTTTAAATAAAACTGATATTGATTATTTAAGAGTATCAAATTTATTGTTTAATGATTTTAGAAGCGGGAAATTAGGAAAAATTACGCTAGAAACACCCAGTGAAATTGACAGTAGAACAATAAAGCGAAAATAAAATACAATGGTAAAGCATTAAACTGCAATTTTCAGCAATAGAGCTATTGTAAAGGAGTTAGTATGCTTAAAATTGAAAAAGAGCTTTGGGACAAGGGTTATAAATATATTGCATGTATAGATGAGGTAGGAAGAGGCTGTTTGGCAGGAAGTGTTGTTACATGTGCAATTATTATGCCTCAAGGCGTATTAATAGAAGGAGTTAACGATTCTAAAAAGTTAACAGCGAAAAAAAGAGAACAATTGTATGGCGTTATAAAGGAAAAGGCAATTGCGATAGGTATTGGAGAAATGAGCTGCGAAAAGGTGGACAAGTTGAATATTAAGCGTGCCACAAAGATTGCTATGCTTCAGGCAATTGTTAATTTAAAAGACAAAGATGGCAATCAGGTAATACCTGATCACCTTTTAATAGATGCTGAAAAGCTGGATACAGATATTCCTCAGTTAAATATTATTCATGGAGATGCAAAATGTCATGGTATTGCAGCTGCCTCCATAATAGCAAAGGTTACAAGGGATAATCAAATGGATAAGTTAGATAAAATTTATCCTCAATATAAATTTGCTAAAAATAAAGGCTATGGAACAAAGGATCATATAAATGCTTTATTAGAATATGGGCCAACAGATATACATAGAATAACATTTCTAAAAAAAATATTAAATGAGGAAGAACAATTGAGTTTTGTATAAAAAAACAATAGCTATATCAATACTTATACAATATAGTTATAATTGACTATTGAATTTTTTTGTGATAAACTAATAAATATAAGAGGTATTATAAGATGTATAAAGCAAGGGAGATAATATGAATAAATTTGAACTGTTGAAATTTGTTGACCATACTCTGTTGAAAGCGTTTGCTACATGGGAGGATATAAAGGTTTTATGCGATGAAGCTATTGAATATAATACTGCATCTGTCTGTGTACCACCCAATTATATAAAAAGAATAAATGATACATATGGCAGTAAAATAAATATTTGTACTGTGGTTGGATTTCCTTTGGGCTATTCTGTAACAGAAGCTAAAATTGCAGAATGTCACAAAGCTTTAGAAGACGGTGCAAATGAAATAGACATGGTTATCAATATTTCTGACGTTAAAAACAAGGATTATAAAAAGGTTGAGGAAGAAATAAAAGCTTTAAAACAAGCAGTGGGAAGTAAAATTCTCAAGGTTATAGTGGAAACATGCTATTTAAATGAAGAAGAAAAAATTGCCATGTGTCATGCTGTAACTAATGCCGGTGCCGACTATATTAAGACATCTACAGGCTTTGGCACAGGTGGTGCAACTATGGAGGATGTAAAATTATTTAAACATCACATAGGTTCCAATGTTAAAATTAAAGCTTCAGGCGGTATAAAAACAATTGAAGATATGGAAAATTTCATAAACGAAGGCTGCTCAAGACTTGGAACAAGCTCTGCCATTAAGTTGATAAATGACGCTAAGGCGTAATTTATAAATAATTTTCATAAAAAAATTTGGAGGGAAATAATATTATGAAAACATGGAGAAAATTAGCCATGATCGCACTTGCTTTTGTTATGGTATTTACTATATCAGCATGTGCAAAAGAAGAACCAGCACCAGCTCCTGCAGAAACACCTGCTGAAACACCAGCAGAAACACCTGCAGAACAACCAAAAGCAGATACATTTGAACTTGCACTTATTACTGACGTTGGAACAATCGATGACAAGTCATTTAATCAAGGTGCATGGGAAGGCGTAGAAGCTTACGCTAAAGAAAAAGGAATTACATATAAGTATTATAAACCAACTGAGAAATCAGACTCTGCTTATATAAATTCCATAGACCTTGCTGTTAAAGCAGGCGCTAAAGTAATTGTATGCCCAGGATTCTTGTTTGAAGTGCCAATTCATACAGTTCAAACTCAATATCCTGATGTGAACTTCGTAATCCTTGATGGTGCACCACATGCCGGAGATTACAATGTTGAAATAGCTCCTAATACATACTCAATATTCTATGCTGAAGAAGAAGCAGGTTTCTTAGCTGGCTATAGTATAGTAAAAGAAGGATATACTAAATTAGGATTTATGGGTGGTATGGCAGTTCCAGCGGTTGTACGTTTCGGATACGGATTTGTACAAGGTGCTGATTATGCAGCAAAAGAACTTGGCTTAACTGAAGATGTTCAAGTTAAATACACTTATGTTGGAAACTTTGATGCTTCTCCTGAAAACCAAGCAAAAGCTTCTTCATGGTATAATGAAGGAACAGAAGTTATATTTGCTTGCGGTGGTGCTGTAGGAAACTCAGTTATGAAGGCTGCTGAAGCAGCAGGTACAAAAGTTATAGGTGTTGACGTTGACCAATCAGCTGAATCTGATACAGTTATTACTTCTTCTATGAAGAACTTAGCAAAATCAGTATATGATGCATTAGATGCATACTATGCAGGAAACTTCCCTGGCGGAACTTCAGTATCACTTGATGCTACTGTTGAAGGCGTTCAATTACCAATGGAAAATTCAAGATTTGAAAAATTCACACAAGCTGATTATGATGCTATCTACGGAAAAATTGTAGCTCAAGAAATAGAAATATTAAATGATGCTGCTGTTGTAGAAAAAGCAGGAAAACCAGCTGAAGAAGTTACAGCAGGAGATATTGTAACAGAAAAAGTTAAAGTTGAAGTTATTAAATAATTAAATAATTCATATTAAATAAGGTTGCTGTAGGCGTTAGCCTTAAGCAACCTTTATTTGTAAATTATACTTAGGTGGTGCCTTATGGAATATGTAATAGAAATGAACCACATCACAAAACAGTTCGGTAATTTTAAGGCTCTGGATGATGTTACCTTCAAGGTTAAAAAAGGCGAGGTACATGCATTATTGGGAGAAAACGGAGCAGGTAAATCTACTTTAATGAGCGTTTTATTTGGTTTATATCAGGCAGAAAAAGGTGAAATAATCATTAATGGAAAACAAGAAAAAATCAATAATCCAAATGATGCAAATAACCTAAATATCGGTATGGTTCATCAACATTTTAAACTGGTTCATAATTTTACTGTGCTAGAAAGCATTGTATTGGGAAGAGAAACCGTTAAAGCAGGCTTCTTAAAAAAAGATGATGCCAGAAAAAAGGTTATGGAACTTAGTGAGCGTTATAAATTAAAAATTGATCCGGATGCTTATATATCAGATATAACTGTAGGAATGCAACAGAGAGTTGAAATACTCAAAATGTTATATTGTGACAACGACATATTAATTTTTGATGAACCAACGGCTGTTTTAACGCCTCAGGAAATCGAAGAATTAATGAAAATAATGAAGGAAT
>CAZJKK010000099.1:4535-7448 GCA_964546605.1 uncultured Clostridia bacterium
ACGGCTGTTTTAACGCCTCAGGAAATCGAAGAATTAATGAAAATAATGAAGGAATTGATTAAAGAAGGAAAATCAATTATTTTCATTTCACACAAGTTAAATGAAATAAAGGAAGTAGCTAATCGCTGTACTATATTAAGAAAAGGAAAATATATAGGAACAGTTGATGTAGAAAACACTACTAAGGAACAATTGTCAGAAATGATGGTTGGACGTAAAATTAATTTTAATATTGACAAAAAGGATTTGAAACCAGGAGATACTGTACTGGAAGTTAAAAATCTTACTATAAAGTCAAAGGGCTCAAAAAAGAATTTAGTTGACAATGTTTCCTTTGATGTGAAAAAAGGTGAAATAGTTTGTTTAGCTGGTATTGACGGCAATGGTCAATCAGAGCTTGTTTATGGTATTACAGGACTAATGCCTATTAATGAAGGATCAATAACCTTAAATGGCAAGGACATTACTAGAGAATCCATTAGAAAAAAATGTCTTGATGGAATTGCCCATATACCTGAGGATAGACATAAGCATGGTTTAATATTAGACTTTGATATAATGCAAAATTCAGTTTTGCAAACATATTATGAGCCAAGATTTCAAAAGTTAGGACTTATTAAATTTAATGAAATCAGGGAATATGCAAAAAAACTAATAAAGCAATATGATATAAGATCCCCAAGGGATGAGGATTCTGTTGTGAGAAATATGTCCGGTGGAAATCAACAAAAGCTTATTGTTGCCAGGGAACTTGACAGAGATCCGGAAATAGTAATTGCAGTTCAACCTACCAGAGGCTTGGATGTTGGCGCAACTGAATATATTCATAAACAATTAATAGCGCAAAGAGATGCAGGAAAGGCTGTATTTTTAGTATCTCTGGAGCTGGATGAGGTTATGGATGTAAGTGACAGAATAATTGTTATATATGAGGGTGAAATTGTAGGGGATTTAAATCCTAAAGAAATTACAGTAAAAGAACTGGGACTTTACATGGCTGGTTCGAAAAGAGGTGTAGACTATGGAAAGAAAGCATAAATTGCCGGATCTAAAAGGTTTAACCAGCCTTATGTCATCCTTAATGGCTATTGCTGCAGGTTTGCTTTTCGGACTAATTATATTATTTATAAGCAATTCAAAGGATGCCCTGCCTGCTTTTGCTACTATATTAACAGGTGGCTTTTCACAAGGTGCTAGAGGAATGGGTCAGGTTATATATTATGCAACTCCCATTATTATGACAGGTTTATCTGTTGGATTTGCTTTTAAAACAGGATTGTTTAATATTGGAGCATCAGGTCAATTTACATGTGGTGCTTTTGTTGCAATCTTTATCGGAATCAAATGGACATTTTTGCCTCCTGAAATACATTGGGTGGTAGCACTCATGGGAGCAACATTAGCAGGAGCTATATGGGGCTCAGGGCCGGGACTGTTAAAGGCATTTTTTAATGTTAATGAAGTTATTACATCTATAATGATGAATTATATAGGCATGTACCTTGTTAATATGACTATTGTAAAAACAGTATATGATGCACTTAAAAACCAGTCAAGACCTGTAGCTAAAAGCGCCATACTTCCTAAGGCTGGTCTTGATAAGCTTTTTAATATTCCTAATTTGAATATTGGTATAATTATAGCCATATTATCTGTAATAGTTGTTTATATAATATTGCAGAAAACTACATTTGGTTATGAATTAAAAGCATGCGGCAGCAATAAAAACGCAAGCAGGTATGCCGGTATTAATGAAAAGAAAAGCATAATTCTGTCAATGGTTATTGCGGGAGCATTGTCTGGTCTTGGTGGAGGAATTTTATATCTTTCAGGTTCAGGAAAATATCTTCAAGTATTAGATATATTGGCTCCAGAAGGATTTAGCGGTATTTCCGTTGCATTATTAGGAACATCACATCCAATTGGAATATTGTTTGCAGGCTTGTTTATTGGACACCTTACTGTAGGTGGATTCAATATTCAGCTATATAATTTTGTTCCGGAAATAATTGATATGATTATAGCTGTTATCATTTATTGTGGCGCATTTGCTTTGTTGTTTAAGCAAATCATCAACAAAATTATTTCAAAACCTGTTGTAGAAAGTGAAAGCAATACTTCTGAAAATATAAATCTTAAATCTACCTCTCCTTTAGATAAGGGTATAGGTGAAGAAATAGTTTCTGTAGAAATTGAAGATGTTGAAGATATAAGTTCTGAAAATACTCAAGAACCGGAAAAGGAGGAATAAAATGAGTACTTTATATTTTGTAGCTCAACAAACCATGTATTTCGCCATTCCTCTTTTAATAGTAGCGTTGGGTGGAATGTTTTCAGAAAGAAGTGGTATCATAAATATAGCCTTAGAAGGAATAATGGTAGTAGGAGCATTTGCCGGAATAGCATTTATTAATGTTTTTCAAAATTCCATGAGCGGTCAAGGGCTGCTTTTATTAGCTGTATTAATAGCTGGAATAAGCGGAGCTGTATTTACTCTTTTTCATGCTTTTGCATCTATTAAGCTAAAAGCCGACCAAACCATAAGTGGTACTGCATTAAATATGTTTGCGCCTGCCTTTGCCATATTTACTGCAAGAATGGTTCAAGGAGTTCAACAGGTACAGTTTAAGGATACATTTTATATAAAATCTGTTCCGGTTTTAGGAGATATACCGGTTATTGGACCAATACTTTTTCAAAATTGTTATATAACAACATATATTGGTTTAGGTATAGCATTGGTTTCATGGATTGTTATAAGTCATACTCGTTTTGGACTTAGACTTAGAGCTTGCGGTGAGCACCCTCAAGCGGCAGATTCAGTGGGGGTAAATGTTTATCGTATAAGATATGCAGCCGTATTTATATCAGGTTTTTTAGGAGGAGTAGGTGGAATTACATTTGTTGTTCCTA